>JADDQY010000090.1 GCA_016781135.1 Actinomycetota bacterium
TCAGCTCCGCCTGAGACCTGATCAGCTCCGCCTGCGAGGCGACCACGGCTTCGAGGTCGGCAATGCGACGCTCGAGCTCCTCTGCCCAGGGCGCGTCGCTTGCCATACACAAACTTTCGCGACCACCCCCCGCGACTGTGCTTACATCACTGGAATTTCTTCCGGGCTACCCCTCGCCCCGCCGGGACCTGAACAGTTACCAGGAACTGCACCTCGAGTCCTACCAGACCTTCGCCTCGGCCGACCTGCTCACCGCCCACACGGTGGCGGCCATGCAGGCCGGGCTGTCGACCCGCCGCTACGAGGGGCGCTCGGCCGGTGGGCGCAGAGTTCGAGGAGAGGTCGAGCTCACGTCGCGTTCGTCGGTCAGCCGGCGGTTCGTGGTCGCCACCGCCGAGCGGCTGGCCGAGTTCCGCTCACGCCCCCTCGATGACGCGAAGTGGCTGGTCATCTTCGTCTACGGCTCCGACTTCGCCGGTGACACGCCTCAACCGGTCATAAGCAGAGAGTTATGATTTCTGACTAAGTATTCACTTTACTCTGCGACCACCGCAGCCTAGGCTCTGGATTAGTATCCAGGACAAGCGTCAGACCCCGTAGTGGGGAGTCCGAAACCCGGCCCAGACCGGGCTTCAGCCGAGGAGAACCGCGTGGCACAGAGTAACGGCAGTAACGGCAGTGGCGGCTACCAGGCCGGCGTGAAGAAGTACGCCGACAACTACTGGACCCCGGATTACGTGCCGTTGGACACTGACCTCCTGGCCGTCTTCAAGGTGCTTCCCCAGCAGGGCGTGCCGCACGAGGAAGCGGCCGCGGCGGTGGCCGCCGAGTCATCCACCGGCACCTGGACGACGGTGTGGACCGACTACCTCACCGATCTCGACTTCTACAAGGGTCGGGCCTACCGGATCGACCCGGTGAAGGACGACTCCGGCGCCTTCTTCGCCTTTGTCGCCTACCCGATGGACCTGTTTGAGGAAGGCTCGGTCGTCAACGTCCTGACCTCGCTCGTGGGCAACGTCTTCGGCTTCAAGGCAATCCGCAGCCTGCGCCTCGAAGACATTCGCTTCCCGGTGGCGTACGTGAAGACCTGCGGCGGCCCCCCCAACGGCATTCAGGTGGAGCGCGACCGCCTCGGCAAGTACGGGCGCGCGCTGCTGGGCTGTACGATCAAGCCCAAGCTCGGCCTGTCGGCCAAGAACTACGGGCGCGCGGTCTACGAGTGCCTCCGAGGCGGGCTCGACTTCACCAAGGACGACGAGAACATCAACAGCCAGCCGTTCATGCGCTGGAACCACCGCTACGAGTTCGTGATGGAAGCGGTACACAAGGCCACCGCCGAGACGGGCGAGCGCAAGGGCCACTACCTCAACGTCACCGCGCCCACGCCGGAGGACATGTATGAGCGGGCCGAGTTCGCCAAGTCGCTCGGCGCCCCGATCATCATGCACGACTACCTCACCGGCGGCTTCTGCGCCAACACGGGTCTGGCGAACTGGTGTCGTCGGAACGGCATGCTGCTCCACATCCACCGCGCCATGCACGCGGTGATCGACCGCAACCCCATGCACGGCATTCACTTCCGGGTGCTCGCCAAGTGCCTGCGCCTGTCCGGGGGCGACCATCTCCACTCCGGCACCGTGGTCGGCAAGCTCGAAGGCGATCGCGAGGCCACGATGGGCTGGATCGATCTGATGCGGGAGTCCTTCGTGCCCGAGAACCGCAGGCGCGGCATCTTCTTCGACCAGGACTGGTCATCGATGCCCGGCGTCTTTCCCGTTGCCTCCGGAGGCATCCACGTCTGGCACATGCCCGCACTGGTGGCGATCTTCGGCGACGACGCCTGCCTGCAGTTCGGCGGCGGGACGCTCGGCCACCCGTGGGGCAACGCACCCGGCGCCCACGCCAACCGGGTAGCGCTCGAGGCCTGCGTGGAGGCACGGAACCAGGGTCGGGCGGTCGAACGCGAGGGTCGCGAGATCTTGACCGAGGCGGCCCGCCACAGTCCCGAGCTCGCGGTGGCGATGGACACCTGGAAGGAGATCAAGTTCGAGTTCGAAACCGTGGACAAGATCACCGCCTGACCGCGCACTGGCCGCCGGTTCCATGCCCCCGGCGCCTCACCCCTCTGGCCCCGGAAGGAGAGGGCCCTAAAGGAGACATTGACATGCACATTGAACCCTACGGACCCACCCCCCGCCATGTGGAGACCTTCTCCTACCTGCCACAGATGACGCCCGAGCGGCTCCGCCACCAGATCGCCTACCTCATCCAGTCCGGCTGGGCCCCGGCCATCGAACACACCGAGCCCGAGAAGTCCCTCTCGAACTTCTGGTACCTGTGGGAGCTCCCGTACTTTGGTGAGCGGTCGGTGGACAGGGTCCTGGCCGAGCTCGACTCGTGCCACCGGGCCAATCCCGGTCACCACGTGCGCCTCCTCGGCTACGACAACTACATGCAGAGTCAGGGCACGGCCTTCATCGTCCACCGCGCTGGAGCCCGCTGAGAATGGGAAAGTACTGAGAAATGCGAATGTACGTGGTCCAGACCGCCGACAGCGGGGACCTGGCTGCGCTCCGAGATGCTGCCCGTGACGGCCGCGCCGCGGCGATGTCGCGGCGCCGGGCGCTCGCCGCCGGCCGGTCGGCTTTGGCGCCCGCGCACGAGCGGGTGCGCACCGGGTTCCGGGAGGCCGAGCTTCGTACTCCCGCAGCTGCGGTGGACGCGACGCCCCGCGCCGCTCCCAACGGTCAAGGGACGCCGAGCGGCGTGCAAGGGACTCCGGGGGGGACGGCGGTCGCGACCGACGGCGTGGCCGCCGCCCGCCTCGGCCGCGCCCTCTCCATGCAGCGACGCCGCCAGCTGTCCCAGGGCAAGCAGGCGCTGAACGGCGGTGGTGACCGGACGGCGGCTGCAGCCGGCGCCGGCGCGCCGGTCTTCATCGTCCACCGCGGTGGAGGCCGCTGAGAATGGGAATGTACGCGGTCGACACCGCCGACAGCGCTGACCTGGCCGAGCTCGGAAATGCTGCCCGTGACGGTCGCGCCGCCGCGGCGGCGCGACGTCGCCAGCTGTCCCAGGGCATGCAGGCGCTGAACGGCGCCGTCGGGTCCCCGGCCGCGGAGAACCTGCAGGCCAACGGCGCGGGAGCGCCGCCCGCCGCGGAGAACCTGGAGGCCAACGGCGCGGGAGCGCCCCCCGCCGCTCCCAACGGTCAAGGCGCGTCGAACGGCACGCAAGGGGCTCCGGGGGGGACCGACGGCGTGGCCGGCGCCCACCTCGGCCGCGCCCTCTCCGTGCAGCGCCGCCGCCAGCTGTCCCAGGGCAAGCAGGCGCTGAACGGCGGCGGGGCGCCGCCCGCCGGGGAGAACCTGCACGGCAACGGCGCGGGGGCGCCTCCCGCCGCTTCCAATGGTCAAGGGGCGCCGAACGGCGCGCAAGGGGCTCCGCAGGCGACGTCGGGCCCGACCAACGGCGTGGCCGCCGTCCACCTCGGCCGCGCCCTCTCCATGGAGCGCCGTCGTCAGCTGTCCCAGGGCAAGCAGGCGCTGAACGGCCACGGTGACCCGACGGCGGCTGCTCCCAACGGTCAAGGCGCCCCGAGCGGCGCGCAAGGGGCTCCGCAGGCGACGTCGGGCCCGACCAACGGCGTGGCCGCCGCCCACCTCGGCCGCGTCCTCTCCATGCAGCGCCGCCGCCAGCTGTCCCAGGGCAAGCAGGCGCTGAACGGCGACGGCGCACCGCCCGCCGGGGAGAACCTGCACGCCAACGGCGCGGGGGCGCCTCCCGCCGCTTCCAACGGTCAAGGCGCGTCGAGCGGCGCGCAAGGGGCTCCGGGGGGGACGTCGGTCGCGAGCGACGGCGTGGCCGCCGCCCACCTCGGCCGCGTCCTCTCCATGCAGCGCCGCCGCCAGCTGTCCCAGGGCAAGCAGGCGCTGAACGGCGACGGCGCACCGCCCGCCGCAGAGAACGTCAACGGCGCGGGGGCGCCTCCCGCGGCGGAGAGCCTGCAGGTCGAAGGCACCGGCTCGGGTCGTGAGCAGGCCCGGGCTCGGCGCGCCGAGGCGAGCCGCTTCGGCAGCGCAGGGATCAGCAGGCCGCAGCGAGAGGGCCGGGTCACGCACCCACCCAAGGTCATCGTGTCTCCCACCCGCGGCGGCCAGCGGGTGACCGGGCTGGGGATCGGTCCGGGCGCGCGGGTCACGGGCGACGAGCCCGGCGCTGCGCTCCCGGTGTCGGGCACGCAGTACGTCGCGGCCGACGGGTCGGCCCCCGCGTCGGGCGCCGGGCCGAAGGTCGGCATGGTGCGCACGCCGCAGGGCCTCGTCGTCTCGGGCACCACGGTTCGCAACAAGGTGTCCATCACCGGTGACGAGGCCGGCGAGCACCTTCCCATCACCGGCGAAGCCGACCAGAAGTTCGACGACGACCTGACCCCACGCAGCGACGGCACCTTCCGTCCGGCGCAGTTCCCGCGCCGGGCCGACCCGCAGGGCGCGACCGCCGTCGGCACGAGGCTGGGGCAACAGTCTCGAACGGCGGCTTCCAGCGGGGACGGCTCCTGGCAGCCGCTGGAGAACACCGACGGCGGGCTGGCCGTCACCGGCACGGTCGTCGGCCGCAGCGGGCGCGTCACCGGGAACGAGGCCGGCGCCTGCCGCCCGATCACCGGCGACCAGTACCAGCACCTCTCCTCCTACTCCAGCGAGTGCGCCGGCACCGGTGGCGGTACCGCGCCGGGCGCGCACCTCAACCGGGCGCGTCTGGACCCGGCGACCGGCGGCAAGGTGACCGTGGCGCAGACCTGGGCGGGCCAGCTCATCACGGGTCCCAGCGTCGAGCACCGCCCCAACGCCACCGGCGGCGAGCCGGGTGCCTGCCGCCCGGTGACCGGCACGCCTTACCAGGGGCCATCCACCGTCTTCGGCTGGTGCGAGCCCGACGAGGGTGAGTCCGCGGCCCAGCGCCTCGAGTCCAGGCCGAATGGTGTGGCCGTGACCGGCGACGTCCCCATGCCCGCCGAGGCGGTCACCGGCACCGAGCGCGGCGAGGGGAAGAGCGTCACCGGGACGTCCTACTACGGCGATCTGCGGCCAGCGGAGCCAGCGGCCGACGACTGGGCCGGCGGGCGGGCCTTCCCGGTGGCTTTGGCCCGGCGCCTGGCCAGCGGGGAGAGCGACGACGCCGCCACGCAAAAGACCGACGAGCCGGCGCCGTCCCCTTCCAGCGTGCCTGGCGGCATCACCGGGTCCTTCGCCATCGGCGAAGGCATGGTGACCGGCAACAACGAGTTCCTGTTCCGGCCCCGCCGGAACCGTGACGGCGAGCAACCGGCGGTCACGGGCGAGGGTCGCACCGAAGGGCGTACGGTCACTGGTTCCGCCTGGACGGCAAACGACCGGGTCACCGGCACCGAGGGCTACATCGCGGCCGGGCGCAACCCCAGCGAAGGCGGCGGCGGTCCCCACGGCTGGGCCGGCGCAGGCAGGTTCCGGGACCTGGCCATGCCCGCGAGGCCGCCGCGCGAGAACGTCACCGGCCGCTCCGGCGGGGGCGCGAAGGCGGCGGGACGCGTCACCGTCTCCGGCGGAGCCCAGGGATGAAGTCCCTGCTCCAGCCCGACGGACGCTGGCTCGCTCCCTGGGACCAGGCTGCGGCCTGGCCGCGCCCGGGCGCGGTGGCGACGGTGACGTCGCCGCCGGGCCAGCCGGCCCGGAATGTGGGGTTCGGGTTCAGCCTGCCGGCGGGTGGGCATCCGCTGGCCGAGCCGGCGCTCAGCGACGCCCTCAAGCAGCGAGCCGAGGAGATCGCGGCCGCCTTCGAGCTCATCGAACCCGTCCTGCGCCGGCTGGCACCGCGCCAGTTCGACGACGACTTCCCCGAGCAGGCGCACCGCGAGCTGGCCGACTCGCTCGGGGTCGACATCCCGGCGGCTGAGCTGGAGTCGTCCTGGAGCTCACCGCTGAACCTCGGCCGCATCCACGCCCGCTGCGTGCTCGGGACCTTCCGCAACCTGGTGGAGCGCGAGTTCGACCGGAACCTCGCACTGGTCGAGGAGGGCGAGAGCACCGAGGTGTTGATCCGGCGTTTCGGCTTCCACGCGGTCGACATCACCGCCTGCGCCGACGGGCGCCTCGGGGGGGTGGTGGATTTCATCCTGCGGGTGCCGCCTGCGGTCGTGGTGTGGCACGACTCATATGCCGGCGCGATGTTCGACGTCGAGGATGCGTTGCACCGTTGGGAAGCGGTGGAGCTGCGACGCTGGCGCGAGGGCTGGCCGAACGACGCCAGCGAGCCCACGCGCTACCTGAAGATCGGGCTCTACCACTTCAGCAGCGTCGACCCACGCCACCAAGGCTGTGCCGCATTCGGCAGTGACCAGGTGCGCGCCGCAACCGCCCTGCTGGCGCGGCTTCAGGAGCTCGAGGGTGCCGTCGAGTCCACCCAGTGCTGCGCGGCGAGCGTGGCCACGCTGCTCGTCGGGGTGGACACGGACACCGACGCCATCCGCGTGCACGTTCCCGACGCCGCCGGTAAGACGGACGTGGACCGCTTCGTCTCCAGCGCCACGCTCTACGAACAGACGGCGAGCCTCGAGCGCGAGGCCGCCAAGGAGTTCATCCGCCAAGCGGTCGCCGACTGCGCCGGCGTGGACGCGGCCGACGCCGGAACCGAGGGCATGCGCTGGCTCTGCGGCTACCTGCTGAAGAACAACATCGGCCAGGTCGATGCGGTTCGCGGCTGGAACGGCGGAAGGTACGCGGATTACGGCCACGCCGAGACGCTGATCGTGGCCGGCGACGCGATCGACGACGTCCAACTGCGCAACCTCGTCTTTCAGGCGCAGATGGGCACGCTGGAAGTAGGTGCCGTCGACCTCGACGTCGGCATCGGGGTCCTCGCAAGGACGAATGCGCCGTACGGGCTTGCGGTGCCGGTGCTCGTGCACGTCGCCTACGACGAGCGCATCCCGGGCGCCAGGGCCGGGGCGCAAGCACGTGCTCGGCGCCTAGCCGCGGCGATCGAGACCCGGTATGCGGGTGCGGCCGGCCCTGCTGGCCTCGTCACCCAAGGGGTCGTGCGAGCGCGGGGCCGGTCGCGCCTAGAGGTGCTCGAGGCGGAGGACGACGGCCCGCCGAGCTCGCTCCCACCCGGAGCGCGACCCAAGGAGGCACAGCGATGAAGATCTTCCGCGTCGAAGGCACGCTGGTCGCCACCGCCCGCATCGGCGGCCTCGAGAGCCACCGGCTGCTGGTCGTCCAGGACCGGAAGGGAGGCAAGCAGGTGGCGGTCGATCCCGTCGGCTGCAAGCCCGGCGACTGGGTGATCGCGTGTGGCAGCTCGGCGGCGCGCGACGCCGCCGGCAGCAAGGAGTACCCGAGCGACCTGACCATCGTCGGCATCATCGACTACTGGGACGAGGAGAGCGAGGAGCGGGCCGCCCCGTCTGCGAACGGTGAGGCGCGGTCTGCGGACGATAGGGCGCGGTCTGCGGGCGATGGGGCGCGACGATGAAGATCCACCGCGTCGTCCGCGACCTCGTCACCACCGCTCGAACCCCCACGCTCCAAGCCAAGTCGCTGCGGGTGGTCGAAGACGACAGCGGCGACCTGGAAGTGGCACTCGACTCGGTCGGCGCAAAGCCGGGCGACTTCGTCATCACCATCAGCACCTCGGCGGCCCGCCATGCCACCGGCGATCCGAAGATCACCACCGACCTGACCATCGGGGGGATCATCGACCACTGGAGCGAGGAGCGCTGGCACGACTGACTCGGTCCAACCCCTTCACCCTGTAACACCCGAACTCAACTCATCTACGGAGGAAACAAATGGCCACCAACAATGGAAGTGACATTCCGGGCATTGCCCTGGGCATGATCGAGACCCGTGGGCTCGTCCCGGCGATCGAGGCTGCCGACGCCATGACCAAGGCGTCAGAGGTGCGGCTGATCGGCCGCCAGTTCGTCGGCGGCGGCTACGTCACCGTGCTGGTCCGTGGCGAGACGGGCGCCGTCAACGCCGCAGTCCGTGCCGGTGCTGACGCGTGCGAGCGCGTGGGCGACGGCCTGGCTGCGGCACACATCATCGCCCGGCCGCACAGCGAGGTTGAGCAGATCCTTCCCGACGGTACCCGCGACCCCCAGTACTCCGGGGCGGTGAGCTGAGCACAGGCGCCCAGCTCGGGCGGGGCGACGCCAGGCAGCCCGGCTGGCGTTGAGGATCCCCATTCACCGACGAGGAGAACCAGATGACCACGGAACCCCGATGGCCGGAGGGCTGGACGGAGGTCGAGAAACCATCGTTGCTTCACCGCCGCTTCGAGTTCGCCGCCTACCCCGAGACACGAGCCTTCCTCGACCGGCTCGCGGGCCTGTCGAAGGAGACCGGGCTCTATCCGGATCTGAGCTTCAGCCGGACACACGTCAACGTCACGGTGTATGGCTGGGGTGGAGCGGCCGTCGGCGCGGAGGCAAGGGAGTTCGCCGCCCGCGCCGAGGCACTCGCCAGCGTGGACGCAGCTTGACGTGACCCCCGCCAAACGCGGCCCGGCCACCCCCGCGAGCCAGGGGCCGACGAGGGCGGCGGCGAAGGACAGCACCCAAGAAGCTCCGACGGAGGATGCCAGTGGGGGCAGCCTCGGTGAGCGCATCGAGGAGAAGCTGGCCGAGCTGCTGGACCGCACCGAGGTGGTGGACTCGGCCCCTCCGACGGAGACCGGGCGAGTGGACCCTGAGGACCGGGCGACGACCCAGTCGCCAGGGCGATCTCGTCCGCTCCACCCGGAACGCGTGTGGCCGGACTGATGCTGCCTGGCCGCCGTCTACCCCTCGTCGGTCGTCCCGTGGTCGACGTGGCGGTCGGCGTGCTCCGCGCGCCCGACGGGCGCGTGTTGCTGGCAGAACGCAAGGCCGGCAGTGACGCGGCCGGCTTCTGGGAGCTCCCTGGGGGCCAGATCGAACCGGGTGAGAGCGCGGCCCAGGCCGCCGCGCGCGAGCTGCTCGAGGAGGTCGGCGTCCGCGCCCTCGAACTCGCGCCCTGGCGGGTCTACGAGCACGACTTCCCGGCCAAGCGGCTGCGGTTGCACTGGTTCCACGTGCGCCGGTGGTCGGGCGAGCCGAACGGCAGGGAAGGCCAGCGGCTGGCATGGGTGGACCCCGCCCGTCCGACGGTCGGGCCACTGCTGGCGAGCAACGAGCTCGCCTTCGCGACGTTGGCGCTCCCCGAGCTGGTGGCAGTCGCCCGGGTGAGCCGTGCGCCGGGCGCTCCTGACGAGCTGATGGCGAGGATGCCGTCGTTGGTGGCCGACGGCCTGCGGCTCCTGATCGTGCGAGCACTGGAGCTCGCGCCTGGTCAGCGCGTCCAGCTCACCCGCCGGCTGCGCCAGCTCAGGCGGGGGACGGGGCTGCGCCTCCTCCTGTCCGGGACGGCGCTCGAGGCACGCCAGGCCGGTGCCTGCGGGTTGCACAGCAGCGCCGCCGCGCTGGCCGGCCTTACAGAGCGGCCGCCGACGCGCCTGTGGGCGGTGTCAGCTCACAACGCGCGGGACCTCGAGCGCGCCAGTGCACTGGGTGCCGACGTCGCCATCGTGTCGCCGGTTCTCCCCACGGCTTCGCACCCCACAGACCAGGCGCTGGGTTGGGACGGCCTGCAGGAGCTGGTCGCGGCCAGCCCGTTGCCCGTCTACGCCCAAGGGGGCCTGGGGCCTGGTGACATCGGCGCAGCGCGCTCTGCAGGGGCGCTGGGTGTGGCGGTCGACATCCGCCGCCTCTCGGGGTCAGGCGGCAATGGCACCACGCCGTGATCGAGCGGCAATCACAGGTGTCTCCTGGTTGACGGAACGGACTGACTGAGGATCGAGTCGTAAAAGCAGCCTGCTCGACCCGGTGATCATCTTCTTCGTGCTCGGGGTAGCGATCGGCTCTCTCCGCTCCAATCTGGAGTTACCGCAGGCCCTGGCGAAGTTCTTCTCGCTCTACTCCTGACCAGCTGGCCGCACTCCAAGGCGGGCGACGGTAGATGGAGCGCTCAGGTCACGAACCCGAACCATCGCTTCAGCGAGTCGGATCGCGGTCGGTACTGTGCTCGATAGCTTCGAGGAGTTCCCCGACTTGATGATGCGCCTCGCGTGGGTGACGCAAGGGTCTTGACCGGTCGAGGACGTACTGGTTGCGCCGGCCCACCTTTTCGCGCTCGATGTAGCCGGCCTCCTCCAGGTCCGAGAGGATGCCCACGATGGCCGGCTCGGTGATCCCACGATCGCGGCGATGTCGCGGAGCCGCAGCGTCGGATTCGAAGCGATTGCCAGGAGGACGTGGGCGTGGTTGGTGAGGAAGGTCCAGTCGACGTCTGTGAGGTTGGCTGACTTGGCTCACGATTCGAGTCCCATCTCACTGTGGGAAATCCATTACCAGCATCGTAGGGCAGGCTTGCGGTGATGAGGTGAAGGGGTGGAGGTCCATCCGCCTTCATGGCGTCGGACGCGTTCGTCGGCTCGCCCATGGTCGGTCGACCGAGGTCACGGTCGCTTTATTATGCAGACATTTGCCGGCAAGAACTTTCCACGAGTTGTCGTTCGACTGTTCAGGCACCCGCCTCGCCGTCGCTCCAACGCTCAGCCCTCGGAAAGACCCTGACATCTCTCGCTTTGCCACCGCAGGCAGCGCCCTACCGGAATGAGCGGGCCGTGCTCGCGACTAGGCACGGCAAGCTCGAGTGCATCGGGCCGCCCCTGGAAGCGGACATCGAGGCGGCCGTGATTGCGTGGCGCTGCGGCCTCATCCGACGGGCTCGCCCGTGTTGACACCGACTTTCGCGCCCATTGCTGCCCGCGGCGACGAGCCGTCATCGGTGAGGCCGCGTTGGACCTCGCGGCGCGCTCGATGCATCCTGCCCGGCCTGCGAATCGCCGGGCTGGGGACGTTTCGATGTCGTCCTCGGCGTGCCGTGCTCCTGGTGCGGTGCAGCGGTCGAGCAGGTCCGAGCTGAGAAACGACAGTTGTCCCGTGTGCCATCACCGGGCGGAACGCGCAGTCGTGCCGGAAGGGACCCTCGCCGACCCCGGGACCTGCCTCCGGTGCTACCCGTGACCGCCATCCGGGTGCTGCCGCCCTCCGACGAGGTCGCCGTCGACGCGTGCCGGGAGGGCGCTCAGCGGAAGTAGTGGCGGCGGCTCACGTGGGTCTGGTGACAAAGAAGACCCCGTGCCGGTCCTCGAGCAGGCGCCGGAGGCCCGTGACTAGCGACGGGACCTTGTCTTGGGGCACGACGGTGATGAGCATGGACAGGCTGGCACGGTCGTCGAACAGCGGCCGGCCCTGGTGGTGGCCGTGGTGACCGAACCCGGAGACGCCCGAGACGCCCGTGTAGCCGGTGCGCCGGCTCCGATGAAGAGATCTCGCACGGCTGGGACCTGGTCGCCGCCGACGACCTCGATCTTGGCCATGGGAGCCAGGCCTTCCCCAGCTCATCGAACCTCCAGCGATGCGTTGGTGTGATCCACGCTGTCGTCGGCCGGGTACCACGTCATCCACGTGCCGCCCGGGCTGCGGATGGACCAGTGCTCGTCCCCGTGCGAACGGCCGGCCATGGTGATCCACTTCCCACCGATCAGTTCTCGGAGCACCTGGTGGCGCTGGATGATCGCCTCGGTGCGCTCGAGGGGCGCCTGGACGACCGCGAGCAGGCGCAGCGGTTCATGGATGCGCCGCTCTCCAACGCCCACTGCCTGCGCCGGGAGGCCGACCTGGAGGTCGCCGCCCTCGCCGAGGACGACGCCGATGCCGCCCACCGGGTTGTGCAGCGTCTTGTCTCCCGCGCCGAACTGGTCGGGGTCGACCGACGAGAAGTAGTACTGAGCGGAGATCCACTGGCCGACGATGAGCGGCGCGGTGAGGATCGTCTCCAGGGCGTCGCCGTCGCCATCGCCCTCGGCGTCGTAGGAGTGCAGGAACACGCGACATGCCAAGTCGAGTTCGGCGGTGATCGAGCGGGGTCCGATGACGAACGCAGCATTGCCGGCGAGCCCCCACTCCGGACGCACCTGCGCCCAGTCGTGCCCACGGATCCGGACCTTCTTCGGATCTCCCGGGAGGCGCCCGGCGCGCTCGCGTGCGAGCCGTTCACCGGCCAGCGCGACGTCCCGCTCGAAGGCCGCGACCAGCCGTTCGTGGCTGTCCGGCACGGCCTCGCGGTCGAGAACGGTCACTTCGTCGGAGACGGTGTCGTGCTGGGCGGCAACGAAGCGGGTGTCGTCGGGCACCATGATGCCTCGCTCTTCGAGGCCGGCACGGACCCCAGGGTCGTTGAGGATGGCAACTGCCACTCGGGCGCTTGGCCCACCGGGGGCGCCGCCGCACGCGCCGCAGTCATAGGACGATCCGTGCGGGTTGTTGACGTTGTGGCTGCCGTGCCCGCAGAGCACGATGAGCCGGGCGAAGCGGGTCAGGCCCATGGTCCGGACGATGCTCTCGGCGGACGAGGTCCGCTCCTCGAGCGCCAAGCCGGAGCTGTCGTCGTGTTCCGCCTCGACAGCCGGTCGTGTTTGCAGGGAGGCGACTCGGCGCGTCGTCAGTCCCGTCAGGCGACGCGCCAAGCCTGGTGCCAGCGTCCTGGCCGCGGCCACAGGACCCATGATGTAACCCGCCGCCTCGGCGAGCGCGAACGGACCGGCCAGGCTCCCTTTGGGGGCGTGGAAGGCCTCGTGTCCTGCGCCGGCGGCTCGCTGCGCTATGAGGTAGCCGAGGGCGTCGTCAGGGACGAGCGGCTGCTCGGCGACCTCGTGGTCAGCCGTCAGCAGCGGCGGGCAGCGCGGATGGCTCTCCGTCGACCCCAGCGGCCGCCAGCGCACGGGAACGCCGAAGAACCCTGCGAACCCGAGGGTGTCGTAGGGGCCGCACGCCTCCAGGTGCCGTCGCAGGCCCTCCGAGCGTGCGTCGATGCAGAAGGCCGCTTGCACGTCCGGCCGCTCGGCCGCCGGCCCGGGGTCCGGGCGGCTCAGCAGTCCCAGCAGACGATCGCGGAAGTTGCCCTCCTGCGCCTCGAGCCACATCGACTTCCGCACCGGCGGCGGCACCTGCTGCAGGACGCCACGCACGGCGGAGGTGACGAAGGGATCGTCGGAGGTGCTGCCCAGAGCGGCGAGCACCGCCGCCGCCCGGTGCTCGAGGAGGTTCTCGACCACCTGATCCTGGTCCTGCGGGGGCTGCTGGTCAGCGGCACCATGGGCCGCCGCTGCCGTTGCGGCCACCTGCGCGGCGAGCAGGTCCACGAGGCGCAACGGGGGACGATGGTGGTCGGGCGGAGCCCACTCGTCGTGCCAGCGCGCGTACCCGGCCCAGCCCGGAAGCCGGCCGAGGTGTTCGCGAAGGGCGTCGACGCGATCGCCGCCGACACCCAGCGCATCGAGGGAAGCGGCGAGTGCCTCGACCGGATGATCAGGTAGTTGCGCCAGCCACTGCATGCCGGTCGGGCCAGCGAGGCGCCGGAGCCGCCGGTCGTGTTGCGTGAGCTCTCGCCACGCACGGAAGAACCCGTGCTCGCGGCGGGGCATGGGCCACGGAACCCCGGCCTCGTCGACGAAGACTGCACACCACGCGGCCACGAGCTGGCTCACCGCCCGGACGGTCTGGACATCCGTACGGCCGACCCGATCGTGGGCGGTGTCCCGGGGCTTGTCGTCCGGTCCCACGAGGAGGTCCAATCGGACGATCTCCACCGCATCGACCGTTGGCTCCCCGATCTCGACGCTGGGCTGCGACGCGAGCTTCGAGTCGACTTCGATGATGGCACGCCGGAGATCAGCATCGGTGATGGCCCCGAGCGCGTGGGCCTCGCGGAACGCGGCGAGCGTCAGGTGGGTGCGTGCCCGCAACCACCGTCGGGCGACGGCGGCGGCGTCGTCGAAGGGCAGGTGCTGCAGGCCGAGGAGGGGATTGACCGCCACGAAGCTGGTCAGCGGCCAGAGCGGAGCGATGATCTCCGCCGCTTTGGAGACATCGGCGAGGAGTTCGGTGTGGCGGGCAGATCGTCCGCGGTGGTCGTCGTTTCGGTTGCTCATGTCGATCGTGTGGCAAGCTCCACGTCCGGCCGAAGCTGGCGGGATTCTGGCACGGGCGCTACCCCGGTCGAACTGCCTCGGGTCGTCAACCGGGAGGCGACGGGCGCCGAGGTGAGCACGAGGGCGTACACCCGGCTGCGCAACCTGCGCATCCGCTCCCCTGGAGTGAGCCAGACGACGGCGACCACAAGCGCGATCGCCGCGAGCGTCGCAACGAGGAGAGCGGAGCTGACCGGCTCGGCGACCGCGGCGGGAAGCGCGGGAGCGACGAAGGTCTCCACGGCGGTTAGCCCACCGACGTAGGCGAACACTCCGGCGGCGGCACCGAATGCCGCGGTTGCGACCGCCGGGACGGGCCGGAACGGCGCCGAGCGCAGCCACCCATCGACGGCCCGGGCTGCCGTTGCCCACGCGAACACCGTCACGAGCACGCGCGCCGCCGTCGACAGGTGCGGGTGGATGACCAGGAATGCGGCCGAAAGTGCCGCGGCCGGCACGAGCAGCGCGACGCCCAGCCGAACGCTCCGGGCGACGACATGTGGGGCAGGGCGTTGCTCGTGGTGGAGATGGTCCGTTACCGCGCTGCCGGCCCCGAGGAACAGCGCTGCCTTGTACATCCCGTGCCCGACGACGTGGAGCAACGCCGCGGCCAACGCTCCTATGGCCACCTGCACCGTCATGAACCCCATCTGCCCTGCCGTGGACCACGCCAGGTTCCCCTTCACGTCGCTGCGCACCAGCATCACGGTCGTCGCGTACCAGGCAGTGACGGCACCCGCTGCGAAGGCCAGGTGCGTCGCTGCGGCCGACGACCCGAACACCGGAGCGAGTCGCACCAACAGGACGCCGGCGCCGTTGACCACGCCTGCGTGGAGCAGCGCCGACACCGGCGTGGGCGCTGCGATCGTGGCCGGCAGCCACTGGTGCACGGGTACGAGCGCGGACCGGGAGATGCCGGCAACGGTCAGGAGCACGGCGACCACCGACAACACGTTCCCACCGAGCACCGGGATAGACGCGTTGGCGAGTTCATTGGCGGCCCCGGCCGGCGAGCGGAGGTCGATCTCGCCGACGGAGACGACGGCGAGCAGTGTGGCCACCAGTAGCGCGCCGTCTCCCACCCAGAGGCTGCGCAGGGTCCGCCGGGCCGAGCGCCGCGCCGGTCGCCAGGTGCTCCGGTGGGTCACCAGCGCAGCCAACGCGAGGCCGGCCACGATCCAGGAGGCGCACAGCAGGCCGAGGGTGGCGGCGAAGGCCACCGACGTCGTCGCCGCTGTCAGCAGCGAGGCCAGTACGAAGAAGCGGCGCTCCCGAAGATCCCCCTGCAGGTTACGGCCGGCGAAGGACTGCACGACCAAGCCGACGCCGGTGGTGAGCAAGCCCAACAAAGTGGTGACGCGAGTTGCATGCAGGCCAACGAGCGCATCGCCATCGCCCCCCTCGACCACGGCTGCGACCGGTCCGCCCACAGCCACGACGACCGCCATGACGATCGCCGCGGCGAACGCGGCAGAGGCCGCTCGTACCGCCCATCGGGAGGACCGCTCTCCGACGGGGCGCGCGACAGCGATCGCCGCGGCGGCGATCGCGGGCAGCGCGGGGACAACGATCAACAACGTCTCGGGCGGCGTCATCTCGAGCGAGGCACCCTAGGCAGCAAAACGTTGGACTGCCATTCAATCGTCAGGTGCTGTCTCGCCAGCCGCGCCTCCCGACGTGAAGAGAACCTTCCGAAAAGGCAGTCCTCGTCGGAAGGATCTCCAAGGAGGGCGGATCGGGTCGCAAGCGATAATAGTGAAGAAATACTAGCGTTCTCGCGAGCCCCACCTGCCGCCCACCAAGAGTAGTCAACAGCGTGGGAGGCAAGGACCTGGATGATGTGGGCGACGTCGAGCGACGGCCCGTCAACCTTGCTCGTCACCGAAGTCCGCCCACCGACCAACGGCCCGCTCGGCTCGACGTCAGCCCAAAAGTCCAGCACCGGTTCGAGTCGAGTCGGCGTCCGTCGACCGTGATCGACACGTCGTCGGGGCTCCGCCGCCCACCCCGCCGCATCTTCGCCTCGAGGTCAGCGACGCTCGACTCGGTCCTGTCAACCACGAGCCAAGGCTACGGTGCGACCAGATTCGGCCGACCAAGCGGGGTTCGGCCTTCGCCGCGTTCACGCTGCGCGAGTTCGCGGATACCAGGCGGTACCGGGTCGCATGCTGCCGCGCCGTCGGCGCTCCGTACCTCTCACTGCCGCGCTGTGCCGGCTCGACGTGTGGGACCGTTGTGGGACGAGTGTGGGACCGAAGCAGAATGGGAGGCGGCTCGGCCTCCCCTTCTTAGCCCTGACCAGCAGTTTTCTCTGGAGCGGACGACGGGATTCGAACCCGCGACCCTCACCTTGGCAAGGTGATGCTCTACCACTGAGCCACGTCCGCGTCGAACTCCGATCCTAGCAACCGGTCGCCGGCTCGTCAGTCGTCCCCCGGGATCAGGCTGGTGGGGCGCCCTCACCCCGCGGTCGCAGGTCGATGCGTAGCACGAGCACGCCGTCCTCGACGCTGGCCTGGGCCTCGCCGACCATGGCGTAGTCCTGGAAGTCGAGCTGGGCCTGTTCGATGAACTGCTGGCGCTCGGGGCCGCCGACGGGCGGCAGGGTTCGCCGCCTCACCGCCTGGGCCCGCTCCCGGAACCGCTGGATCATGCCCTCGACGTCGAGCTCCTCGGCCACCACCGCACCCTACCGAGTCTCCGTCTCCGAGTACCCCACCGCCTCAACCGGTGGGGAGACCCCCTCCGGGCCGGGTTGCCCGCCAGTAGCGCAGCGTCAGCACGGACAACCCGGCAGCCACCGCCAGCAGGCCTCCGATGACCACCGCCACCAGCCTGCCGGTGCTCAACCCCGAGGTGCTCGCCGCCTGCTCGGCCGACAACCTCGACGAGGTGGTCGACGTCGGGGCGTCGACCACGGGCTGCACCGACGTGGTGGTCAGCATGTCGAGCGACGGGGACGTCGTCGTGCTGCGACCGGTGCCCGAGCGAGAGCTGGCCCCGGCGGTCGCCGCCGTCGTCGTCGTGTTCCGCCGGACCGACCGCGCCGTCGAGGTCGATGTCGGTGCGCGCCGTGCCGTGGTGGTCGAGGTCTTGCTCGCCGAGGCGCTGCCGGCGGTGGTCGTGGTGTTGTCGAGGGTCGTCGTCCCGCGCAGCGTGGTCGACGTCGCCTCTGCGTCGGGCCTGGAGGTGGTCGACGAGGACGGCACCGAGGTCGGGGGGAGGCTGACCACCTGGGCGGGAGCCGGGGCGGCCGACCCCGCGGCGAAGACCACGACCAGGGCAGCGGCGACGGCGGCGAGGTGCGCCCGCCGGGCCGCGACCGTGCCGGGCGGCTGGGGAGGCTCGAGGCTGCGGCTGTCCCGCCACCGCCGTGGCCCCGCGCGCCGCTGCCCCCCCACCTCGAGCATGGTAGGAGCTGCCGGGCCCCGACGGCCTACACCTGGTGGCGCGGGCACGACCACGTCGTCCGCCCGCCGATGGTCCGTCGCACCAGGGAGGCGCCGTCGCGCGGGCACCGGCCGCCGGGCACACGGCTGGCCTGGAGGCTCCCGGTGTGCGAGCCGCCGCCGGCGATGAGGTCGGCCAGGGTCCCGACGAGATGGCGGTGGAGCCGGCGCAGCTCGGCCGGGCTCAACGACCCCGCGGGCCGCCCGGGGTCGAGCCCGGCCCGGAACAGGATCTCGTCGGCGGCGAGGTTCCCCACTCCGGCGAGGCGCGCCTGGTCCATGAGCCGGGCCTTCAGTGGAGCGGTGCTGGCATCCAGCACCCGGCGCAGCCCGCTGGCGGTCACGGCCAGGCCGTCGACGCCCAGCCGGGATTCGTCGGGGTCGAGGAACACCCCGCCGAGGCGCCGGGGATCGCGCACTCGCAGATCCCCGCCGTCGACGAACTCGACCCGGAGGCGGTCCCAGCCGACCTCGTCGCGAGTGCTGGCGTACACCAGGTCATCCACTCCGGCGGACCCGTCGACCAGCAGTCGCCCGGTCATGCCGAAGCGCAGGCCGAGGGTCTGTCCGCCGGCGACGTCGAGCAGCAGCAGCTTGCCGATGCGGCGAACGGCCACGAAGGACCGACCGGTGAGCGCCTCCTCCAACCCCGCCGTCGACAACCCGCCCTTCAGGTACCAGGCATCAGGCGCGACCACCGCCGCCACCGGGCGCCCGAGGGCGCCGGCGGCCAGTCGCCGGTAGTGCTCGACCTCGGCCAGTTCGGGCAGGTGGAGCCCCGGGCTCAGCGCAGCGGCGGGCGGATCAGCACCGGCGGTCGGGGTCGGCGAGCGACGGGGCTTCGGCGACGGTGGCCAGGGCGCCGGCGACGTCGCCGACGATGTCGTCGGCGTGCTCGAGGCCGATCGACATCCGCACCAGGCCGTCGCCGATCTCCATGGCGGCGCGCTCCTCTGGGGAGAGGTTGGCCGCGGTGGTGGATGCGGGATGGGTGACCAGGGTCTCGGGCCCGCCCAGGGAAGGCGCCAGGTGGGCGAGGGTGACGGACTCGACGAAGCGCCGGCCCGCCTCCCACCCCCCCGCCAGCTCGAAGCTGACCATCCCACCGCCGGTGACCATCTGGCGCTTGGCCAGGTCGCGCTGGGGGTGCGAATCGAGCCCGGGGTAGCTCACTCTCAGCACGACCGGGTGCCCTTCCAGGAACTCCGCCACTCGCTGCGCCGACTCGCTCTGCTGCCGGGCGCGCACAGGAAGTGTGCGCAGCCCGCGCAAGGCGTTGTGAGCGTCGTACGGCGAGGCAGTGGCGCCGTGGATCGTGTGGTAGCTCCAGATCCACTGGACGAGATCCTCGGCCCCGGCGACGACGCCGAGGGTGGCGTCGTTGTGCCCGGCCAGGCCCTTGGTGGCCGAGTGGACGACGAGATCGCAGCCGTGCTCGAGCGGGCGCTGCACCAGCGGGCCGGCGAGGGTGGAGTCGACCACTCGCAAGGGCCCCCGCAGCGCCCCGAGGGCATCGAGGTCGACGAGTTGGAGCAGGGGGTTGGCGGGCGTCTCCACGAAGACCATGACGGTGCGCCCGGGGATGACGGCGGCGGCCATAGCGGCGGCGTCAGTCCCGTCGACCAGGGTGACATCGATGCCGAAGCGGGGGCACACGGCTTGGAACAACAGCGCAGTCGAGGAGAAAAGCTGGCGCTGGGCGACGATGTGGTCGCCGCTCGAGCACAGGGCCAGCGCCAGCGACGAGATCGCGCCCATGCCCGAGGCGAAGGCCTGCGCCGCCTCGGCTCCCTCCAGCTCGGCCACCGCGTCCTCGAACGACCGCACCGTCGGATTGCCGTAACGGCTGTAGAAGCTCTTCGGTCGGGGCGAGGTGGCCAGGCGCAGGCTCTCCTCGACGGTGGAGGTCTCAAAGGTGCTCGACGCCCACAACGGGGGGGCCAGCGACCTTCCATGCTCGGCCCTCCCGGCCACGATGGCACGGGTCTCGATGTGACAGGTCGCCGGGCGTCGGTGCTCGTGGTCTTCGGTCACCGGTGCTCCGACTTCTCCACCCCGGCGAGGAACGGGGACAACGCCGCGCCGACCTGATCGAGCTCGAGGAGGAACCCGTCGTGGCCGTGACGACTGTCGATCTCCACGTATTCGCTGGCGCAGCCCCCGCCGGCGAGCAGCTCGCACAGCTGGCGCTGCTGGTAGGTGGGGTACAGGGTGTCCGAGGAGATCCCCATGATCAAGGTCGGCGCCGAGATGCGGGCGAGCGCCTCCCGCAGGCCGCCTCGGCCCCGGGCCAGGTCGTGCAGGTCCATCGCCTTGGTCAGGCAAAGGTAGGAGTTGGCATCGAATCGCCGGGCCAGCTTGGCCCCGTGGTACTCGAGGTAACGCTCCACCTGGAAGCGCTGCCACAACGAGAAGCCGTCGAGCGGCTCGACCACCTCGCGCCCGAAACGGTCGGTGAAGACGTCGTCGCTGCGGTAGGTAATCTGGGCGATGCTGCGGGCCAGGGCCAGACCCTCGGCCGGCCCCTCACCAGGGAGGGCGTCGTAGTAGTCGCCCCCCCGCCACCGGGGATCGAGGCGGATGGCCTTGCGCCCGGCGCTGCCGAAGGCGATCTGCTGAGCGCTGGCCGCGGCCGAGGTGGCGATGGGTACGAGCGAGCGCACCCGCTCGGGGAACATCACCCCCCACTCGAGCACCTGCATCCCGCCCATCGAGCCTCCAACCACGCACAGCCAGCGGTCGACGCCGAGGTCACGGGCCACCGCCACCTGGGTGCGGACCATGTCGCGCACCGACACCACCGGGAACGCCGACCCGTAGGGGCGGGCGTCGGGATCGCCGGACACCGGCGAGGCGGGCCCGGTGCTGCCCTGGCACCCACCGAGCACGTTGGCGCAGACCACGAACCAACGGTCGGTGTCGAGCGCTCGACCGGGCCCGATGAGCCCGTCCCACCAACCCGGGGCGGCGTGGCCGGGGCCAGCGCCGCCCGCGGCATGCGAGTCACCGGTGAGGGCGTGGCACACCAATACGGCGTTGCCGGCATCGGGCGCCAGCTCGCCCCAGGTCTCGTAGGCCACCGAGATGGACCGCAGCTGGCCGCCGCCTTCGAGGACGAAGGGCCGATCGACGGCCACCGTGGCGAAGCGGCGCCGCCCGACCGGGTCGCCCGGGCGCCAGGCACCGGTGGCAGGAAGGGCGGCGGGCATCGTCGCCGAGCGTACTTGCGGGTGCCTACCTCCCCCAGCGGATAGCGCCGCGCCGGGACGCACCGACACCGGCCGGGCCACATCCCCCGGGTAGCGTCGCCCGGGTGCCGGCGCTGCGACCGTTCCGCTTCGGGCTGTCGCTCGCCGGCTTCGACCACGGCCACGACTGGCCCGAGACGGCGCGCCGGGTGGAGGAGCTCGGCTACTCGACCATGGCTGTGCCCGACCACCTCGGCGACCAGCTGGCCCCCCTTCCGGCCATCGCCGTGGCCGCCGCCGCCACCACCACGCTGCGGGTGGGCACCTTCGTCCTCGACAACGACTACCGCCACCCGGTGGTCCTGGCGAAGGAGGCGGCCACCGTCGACCTCCTCTCGGGCGGACGTCTCGAGCTCGGCATCGGCGCGGGGTGGCGCAAGGAGGAGTACGACCGGGCGGGCATCGCCTTCGAGCCCGGCCGGTTGCGGGTCGAGCGGCTGGAGGAGGCGGTGGCCGTGCTCAAAGGACTGTGGTCGGGCGAGCCCTTCAGCTTCTCGGGTCGTCACTACCAGGTGGCTGGGATGGAGGGACGCCCCCTGCCCGCTCGAGCCGGTGGGCCCCCGTTGTTCATCGGCGGCGGCGGCCCTCGCCTCCTGGCCCTCGCCGGCCACCACGCCGACATCGTCGGGCTGGCA
This sequence comes from Actinomycetota bacterium, assembly GCA_016781135.1. Lineage (GTDB taxonomy): Bacteria > Actinomycetota > Acidimicrobiia > Acidimicrobiales > CADCSY01 > JADDRA01. The sequence goes on from JADDQY010000090.1 coordinate 21,430, forward strand.
CCGCGTGCCCGACGGGACGGCGTGCTGGAGCTTGACATCTCGCCCGATGCCACCGAGGCGAAGCTGGCTGCGGTGCGCAGCGCCGCCGGCGAGCGCTTCGCCGGACTCGAGGTGCACGTGCTCATCCTGGTGGTGGAGGTGACCGATGACCGGGCCCGCCGCCAGCAGCGAGCCGAGGAGCTGGCCGGGCGGTGGGGCATGGCGCCGGAGGCGGTGCTCGCCAGCCCCCACGTCGTGCTCGGCTCGGTCGCCCAGGCCGCCGAGCACCTGTACGCCGCTCGCGAGCGCTATGGGATCTCCTATGTCACCGTGCCCGAACCGGCGCTGTCGTCGTTCGCGCCAGTGGTGGACCGCCTCGCCGGGACCTGACGAGCGACGGGATTGCGTGGATCAGGAGCCGAGCCGGGAGGTACGGGGCAGACGAGCGGCCCACCACGGGCACAGGGTCGACGGGTCGGCCCGGAAGGCCCGGCAGCTGGCGGCGGCGGCGGCGAGCAGCTCCCGGTGGCGTTCGGCCTCGTTCCCCGCTGCCGACGCCCGACACACGGCGGCGGCGGCGGCGTCCCAGTCGGGTCCGGCGGCGGGAAGGGGCACGGCCCGCAGCTGGGCGGCGCCGAGCTTGATGGCATCGGCGGCGAGCGCCGCCCCTCCCCAGTGACGCAGCGCCCAGGCGGTCACCACCGGCGACAGCAGCACGGCGGCGGCGTGCCAGAGACGCCCGACGGGCGCGACCACGCTCAACAGTGGCGTCGACGGAAGCCAGGTGCCGGACACGTCGACGGCGGCCTCGACCACCCGGGTCTGGGTGGCGACGACGATCTTGGGCACCAGGCGGGCCCGGCCCCAGGCGCCGAGGTCGCTCTCGAGCTCAAGGCGAGCCAGGTCGACCCGGGGAGCGCGCCAACGGCACCCGTGGTGGCGGGTGACGCGATGCCCCCAGCGGCAGACGGCGGGGTCGACAAGGCCGCTGGTGACCAGGCGGGGGTAGAGCGAGTCGGCGAGGGAGCCGCCGGGATCGTCGACGACGAAAGGAGCTACGCCGTAGTACTGCTGGCGGAAGTCGGCGTACACCCCGCACCACTGCCCAAGGGTGCCGAAGGACGAGAACCGGCACTCGGGCACCTCGGCGATGGCGACCACCAGGTGGGACCACGTCGTGGCCGCCGCCAGCGCACGGGGGTCGACGTCGACCTCGTCCACCACTGCCGCCGGCAGCCCCCGGCACACCCGCAGGGTGCTGGGACGAGCACCGCCACGGCGCACCACGGCGACGCACACTTGCACGGAAGCGTCGAAGACTGGCGTCGACGGGAGCCACAGCACCTCCAGGGAGGCCTCGCTGGCCACCGCCGTCCGGGCCGGGGCGGCGTCGCGGGTGGCGAGGAACGACTGGGGTAACACGAGGGCGACGGTCCCGCCCGGTCGCACCAGGCGGGTGCCAGCGACGAGGAACAGCACGGCGGCGTCGACCAAGCCCCGGGCGAGCGGACCGAAGCGCCGGCGGAGCTCGGCGGCCTCGACCCGGCTCCGAGCCGTCGCCCGGGAGAGCTGGCCGAGGAACGGGGGGTTGCCGACCACGACGTGCGGGCGCGCCGGCCAGTCGCCGGGGTCGAGCACCAAGGCGTCATCCACCACCACCCGGGGGACGGCGCTCCCGCCGCACCACAGCGCCAGTGCCGCCTCGCTCACCGCTGCCGCCACCGGATCGATGTCGGCGCCGATGAGGCACCGCTGCACCACCCGGGCCGGGGACAGCCCCTGTCCGGCCAGGGCGGCGGCGGCGGCGAGGAGGAACGCGCCCCCACCTACCGCCGGATCGCAGATCACCGGCTCGTCGACCTGGAGGCCGTCGAGGGCCCAGGCCACCATCGTGGCCGCTACCACCGAAGGGGTGTAGAAGGCGCCTCCAGCCCGTCGTCCCTCGACATCGAGCAGCGACTCGTAGACGGCACCGAGGAGCCACGGCGTGGGCTCGCACCCCTCGAGCTCGACGTCAACGGGAGGCCCCCATCGCGACACCAGGCTCAGGGCGGGCAGCTCCACGGCCAGGGCCCCCTGGACCGCGGTGGCAACGCCCGCCACCACTCGGGCCCGGGCCGTCGCCGGAGTGCAACCGCCGGCGACGAGGCCGGCGTAGGCCTGCCGTGGCCCGGAAGGGAGCACGGGCCCGGTCAGAGGCGGGCCGTCAGACGAGGGTGCCGGTCTCGGTGAGCTCGTCCTTCCAGGCAGCCAGATCGGCCAGGCGGGCGTCGTTGGAGAAGACCTCCACGAGCGGAAGGTCGAGGCCCAGGCGCTTCTGCATCTGGCGCACGTCGCGCTCCTGGTCCCACAGGACCAGCGTGGCCGCCACGCCCGTGGTGCCGGCCCGGGCGGTACGCCCCGATCGGTGGACGTAGGCCTTGTGGTCCTCGGGCGGGTCGTAGTGCACCACTACGTCGATCTCGTCGACGTGGATGCCTCGGGCGGCCACGTCGGTGGCCACCAGCACGTGCAGCTTCCCGGCGGCGAAGTCCCGCAGCGCCCGCTCCCTGGCGCTCTGGCGCAGGTCGCCGTGGATGGGCTGGGCGGCGACGCCTTCACGGGCGAGCTGGAGGGCAAGGCGGTCGGCCCCCCGCTTGGTGCGCACGAAGATCAGGCAGCGCTCGCTGCCCCGGGCGATCGCCGCCGCCACCCGCACCTTGTCCATCTGGTGCACGAGGAAGAAGCGGTGCTCCATGTCATCGACGTCGACGCGATCGGACTCGACCTCGTGGAACGCCGGCTCGTGCATGTGCACCCGGACCACGTGATCGACGTCGCCGTCGAGCGTGGCCGAGAACAGCATGGTCTGGTGGGGGCCGACGACACGGCGGAGGATCCATTCGACCTGGGGCAGGAAGCCCATGTCGGCCATCCGGTCGGCCTCGTCGAGCACGACGGTGCCGACGTCGGCGAGGGAGACCGCGCCCCGGTCGATGAGGTCGATGAGCCGGCCCGGCGTGGCCACGACGATGTCGATGCCGCGCCGCAGCGCCGTCGACTGGCGGTCGAGGTCGGTGCCGCCGTAGACCGCCCTCACCGTACGGCCCCGGACCTTGCCCAGGGGAGCGAGCTCGGCGGCGACCTGGGTGGCCAGCTCCCTGGTAGGCACGAGGACCAGGGCACGAGGCCGGCCCGGCGCGGCCGAGTCGACCCGCTCGACGAGGGCAAGGCCGAAGGCGAGGGTCTTGCCCGAGCCGGTCTTGGCCCTGCCGCACACGTCACGCCCGGCCAGGGCGTCGGGCAGGGTCAGGCGCTGCACGGGGAACGGCTCGGTGATCCCCCGCTCGGCGAGGGCATGGACGAGGTCGGCCGAGATGCCGAGCGCGTCGAAGGTGACGTTCATGATCTGCTCCTGTCGGATCGTGCAATGCGGTGGGTCGGCCTCGGCGACTCCGCACAGAAGCGAGAGGAGCAAGTGAGGTGACCCGCGAGGCCCGCCGGATGCAGGACTCGCAGAACTGTCGGCCAGCCTACCCGTTACTCCCAGAAGTCGAGGGCACGGCGTACGGTCTGTTCGAAGTCGGCGTCGTCGAGGTCTCGGCGCAACTGGGCGATGAGCTCGGCGTCGGCGCCAACCAGTCGGCGCAGGGGGTGGGCGTGGCTCGTGGCCGCCTCGTAGACGGCGGCTGCCACGGTGGCGGGGTCACCCGGGCGGTCCCGCCCGGGCAGCCTGGCCGACGCCGCCTCCCAGCGCCGCCGCAGCCCGGCATAGGCAGAGGCATCGTCGGGGTCGGCGATCAGGCGTTGGTCGTGGAAGCCGGTGGCGAAGGTGCCGGGCTCGATGATCGCCACGCGGATCCCGAAGGGCTTGACCTCGTAGTGCAACGCCTCGCTCATCGCCTCCAGGGCGAACTTGGTGGCCGAGTAGACGCCACCGAACGGAGACGCCACCCGTCCGGCGATCGACGACACGTTGACGATCACCCCGCTTCCCTGGCGGCGCATGGCCGGGAGCACCGCCCGGCAGACCCGGAGGGGGCCGAACACGTTCGTCTCGAACAGGATCCGGGCGTAGGCATCCTCGGTCTCTTCAACTGCTCCCCACAGCCCCACGCCGGCGTTGTTCACCACTATGTCGAGGCGCCCGTAGCCGTCGAGGAGCCGGGCGACGGCGGTGTCGACCGACGCGGCATCGGTGACGTCGAGGGCGACCACGTCGAGGTCGACCGCTTGTGCGGCGGCGGCACGACCGAGTGCGTTCGCTCGGGCGCGGTGGCGCACCCCGGCCACGACGGTCTCGCCCATCCGGGCGAAGTGCAGCGCCGTGGCCAATCCCAAGCCCCGGCTCGCACCGGTGACGAGGGCGACGCCCATCAGTGGCCGACGCCGGCCGCGGCGGGCCGACAGGACCACGGCAGCGCTGACGCCACCGCTGCGGTCGTCGACGCCGGCTGCGGTGGCTGCATGGGCGGCTCCTCAGGTCGGAAGCGACAGGGTGGCGCGGGTGGAGAAGTTGGGGGAGGCCGTCCGGGCGATGACCCACTCCAGGGCGGCGACGGTCGCCGCCTCGAAGCGGTGAGGCTCGAGCCAGCACGCCCGGTGGTTGCCGACGAGGCTGAAGACGGCGGCGCCGGGCACCGCCGCCGCCAGAGCCCGCTGCTTGGAGGGCGACACGAGCTCGTCCTCGGTGGTGACGACCACGGCGGTGGGTACGTCGATGCAAGGAGCGAACCCAGAGGGGTCGAACTCTCCCATCGCCCGCCCGGCGTCGGCAAACTGCCGGCTGTTGCCCCGCTGCAGCTCCCCGTTCAGCCACGCCTGCCAGGGGGCGAGATCGGGGGAGCGCTCCAGCGCGTCTCGCACCACCCGCTCGGCGAACCCCTCCGACGCACCGAGGCGCGACATGAGCTCGACCAGGCCGATGATCTTCCACAACACGCGCTCCCGGCGCCGGGCCCGCCAGTCGAGGCTGGTGGCCTCCAGCACCAGCCCACTGACGAGCTCGGGGTGGCGTCGCCACAGGGTCAGGGCGATCGAGCCGCCCATCGAGTAGCCGCAGACCACCGCCGGGGCGGTCCCCAGATGGCGCAGCAGCCCGGCGGCGTCGTCGGCGGCGGCCTCGAGGGAGAAGTGCTGCTGGGTGCGCAGGCCTCGCCCGTGTCCCCGGTGATCCGGGGCCACCACCTGACCGAGCGCTGACAGCGGTTCGTAGACCCGCCACCAGTTGAGGTCGGCGGAGATCACCCAGCCGTGCAGCAGCAACACCGCCGGACCACCAGCAGGGCCGGCGGTCCGGCGGTAGAACATCTCCCCTCGACCGGGAACGGTGGCCACCCGACCTTCGGGCAACGGCGGCGGTAGTGGAGGCGCTCCACCCCCGGCCTCGACCCGGCGGAGGAAGCGCCGGGCCCGAACCCAGCCCTCCCGCCAGCGGTGATGATCGACGCCCGTCCCCATCCCCGGTGATCAGCGCCGCGCGTAGCGGCCTCCGGCAGCGACCCGATATACGGCCAGCACGATCAGCGCCCCGACGATCGCCGAGACCCATGTGGCCAGGTCGAAGAATTGCTCGTTCACGTCGCGGCCCAGCAGGGCGTTGGCGAGGAACCCACCGATGAGCGCCCCGACGATGCCGAGGAGCATGGTGACGATGATCCCGCCGGGGTCGTCACCGGGCATGACCGCCTTGGCGATGAGCCCGGCCAGCAGTCCCAGCACGATCCATCCGATGATGCCCATCTCGATCATCCTCCTTCGCCGCCGGCGCTGATCGCCGGCATGGACAACCAGTGTTCCCGTGAACGCGCGGAGTGAAACTCGTTGGACTACACCCTCCCTCCCGGATGGGTGAGGGGTGGCCGACGTCAGCAGGTCGCAACCGCCTCGAGCACCCGGCCGAAGCGCTCGAGCACGTCGGGTTCGAGGTCGAGGTCGGCGGCGGCGGCGTTGTCGTCGACGTGGCTGATCCGGGTGGCCCCCACGATCACGCTGGCGACGTCGGGCTGGCGCAGGCACCAGGCCAGGGCCAGCTGTGACAGGGTGCAACCGGCCTCCTCGGCCACGTGGCGGGCTCGGGCAACAGCGGCGAGGGTCTCCGGGGTCAGCCACGAGGCCATGAACTGGCGTCCGCGCCCAGCGGCCCGGCTGCCTTCGGGTACGTCGTCGGGGGTCTGGTACTTCCCGGTCAACACCCCCTGGGCGAGCGGCGACCACACCACGTTGCCGATGCCGAGCTCGGTCGAGGCCGGCAGCACCGAGCGTTCAATGCGGCGCTGGAGGGCGCTGTACTGCGGCTGGTTGCTGATCGGCGGGGCCCAGTGCTCGGCTCGGCACAGCGCGACCACGTCGCGCAACTGGTCGGCCGACCACTCCGACGTGCCCCAGTAGACGATCTTGCCCTGACGCACCAGATCGTCCATGACCCGACAGGTCTCCGCCAAGGGAATGTCGACATCGAAACGGTGGCACTGGTAGAGGTCGAGGTAGTCGACGCCCAGGCGTCGCAGCGAATGATGGACCTGCTCCCACACGTGCTTGCGGGACAACCCCGAGTCGTTGGGGCCCTCCCCCATCGGGAAGTAGACCTTGCTGGCGAGCACGTAATCGTCGCGCCGTACGCCGGCCAGGGCCCGACCGAGCACCTGCTCGGCCCGACCGCGGGCGTAGACGTTGGCGGTGTCGAAGAAGTTGATCCCGAGCTCGAGGGCCCGGCGCACGCACGCCATCGCGATGTCCTCGGCAACCGTGCCGCCATAGGTGAGCCACGACCCGAGGCTCACCGCCGACACCTGGACCCCGGAGTTGCCCAACCGGCGATAGCGCATGCCTCCGCCTACCCGCCTCTCCCCCGAAGCGCACCGCCGTGCGTCGCCGTGGAGCCGGGGGGACCCGTCGGATGGAGGCCCGCCCGGCGGCAAGTGGGCGACCGAGCGTCGAGCACCAACCTGGTGACCAGGCGATGGCGACCTCAGGGGGTGGCTGGAACCCCAGGCCCGACCGGGGTAGCCCGGGGATCAGCCTCCGAAGCCGTGCTCGGCCAGCCAACGGGCGGCAACCACGGCCGCGTCCTGCTCCTCGATGGTCATCTGGCGGTTGAGATCGGACAGCTCAGCGGTGGTGAGTTGGGCCGACACCCGGTCGAGACGCTCGACGAGCGTCGCGCCGTAACGCTCGACCATCTGACGGCGGGCCACCGGCACTACGTTCTCGGCGGGCTGGAGCGACCGGTCGTCGGCGAGCAGTACCAGGTCGCCAGCGGCCAGATGGCCGTCGGTGGTGAACAGCAGCCCCACGTCGATCTCGCCACCGCTGAGCGCCGCCCGGGTGCCACGCCCCCCGCTGTCGAGGGGGACGAAGCGCTCGAAGTCCAGGCCGTAGACGTTGCGCAACCCGATCAGGCAGTAGGGCCGCTCGCGACACTCCGGGGGGCCGCCGAAGACGAGCTCGCCGGCCACGGGGGCCAGGTCACTGATCGAGCGCAGGCCGAAGCGCTCGGCGGTGTCCCGACGCACCACCACGCCGTTCTGGTTCTCTGCAGGGGCGAGCGACAACACGACCAGCTCCCGCTCGGCGAGCACGTCGGACAGGCGCTGGCGGGCCGAGGCGGCGTCGAGGGACGGCTCGGCGGCATCGGGCTCGAGGTAGGCGAGCGCCGATCCGAGGTACTCGGGCACCAGGTCGACCAGACCCTGCTCGAGGGCCGGCCCCATGATCTCGCGAGGGCCGACGTGGAGCTGGCGGGCCACGGGTACCCCGACGTTCTCCATCGCCTGGGCGTACAGCTCGGCCAACAGCCCGCTTTCGGGGAAGTTGAACGAGCCGACGGTGACCGCGTCCGGCCGGACGGCGGCCTCCGGAGAGCGCTCCGGGCCCCTCGGCCCGCAGCCGGCAGCGGCCACCACCAGCACCACCACGGCGGCTGCCAGCGAGGACCACGACCCGCGCCGACGGCGGCCGGCCCAGACCCTCGCCGCCCGTGCGCTCAGGTGCGACCTCCTCGTCGGCTGGCCCCGGAAGCGTCGGACCAGGGTCCTCTCCGACCGGTACCATACCGGCCGAACCGACCCCGGCGGGTGAGGCATGACGACAGTGCAAGGCCATTCGAGCAGTGCGACTGGCAGCGCGACCGCCGGCCTGGCCGTCGTCTCCCGAACGGGACGGCGCCGGCGGCCCTCGGGCGAGGCACCGCCGCTGCCCCACCCCATCAACGCCAGCGGATGGTTCTCCCTCAGCGTGGCTGCCGCCATCGCCCTGGTGTGGCTGCTGCTGTACCTCGGCACCGGCACCAGCCCGGTGCGGGCGGTGGTCAGGGCAGACATCGCCGTCCTGCAGTGGATCGAGCAGCAGCGCACCGACGCCCTCACCGCGGTCATGCTCGATCTGCACGCGCTCGGGTCCCACTGGCTGGTGCGGGCGCTGCGGTGGGGCACGTTGCTGGCGCTACTCGTGCTGCGCCGGTTCCGTCACCTGGCGGTGTTCCTCGGCCTCATCCTGGCCGTGGCCGCAGTCACCGCCACCAGCTCGCTCGCCGTGGGCCGGCTCCGTCCCGTCGGCGTGGAGATCCTCGGCTCCTGGGACGGCTACTCCCACCCGTCGGCGCCGGTGGCGGCGCTGGGCCTGAGCCTCATGGGCGCGCTGTACACGCTGGTGCCCGGGGGGACGTGGCGCAACCGGGCGAAGTGGCTGGTGGCGGCCCCGGTGGCGGTCCTGTCGGTGGCCCGGCTCTACCTCGCCGTCGACCACCCGAGCGACGTCCTCGTGGGCGCCGTGCTCGGCATGGCCGTGCCCGTCGTCGCCTTCCGCGTGCTGACCCCAAACCAGATCTTTCCTGTCTCCTACCGCCGGGGGCGTACCGCCCACCTCGACATCGGCGGGCGCCGGGGCGAGGCCATCGCCTTGGCCCTGTACCAGCAACTCGGGCTCACCCTGGTCGACGTGCAGCCGTTCCACCTCGAGGGCTCGGCCGGGTCCACGCCGCTGCTACTGCGGGTCTGCCGGGGCGGTGACGGCGAGGAAGCCCAGCTGTTCGGCAAGCTCTACGCCGGGGCCCATCTGCGGTCGGACCGCTGGTACAAGCTCGGACGGGCCATCCTCTACGGCCGACTGGAGGACGAGGGGACCTTTTCCAGCGTACGGCGGCTGGTCGAGTACGAGGACTACCTGTTGCGGGTGATGGGCGACGCCGGGCTTCCGGTGCCGTTGTCGTACGGGTTCGTCGAGATCACCCCCGAGCGGGAGTACCTGTTGGTCACCGAGTTCCTGGCCGGAGCGGTGGAGCTCGACGCCGCCGAGGTCGACGACGGGGTGATCGACAGCGGCCTCGCCGTGGTGCGCCGGATGTGGGACGCCGGCCTCGCCCACCGCGACATCAAGCCGGCCAACGTGTTGGTGCGGGGCGGGAAGGTGCTGCTGATCGACCTCGCCTTCGCCACCGTCCGCCCGTCGCCGTGGCGCCAAGCCGTCGACCTCACCAACATGATGCTCACCCTGGCCCTGCGCAGCAGTCCCGAGCAGGTCTACGAGCGGGCGCTGCTGCTGTTCTCCCCCGACGACATCGCCGAGGCACTGGCCGCCAGCCGCAGCGTCACCATCCCCTCCCAGTTGCGTCACCGCCTGGCCAGCGACGGCCGCAACCTCCTTGGTCGCCTGTGCCAGCTGGCGCCCCAGCGTCCTCCCATCTCCATCCAGCGCTGGAGCATCCGCCGCATCGGGCTCGCCCTCGGCGTCGTCGGCGCGGTGGCGTTCGGGCTCGGGTTGCTGGCGATCAGCCTCCACACCACCGGGATGTTGTGACGCCGGCCGCCAGCCCGGTACGCGGCGGCACCGAGCTCGCCGAGCGGGGACGACCGGTGCACGTGTTCGACCCCAGGCTCCTGGCCGGCCTCACGCTGCTGGCGGCGGCGCTCGCCGGCGGCTGCGCCCGGCCGGCGACCACCATGCCCGGTTGCGAGCCGGGCGGGCGGCTCGGGATCCTCGCCCAGGCCGTGCCCACGGCGTCCCGCGTGCCGTGCCTCAAGGAGATGCCGGTGGGGTGGAACTTCGACGCCCTCGACGTCGACAGCGAGAGAGCGCGCTTCTGGCTCGACTCGGACCGTGCCGGGGTCCGGGCCGCCGAGGTGGAGCTGTCGTCCACCTGCGACGTCGGGGGGGCCACCCCCGTCGCCGTCGAGGAGGAGGCCACCCGGCGCTACCAACGCCTGACCTCGCTGTCGCCCCGCTTCGTCGGCACCACCTACGACGTCTTCGACGGCGGGTGCGTCACCTACCGCTACGACCTCGTCAACGGTCCGCACATCGTGCTCTATCAAGAGCTGCACGAGGCGGTGTCGCTCTTCTCGCGCCACGGGCTGGCCGAGGACGTGCGGGCCGACCTCGGCGTCGACCTCGATCCGAAGGGACGTCGGCGATGATGTTCCGCGACCACCGCCGGGCGGTGGAGATCGCCGCCGGCTCCGTCGTGGCCACGGTGGTGCTCATGCTGATGGTGGCCTTCGACGCCACCCGAGCGGCGATCCAGCCCCTCGACGACGCCTGGCTCGACGCCATGGACGCCATCCAGTTCCCGCCCTTGGTGGCCCTGGCCGAGGTGCTCGACGTGGCCGGGAGCGCCTGGGTCACCGCCCCGCTGCGCCTAGCGGTCGCCCTCTGGCTGCTGAAGCGACGCCGGTGGGCCCACTTCGGAGCCCTGGCCCTGGCCGTCGCCGTCTCCGAGGTCGGCATCGGCCTGCTCAAGGGCGCCATCGCCCGACCCCGCCCCCCGGGAGGGCTGGTGCAGACCACTGGCTTCTCCTTCCCCTCGGGCCACGCCACGGCGTCGGCGGTGACCGCCATCACCCTGGTGGTCGTGTTGCTTCCCCCGGGTCCGGCGCGCTGGCGATGGGAGCTGCGGGCCGGTCTGTTCGTGTTCGCCATGGCCCTGAGCCGGACCTACCTCAACGCCCACTGGCTGTCCGACGCCGTTGCCGGCACCCTGTTCGGCACCGCCGCCGTGCTGGCCGCGGTGGTCACCGTGATCGGGCTGCGCAACCGGCTGCGGCCCCGGTTCGCCCATGCCCCTACGGGCCGACCCCCGCCATCTCCGTGGGGTGCTTCCAGCTCGCCCGGCGACGCCACACCAGATAGGTGAGCGCACCGAGCGGGATCGGCAGCAGGTAGGTCAGCGCGCGGTACACCAGCACGGCAGCGACCACCGCTTCACGGTCACCGCCGGCCACCGCCAGCGCCGCGGTCAGCCCGAGCTCGACGACGCCCAGCCCTCCGGGGGTGATGGGCAGCGCCGAGAGCAGGCGGACGAAAGCGAACGCGCCGAGGGCCTCGGCCCAGGTCACCTCGGTGGCGGCGACGCCCACGTGGCGCAGCACCACGAGCAGCACGAGGTACAGCGACAAGTGGCTCACCACGGTGCTGGCGGTGAGGGCCAGCCACCGCGCCCGCAACACGTCGATGGTCTGGGTCCGGAAGCGCACGGCGGCCTCGCCCCAGTCCCCCACCGCAGGGCGCCCGGCCAGACGCCGGAGCCGCGAGGCCAACGTCCCCAGCGACAGGCCGATCCGCCGGGCCAGGGGGTCGCTGCGCAACAGCAGGCCGAAGACGGCCACGGCCACCACGATCATGCCCACCCCGGCCAGGGCGGCCATGACCAGGGCGGCGGTGGCGTCGCCCTGGACCACCAGCAGGGCCAGGGCGAGCAGGGGCATGCCCACCTTGGCGAACGTGTTCCAGATGCCCGAGAGCAGCAGCGACAGCGTCACCGCCGAGCGCGGGAACCCCCAGGAGGAGTAGATGGCGTAGCTGAGCCCGATGCCGGCGGCGGCACCGGCCGGCACCGAGTTGGCCAACGCTGTCGACGACTGGCTGGCCACCGCCGCCTGCCAGGGACGCAGTCCGGGAAGCACGCTGACCTGGACCAGCCAGTAGCTGACCAGGTTCCAGCCGGCCACGGCCAGGGCGCTGGTCAGCTCCAGGCCGGTCATGTCCGCCACCGTCGCCCACACCTCGGAGAGATCGGCGACCCGAGGCAGCACCCCGACGAACACGGCCACGACCACCGCCAACGACATGGCGGTCCGCAGCGCCTGGCGCCGAGGGGCGTCCCCCGCAGCCGGCGGGTCGGAATCGACCATGGCCACTACTTCAGCACGTTCCTGTTCGGCTTCGAGACCCCGAACAAGGCTGGCGTAGTGTACGAACGCTCTCCTCAGACGGGACGAGCGGAGAATGGACCGTGCCGTGCAGCTCCCCCACACCTCAGCGCCCCACCCCCGCCGGCGACGCGACCTCGCCCTGATGCTCGTCGGTGCTGCGGTGCTGGTGCTGTGCACGCTGGCCGTCGACCCGCTGGCGGTGAGCACGACGGAGGTCTCGGCCCTTCGGGCAGTCAACGACGTCCCCGAGGTGCCGTTCGCCCTGGCGTGGGCCCCGATGCAGCTCGGCAGCCTCGCCGCCGTACCCGCTGCGGCACTCGTCGCCGTCGCCGCCCGACGGTGGCGCCTCGGCGGCGGCCTGGCCGCCGCCGGCATCCTGGCGTGGCTGCTCGCCAAGCTCGTCAAGAGCGTGGTGGAGCGGGGTCGACCAGGTGCGCTGGTCGAGGGTGTCATCCTCCGTGACGCCCCGTCGGCGGCCTCGGGTTCGTCTCCGGCCACGTCGCCGTGGCCACCGCCCTGGCCATCGCCGCCTGGCCCTACCTCGCGCTGCCGGCGCGTTGGGCCGTCGTCGTGCTGGCGGCGCTGGTGGGGGTGCTGCGGATGTACGTGGGTGCCCACCTCCCCCTCGACGTCGTGGGCGGGGCTTCCCTCGGCCTGGCGACCGGCGCCGCCGCCCACCTCGTGCTCGGCCGGCCGGCACTGGCCCCCACCGAAGGAGGCAAGGCGTGACCCCGCAGCGGGTGGTCATCGTCGGAGGTGGCTTCGGCGGGCTGAAGCTGGCGCAGGCCCTGGCCGAGGACCCCGTCGAGGTCACCCTCGTCGATCGGCAACTTCCACCTCTTCCAGCCCCTGCTCTACCAGGTGGCCACGGCCATGCTCGAGCCCGGAGCCATCGCCCGCTCGTTGCAGGCCATCCTCCAGGACCAGGACAACGTGGTGGTGCGCCTGGCCGACGTGGTGGGGGTCGACTGGGCGGCCCGAGCGGTGCTGACCGCTGAGGGCGACCCGATCCCGTTCGACACCCTGGTGCTCGCCGCCGGCGCGGTGACCAGCGACTACGGGATCGAAGGGGTGGAGGAGCACGCCTTCCCCCTCGAGTCGCCCGACGAGGCCCTGCAGCTCCGCTCCCACGTGCTGGCGTGCTTCGAGCAGGCCGACGCCCACCCCGAGCTCGTCGAGGCCGGGATCTTGACGTTCGTGGTGGTGGGCGGGGGCCCCACCGGCGTGGAGCTGGCCGGAGCGCTCATCGAGCTGATCGATCGCGTCCTCCGCAAGGACTTCCCGCGGGTGGACGTGGAGCGGGCGCGGGTGGTGCTGTGGAGGCCACCGGCCACCTCCTCGGCGCCTTCGGCGCCAAGTCCCAGCGCAACGCCTACGAGACCCTGCGGTCCCGGGGCATCGAGGTGCGACTCCACGCGAAGGTGGTGGCGGCCAGCGCCACCGCCGTCGACCTCGGTGACGACGTCATCCCCACCCGCACCCTCGTGTGGACCGCGGGCGTACGGGCCAACCCCCTGGCCGACGCCCTCGGGCTGGTGCAGACCAGTGGCGGGCGGATCGTGGTCAACGACGACCTGAGCGTCCCCGGCCATCCCGACGTCTACGTCATCGGCGACCTGGCTGCGGGCCGCGAACCCGACGGGGACCTGCACCCCCAGATGGCTCAGGTGGCACAGCAGGGGGCCACGCGCGTCGCCGCCAGCTCCGCCGCCGGCGCCACGGTCTCGCTCCCACCCCGTTCAGGTACGAGAACAAGGGGATCATGGCCACCATCGGCCGAAACGCCGCCGTGGTGGGAGGTGCCGGGAGGGCTGCCCCTCGGGGGCCGTCTGGCCTGGGTGATGTGGCTCGCCCTGCACCTCCAGCGCCTGGTGGGCTTCCGGAACCGCGGGAGGTGCTCAGCCAGTGGGCGTGGAACTACGTCTCCTACGATCGCACCGCCCGCCTCATGGTCGAGGCCGCCGACGACCTCCCCGCCCGTCCTGGCGCCGGGGTCTAGGGCGTAGGCTGCCGGCACCGGCGGCGGCCAGCCAACCGTCACCAAGAGCTCCACGCGTGCCCCCGGCCCTGACCCGGCAGCCGGTTGAGCGACGTTGTCGAGCACGTCGAGGTGAGGGAACAGCAGGTAGTTCTGGAACAAGTAGCCGATCGACCGCTGCTCGGGGGGCACCCGCCGCGAGACCGCCGGGTCGTCGAGCACCTGCCGTCGAGCACGACCCGTCCGCCCGACAGCGGGACCAGCCCGGCGAGGGCCCGCAGCAAGGTGGTCTTGCCCGCCTCGTTCGCCCCGACCAGGGCGACGGGCTCCCCGGCGGCCGCCTCGACGCGGGCGTCGAGCTCCAGGTTGCCGACGGCGAGCCGGACCTCCGCCGACAGGCTCACCGCAGCACCCACCACCGGTGGCGCAGCACCACCAGCACCACGAGCGAGAGCGCCACCAGCACCAGGCTGAGGGCGACGGCGGCGTCGCGGTCGCTCTCCAGCGCACCGAAGACGGCGAGGGGAAGGGTCTGGGTCCGGCCCTGGAGGTTGCCGGCAAAGGTGATGGTCGCCCCGAACTCGCCCAGTGCCCGGGCCCAGCACAGCAGCGCTCCGGCGGCGATGCCGGGCGCCACCAGGGGGAGGGTGATCCGGCGGAACGCGGTCCACGGGCTGGCGCCCAACGTCGCTGCCACCTCCTCGTAACGCCGGTCGGCGCCTCGCAGCGCCGCCTCGACGGTGATGACGAGGAAGGGCATGGCGACGAAGGTCTGGGCGACCACCACCCCCGCGGTGGAGAAGGGAAGCAGAACCCCGAGCTGGGCGTCGAGCCACTGACCGACGAGCCCTCGTCGGCCGAGGGCGAACAGGAGCGCTACCCCTCCCACCACCGGCGGGAGCACCATCGGCAGGGTCACCAGGGCCCTCACCAGCGAGCGTCCCGGGAACTCGACTCGAGCCAGCACCCAGGCCAGGGGCACGCCCAATAGCAACGACACACCCGTGGTGGCCGCGGCGGTGACCATCGAGAGCCGGAGGGCGTCGGCCACGGCCGGGCGGACGAGCAGTGAGCCGAGCTCGCGCCAGGGGGCCCGCTGTGCCAGCGCCAGCAACGGCAGGGCCACGAACGCCACCGCGCTGGCGGCCAGGACGACGAGGGCCAGCGGCGGGCGAGAGGTTCCCCGCCTGGGCACCGGCCCCGTCACCTCACGTCACCGGGCGAGGAGCCCGTGACCGGTCAGGATCCGTTGCCCCTCACCAGAGCGCACGAAGGCCACGAAGGCCTGGGCCTCCTCCCGAGCGGTCGCTCCCGCCAACGCCACGATCGGGTAGGAGGCCAATACCTCGGCGGCCCCGGCGACCTCGATGCCCTCCACCGCACCTTCGCCCGCCATCACGTCGCTGCGGTAGACCAGGCCGGCGTCGAGCTCACCCGCCTCGATCTTGGTGAGCAGTGATCGCACATCGGCCTCGTTGGTGTCGATCGCCGGTGCCACGCTCGCCCGGTGGAGGAGGCGCCGGCCGATCCGCCCGCACGGGACCTCCTCAGCGCACGCGCCGATGAGCAGTTCGGGCCGGGCGAAGTCGCCCAAGCCCGTGACCCCGCCGGGGTTGCCCACCGGCACGGCGATCTCCATCGAGTTGTGGGCGAACACCTGCGGAGCTGCGCTGGCCTCGCCCGCCGCCACCACCGCGTCGGCGGCCGCCTGGTCGGCCACGGCGAGGATGTCGCCGGGCGCGCCCTGCAGCACCTGGGTGGCGAGGCCCGAGCTGGCGCCGAAGTTGAACCGCACCTGCACCTCGGGGTGCTCGGCCGAGAACGCCTCGCCCATCTCGGTGAAGGCGTCGGTGAGCGACGCCGCCGCCAACACGGTGATCGTCACCGGCTTCTCGACGGCACCGCCGGCACAGCTCACGCCCAGCACCGCAGCGAGGCCGGCGGTGAGCGCTGCCCGCAGCGGGCACGCCGCCGACTTCGTCTGGCGGCGGCTCGGGCCGCGCCTGTGCCTCCCGGCGCCGCCTCCCACCCGCGTCATCCCTCGGCCGGGAGCTCGACGACCACGTTGGTCGACTTGACCGACGCCACGGCGAGGACGCCGGGTGCCAAGGCCAGCTCCTCGGCCGCCTCCCGGGTCATGAGCGAGACGAGGCGGTGCGGCCCGACCCGCATCTCGACCTGGGCCATCACCGTGTCGGTGGTCACCCGGGTGACGATGCCCGGGAGCCGGTTGCGGGCCGAGGCGGGAACCCGCTGGTGCTCCCGGTCGTGCCCGTGCTCGGTTGCCAGCTCCTCAGCCAGGCGAGCCAGGTCGCGGCCGTCGATCAGTCGCTGCCCACCCTCGGTGCGGCGGGTGTGCAGCCGGCCGGCATCGGCCCAACGGCGCACGGTGTCGACACCGACCTCGAGCAACGCCGCTGCCTGTCCGATGCGGTACACCGGACGGGACGCGGAAGGGTTTCCGGCCAATTCTCCCGTAGGGGCAACGCTAGACGAGAGAAAACCTCGCGCGCTACCGGCGCCGGCCCTTCTTGCGAGGTCGGGGCGCGATCGGGCCAGACGCCGGGGGCGCGGCCTTGGGCGGGGTGGGTGGCGTGGGTGGCGTGGGTGCCGCCGGCGTCGGTGCCTTCCCGTTGCTTCCGACCGCCCCGTTCCCCGACCTGGTGCTGGCGCCGACGCCCGCCGGGGCCGGCTCCGCCGCTCCGCCGGTGGGGATCAGCGGCGTGGTCCGTCCCTCGAGACGATGACGCAGGGACAGGTAGCGGGGCTCGCTCTCCTTGAGCACGGCCAGGAGAGGCGAGGCGATGAAGATCGAGGAGTAGGCGCTGGCCCCGAGACCGATGAGCAGCGCCAGGGCGAACTCCTGGAGGGTGGCGGCACCGAGCACGAACGAGCCGATCACCAAAAGCGAGGCGATCGGCAGCAAGGCGGTGATGGACGTGTTGAGGGTGCGCATGAGCACCTGGTTCAAGGAGTCGTTCACCATCTGGCTGTAGGTGGTGCGGCCGGTGGTGGCGAGGACCTGGGCATTCTCGTCGACCTTGTCGAACACCACGATGCCGTCGTAGATCGAGTAGCCGAGGACGGTCAGGATGGCGATGACCGTGGCCGGCGTGACCTCGAACCCGGTGAGGGCGTAGACCCCGACGGTGACGAGGATGTCGTGCACCAGGGCGGCGAGGGTGGCCAGGGCCATCTTCCACTCGAAGCGCACGGTGATGTACAAGGTGATGGCCACGAGGAAGAACGCCAGCGCCCGCTGTGCCTTGCTGGTGATCTCCGAGCCCCAAGAAGGGCTCACCTCCGAGACCTGCACGTCGGTGACGTCCAACCCGGCGAGCTCGGCCAGGGCGCGGCTCACCTCGTCGCGGTCGGCGGCGTTGCCCGGCTCCGCTTGGACCCGCAGCCGCTGGCCCTGGTCCTCACCAAGCGTCTGGATCTCGACATCGGGCAGACCGACCGACGCCAGGGCCTGGCGGGCCTCACCGACCGACACGTCGGTGGGCACCACCCACGAGCTGCCGCCCTGGAAGTCGATACCGAGGTTGAGCCCCCGGGTGGCCAGCCCCCCCAGGCCGACGAGGATGACCAGCCCGGAGACGGCGAACCACAGCTTCTTGCGACCGACGAAGTTGATGTGGGTCTCGCCGTGGTAGAGGCGGCCGAGACGGCTCCGGCGGTGGCCGTTGACCGCGGGCGTGAGCTTCCCCCGTCGGCGGCTCACGACACCCCCACCGGAGCTCGGGTGCGACGGGCGGGCCCGGACACGCCGAGGAACCGACCCGAGGTGAACTTCCGCCGGCGAGCGAGTAGGGCGACGAGGGGACGGGTGAAGAAGTAGGCCACGATGACGTCGAGGACGGTGGACAGGCCGAGGAAGAACGCGAAGCCCCGCACCGCGCCCACGGTGAGCCAGTAGAGGAGCGCGGCGCCGAGGAACGCCGAGAAGTCGGCGGCCAGGATCGTGCGGAACGCTCGCTTGAAGCCACGGTCGACCGACGAGCGCAAGCTCCGCCCGGCACGCATCTCGTCCTTGAGCCGCTCGAAGTAGACGATGTAGGAGTCGACGGTGACGCCCACCGAGACGATGATGCCGGTGGCGCCGGCCAGGCTGAGCGCCAGACCCTGGGCCGCTCCCAGGTAGCTGATGACCGACCACTGCAGCGCCGCCCACACCAACAGCCCGAGGACCACCACCAGGCCCAGGGTCCGGTAGTACAAGATCAGGTACAGCAGCACCAGGCCGGTGCCGATGGCCCCGGCGAGCAGCCCGGCGCGCAGCGAGTCGGCCCCGAGGGTGGGCGACACCGTCGACACCGACTCCTGCTCGAGCTGCACGGGCAACGCACCGAAGCGCAGCACCGTGGCCAGGTCCTTGGCCGCCGCCTCGTCGAAGTCGCCGGTGATGTTCACCTCGTCGCGCTGGTACTCGGGGTTCTGCACGGAAGGGGCCGACACCACCTTGCCATCGAGCACGATGGCCACGCTGCGCTGGGCGCAGGTGGGCTGGCCGTTGAAGCACGCATCGGCGACCTGGTTGAAGCGGGCGATCCCCTCGTCGGTGAACTCGAGCAGCACCGCCCACTCCGCCGACGTCGGCTCGAACACCGCCTGGGCGCCGGCGATGTCGCGCCCGAGGGACCCGGCCGGGCCGAGCCGGTACAGGACCTCGGTCTTGTCGTCGGCGAGCGTGCCCCCCAGGATCACCTCGCTGTCGGGAACGTCTTCCGCTTGCGGGGTGGGCGTGGGCAACGTCGTGGGCGGAGCGTCGGGGGGCGCCTCGAGCGGGATGACCTCGAGCACCGGCCGGAACCGCAGCTCGGCGGTCTGGCCGACGGCTTCGAGGGCCCGGCGTTGGTCCTTCACCCCCGGGAGCTCGACCACGATGGCGTCACCCTGGCGGGTGATGTCGGCCTCGGCGACGCCGAGGGCGTCGACCCGGTCCCGGATCACCTCGATGGCCTGGTCGATGACCTCGGGGTCATCGACCCCCCCGGGTGGCTGGAGCACCACCGAGGCACCGCCCTGCAGGTCGAGGCCGAGCTCGGGGGCGTTGCCGACGGCGATGGTGGCGGCCAGCAGACCGAAGGCGACGATGCAGATGCCCAGCAGTGAGACGAGGAGGCGGCGACGCACTCAGCCCTCCTGGTCCGGAGATCCGGCGGCAGGCTCGGGGTCGAGACGGCGGCTGACCGCCATGCGCAACAGGCGGATCTCCACCCCGGGGCTCACCTCGAGTCGCAGCTCGTCGTCGGTCACCACCCGCACCGTGCCCACGATGCCCCCGGCGGTGACGACCTCGTCGCCGGCGGCGATCGACGCCACCAGCTCTCGCTGCTTGCGCAACCGCGCCTGCTGGGGCCGGATGAGTAGGAGCCACATGAGGGCCAGGAGCAAGACGAAGGGGATGAGTTCCATAGGCGAGGTGAAACCGGCCCGCCGAACACGGCGAGCAGCGGGTCACGACCCTAGCGCGGCGAGCAACGACCCGATCAGTCGCGCCGGGCACGGCAAGGACACGGGGCGCGCGCGAAATCGTCGGCAGGTCCGGTACCGTGGCCGGCCATGACCCGACTTCGCCTCGTGCTGGTGCTCGCAATCGCCCTCGCCACCGTCGGGCTGGCCACACCAGCGCGCGCCGGGCTGTTGGACTCGCTTCTTGGAGGGTCCTCCGGAGAAGGGACCAGCACCGCCAGCGAGGCGACCACCGCCGAGGCCTGCCGGCCCTTCGCGGTCCCCGTCCTCGATCTCGGGCTCGGTTCGTGCCCGGGGGTGCGCCCCGGCGCCCGAGTGCAGACCGACAACGGTTCGTGCACCCTCAACTTCCTCTTCAGGGGGAGCGACGGCGAGCGCTACATGGGCACCGCCGGCCACTGCATCCTCTCCACGCTGCCGATCAGCCAGAACATCGGCGAGCAGTCCTTCGCTGCCGGCGAGGGGCCCGAGGCCCGCGACGGCGACGGAAACCGCATCGGTGAGTTCACCTACGCCATCCAAGACAACGCCAGGGACTTCGGCCTCGTCCGCCTCGACGACAACGTCGTCGCCAGCCCCCAGGTGGCCCAGTTCGGCGGGCCCACCGGGGTGAACGACGAGCTCACCACCGGGCCGACGACGCTTTCGCTGTTCGGCAACCCCCTTGGCATCGGCGGTCCGCTGGCCAGCGGCAGAACCCTGTTGGCCCCCGGCGGCCTGCCCGACCCCGACACGGTGGGGGCGATCGGCGTCGCCTTGCCCGGCGACAGCGGGGGGCCGGTGCTCGACGAGCAGGGCCGGGCGGTGGGGGTGCTGGTCTCGGTGGGGGTCGGCCTCTCCCCGATCTCCAACCCCGGTCCCATCGGCATCACCCGGCTCACCCCCCAGGTGGACCAGGCCGAGCGGGTCATCGGCGTCGACCTCACGCTGCAGACCGCCCCGCAGCTGTAGAAGAACGAGTCAGTCGAACAGGCCGGGGGGTCCGCCCTGGGGCGCCGCAAGCCCCAGGCGGGACCACGCCGCCGGGGTGGCCACCCGTCCCCGAGGAGTCCGCATGAGCAGACCCTGGCGGATGAGGAAGGGCTCGTAGACGTCTTCCACTGTCTCGGTGGGCTCGCTGACGCTGATGGCCAGCGTCGACAGCCCCACCGGTCCGCCGGCGAAGCGCTGGCACAGGGCCTCGAGGATCGCCCGGTCGACCTTGTCGAGCCCGAGCTCGTCGACCCCGAACACGGCCAACCCCTCGGCAGCGACAGCAGCATCGACCACCCCTTTGCCCCGCACCTCGGCGAAGTCGCGCACCCGGCGCAGCAGCCGGTTGGCGATGCGGGGGGTGCCCCGGGCCCTCCCGGCGATCTCTGCGGCGCCGTCGGTGGTGACCGGGACCCCGAGGATGGCGGCGGCCCGCAACACGATGGTCTCGAGGTCGCCCGCCGGGTAGTGGTCGAGGCGCTCGACCAGGCCGAAGCGATCGCGCAACGGCCCGGTGATGAGCCCCGTCCGGGTGGTGGCACCCACCAGGGTGAAGCGGGGCAACTCGAGGCGGATCGAACGGGCCGAGGGGCCCTGGCCCAGCACGATGTCGAGCTGGAAGTCCTCCATCGCCGGGTAGAGCACCTCCTCCACGGCCCGCGGGAGGCGGTGGACCTCGTCGACGAAGAGGACCTCACCTTCCTCGAGGTTGGTGAGGATGGCGGCCAGGTCGCCGGGGCGGGAGAGCGCCGGCCCCGAGGTGACGCGCAGGCCTACCTCCATCTCCGCGGCGACGATGCCGGCGAGCGTCGTCTTGCCCAACCCCGGGGGCCCGGCGAAGAGGAGGTGGTCAGCAGCCTGGCCCCGGAGACGGGCGGCCTCGAGGACGATCGACAGGTGTTGCTTGAGCTCGGCCTGGCCCACGAAGTCGACCAGGCGTCGAGGGCGCAACCCCGACTCCTCCACCTCGTCGCCATCGACGGCGGTGGCGGTGAGTGCCTCGTTGCGACCCGAGGTCATCGGGCCCCGCCGAGGTTGGCCAGCGCCGTTCTGAGCAGCTGTCCGGCGTCGTCGCCGTCGGGGAGGTCGCGCACCGCTTCGGCCACCTCGTCGGGACCGTAGCCCAAGGCGACCAGCGCTTGGCGCACGTCTGCCCTCGCCGAAGCGGGGGACCCGCCGTGTCCGGGCGCCTGCGTCGGCGGCGCCGGCAGGCCACCGACGGGGACGGCGGTGGCACCGAGGCGGTCCTTGAGCTCCAGCAACAAGCGGGCGGCGGTCTTGCGCCCCACGCCGGGCACCAGACACAACGCAGCGACGTCGTCGTCGGCGACCGCTCGGCGCAGGTCGTCGGGCCGGTGCACCGACAGCACCGCCAGAGCCAGCGCCGGCCCGACGCCGTGGGCTCCGATGAGCGCCTCGAAGCAGGCCCGCTCGTCGCGTGTGGCGAAGCCGTAGAGGGTGAGGGCGTCCTCCCTCACGGCCAGGTGGGTGTGGAGCACGACGTCGTCACCCGGTTCTCCGAGGCCGGGCACGGTGGGCGGCGGCACCAGCAACCGGTAGCCGACCCCGGCCACCTCCACCAGCACCGCCCCGTCGAGGCCGCGCTCGACGAGGGCCCCGCGCAGCGAGCCGATCACCGGGCCGCCCGGTACGCCCGAGCAACGGTGGCCCGGAACGGCGCCATGGCGTGGTGGCACAGGGCCAGGGCCAGGGCGTCGGCCACGTCGGCCGGGTGGGGCCGCCGAGCGAGGCCGAGCTGGGCCTGGACCATGCGCTGCACCTGCTCCTTGGGCGCTCCGCCGAACCCGGTCACCGCCTGCTTGACCTCGTTGGCGGTGTACTGGGCCACACCACAGCCGGCGGCGGCGGCCTCGGCCAGGGCCAGGCCGCTGGCCTGGCCGACCGACATGGCGGTGCGGGCGTTGACCTGGAAGAAGACCCGCTCCACCGCTACCACCGCGGGCGCCAGGTCGGCGATCAGGCCCCGGAGGCCGCCCTGGAGCTGGGCCAGGCGATCAGGCAGCCCGTCGGCGGCCGACGTGGCCAACACCCCGGCCGCCACCGCCCGCAGGGCGGAACGCTCGCGCACCACCGCCCCGTAACCGCACCGGGTCAGCCCGGGGTCGATGCCGAGGACGAACATCGGTTCGTCACCGTAGCGGGCCGGTCCGCCCAGAGCGCGGATCGTCGGGGTCCGAGCACGTCCCCCTCGCCCACCGCTGACGAGGGGGAGGCCGAGTCAGGCCTCCACCGCTTGGAGCACGTCGTCGGGCACGTCGAAGTTGGCGTAGACGCCCTGCACGTCGTCGTGGTCGTCGAGGGCGTCGATGACCCGCAGCACCCGCTTGGCGTCGTCGCCCGATCCGAGCGGCACGGTCGTCGTGGGCACCATGGTCAGCTCGGCCGACTCCACCTCGATGTCCGCCTCCTGCAGGGCGGCGGTCACCGACCCGAGCGCCCCCGGCTCGCAGGTGATCCGCCAGGTGTCGCCCTCGGCAGTCAGATCGTCGGCCCCGGCCTCGAGGACGACGAGCATGAGCTCGTCCTCACTGACCCGGCCGGGCAGCAGCACCACACCCTTGCGCTCGAACTGCCAGGCCACCGCCCCGGGCTCGGCCAGCGACCCGCCGTTGCGAGTGAACAGGGAGCGGATGTCGGCCCCGGTGCGGTTGCGGTTGTCGGTGAGCGCCTCGACGTAGACCGCCACCCCGCAGGGGGCGTAGCCCTCGTAGGACACCGGCTCGTAGCGCACGCCCTCGAGCTCGCCCGTGCCCCGCTTGATCGCTCGCTCGATGGTGTCGAGGGGCACCGAGGCGTCTCGGGCCTTCTGGTACATCGTGCGCAGGGTGGCGTTCGACTCGAGATCGCCACCTCCTTGACGGGCGGTGACCTCGACCTGGCGGATCAGCTTGGCGAAGAGCTTGCCTCGGGCTTTGTCCTTGGCCCCCTTCTGGTGCTTGATGCTGGCCCACTTGGAGTGACCGGACATGGAATTTCCATCCTTTCTAGGAACAGCTGGTGGATGCGCTGGTCGCCTCCGAGCTCCGGGTGGAAAGAGCACACGACGACAGAGCCGGCGGCGCAGAGCACCGGGCCCTGCTCGACGCGCGCCAGCACCTCGACCCCGTCACCGACCCGCTCCACCACGGGGGCCCGGATGAACACCGCCGGGAACGGGCCACCGGCGAGCCCGTCGACGTCGAGGTCGGCTTCGAACGAGTCGCGCTGGCGCCCAAAGGCGTTCCGGCGCACCGCGAGGTCGATGATCCCGAGGCTGCGCTGGTCGGGGCGGCCGTCGAGCACCTCGGTGGCGCTCAGGATCATCCCTGCGCAGGTGCCGAGCACGGGGAGCCCCTCGGCCACCCGCTCTTCGAGGGGCCGCTGCAGCCCCGAGGAGTCGAGCAGCATCGACATCGTGGTCGACTCCCCGCCGGGCACGACCAGGGCGTCGATGCCGGCCAGGTCGGCGGGCTGGCGGACCTCGACGGGATGGGCGCCGAGCTCAGCGAGGGCGGACGCGTGCAGCCGGGCGGCGCCCTGCAAGGCCAGCACGCCCACGCGGGGGGCGATGGCGGCTCGCACCTGGCGGCCTCCCAGCCCGGACGCTCACGGCTACCAGCCCCGCTCGGCCAGCTTGGTGTCGAGGTCGCCGACTTCGAGGCCAGGCATGGCGGCGCCGAGGCCGCGGCTCACCTTGGCCACCAACTCGGCGTCAGCGAAGTGAGTGGTGGCCTCGACGATGGCCCGAGCGGTCCGCGGCGGGTCGGCGCTCTTGAAGATGCCCGAGCCGACGAACACCGCCTGGGCACCGAGCTGCATGACCAGCGAGGCGTCGGCCGGCGTGGCGATGCCGCCGGCGCAGAACAAGGGGACGGGCAGGATGCCGCTGCCGGCGACCTCTTGAACCAGCCCGACGGGGGCGCCCAGGCGCTTGGCCCAGTCGTAGAGCTCGGCGGCGTCGGCCACACCGAGGCGCCGCAGGTCGCCGAGGATCGAACGTAGGTGGCGCACCGCCTCGACGATGTTGCCGGTGCCGGCCTCGCCCTTGGAGCGGATCATGGCCGCGCCCTCGCTGATCCGCCGCAGCGCCTCGCCCAGGCTGGTGGCACCGCACACGAAGGGCACGGTGAAGGCCCACTTGTCGATGTGGTGGGCCTCGTCGGCGGGGGTCAGCACTTCGGACTCGTCGATGAAGTCGACCCCCAGGGCTTCGAGGACCTGGGCCTCGGCGAAGTGACCGATGCGGGCCTTGGCCATCACCGGGATGGTGACCGCCGCCTTGATCCCCTCGATGAGCGCCGGATCGCTCATCCGGGCGACCCCACCGTCGCGGCGGATGTCGGCAGGCACCCGCTCCAGCGCCATCACCGCCACCGCTCCGGCGTCTTCGGCCACCTTGGCCTGCTCGGCGTCGACCACGTCCATGATCACGCCGCCCTCGAGCATCGCGGCCAGCCCCCGCTTGAGCCGGTCCGTGCCCGTCGATGCCCGGGGAGTTGATTCGGGAGCAGCTGTCATCCGTCCAGTGTACGAGCCCGGCCCGAGCATGATCCCCTCAGTTCTCGGCCGGTGACTCGCGCTCGACGCCTCGTGGGCACCTCTGCACCTCCACGGCGGCGAACGCCCACAGAGTCGAGGAGCGAGGGGTGCTCATCTCGGCCACGACGTCGTGCCCGTCGATCCGACCTCGGGCGAGATTCGTCGCACAGCTCCCGACGAGGGGTGCAAGCGCCAGCCTCGAACGGGGCTGTCGGGCTCGGCCAGCGCCACCACCGCCCCGCCGAAGCCCCCACCGGTGAGGCGGGCGCCGTAGACCCCCGGCGTGCCCGCCAGCTCGGTCACCAACCGGTCGAGAACCGGCGTCGACACCTCCATGTCGTCGCGCAGGCTGGCGTGGCTTGCGCCCATCAGGGCCCCGGCTGTGGCCAGGTCACCCGAGCGGAGGCAGTCGACGAAGCGAGCGACGCGCTCGTTCTCGCCCACCACGTGTCGGGCCCGCCGGCGCACCAGCTCGTCGTCGAGGGTGGCCACGTCGGCAAGCGAGGCCTCCCGCAGCGGGCCGATGAGCCGGGCGGCGGCCTCGCAGTCGGCCCGCCGCTCGGCGTACGCCGACCCGGCGAGGGTCCGGCTGGCCCCGGAGTCGACGACCACCACCTCGACCTCAGCGGGCACCACCACCGGGGTCACCTCCAGCGACGTGCAATCGATGAGCAGCGCGTGGCCGGCGACGCCGGCCGCCGACACCAACTGGTCCATCACTCCCGAGGGCACGCCACTGGCGACATGCTCGGCCCGCTGGCAGGCCAGGGCCAGCTCGAGCGCCGACCCCTCGAAGCCGAGCGCCAACGCCACCGCCACCTCGAGGGCGGCGCTCGACGACAGTCCCACCCCTACCGGCAACGAGGTCTGCACGGTGCCCGTCGCTCCCGTGGTGGGCCGCAGCACGGCCACCACGCCGGCCACGTAGCGGGCCCACGGGGGCCAGACGGCTGCGGGCTCGGCGACGGCGAGGTCGACCACCGCGGACTGGGGCTCGACCGAGGATCGCAGCTCCACACGGTGGCCGCCGTGGTCGACCTCCACGGTGGTGCCCCACTCGATGGCCATGGGCAGCACGAGGCCGCCGGTGTAGTCGGTGTGGTCACCGATGAGGTTGACCCGACCGGGAGCGTGCGCTTGGACCACGGGCATGGCCACCGATGGTACGAACGGCGCTGTCAGGACCCTCCAGCCTTCTGCCGCGCCGACGGCGCCGAGATCGGCCGCTCGGACCGGCGGAGACAGGGCGCTCCCGGCCCCGCGGTTTCGGGTTCCGGTCACGCGGGGTAGTGGCCGGGCGGTTCCGTCCCGCGGCCACAGTCACCGGACACGTTGTCACCACCGAGGGCTCGGCCCCACGAAGGAGTATGCATGGCACTAGAGCAACCGCCCGAGCTGGTCGTGTTCTCCCACCTGCGGTGGACGTTCGTGTGGCAACGACCACAGCACCTCGTGTCCCGGCTGGCCCGCCAGCGGCCCACCTGGTTCGTCGAAGAACCGGTGACGAGCGATGTCCCTGCTCCCCGCTTGTGCCGGGAGCACCACGGCGACATCACCCGGGTGTGGCTGGAGGTCCCGCCCAGCGAGGGCAACGTCCTGTTCGACAGCCAGGGCTACGCCGATGAGCTCGGCGAGCTGCTCGGCGAGAACGACGACCGGACGGTGTGGCTCTACACCCCGATGGCACTGTCGATTGCCCGCGCCCTGAACCCAGCCACGTTGGTCTACGACGTGATGGACGACCTGGCTTCGTTCCGTGGTGCGCCTGCCGCTTTGAGCCTGCGCCACCGGCAAGCGCTGCGCGAGGCCGACGTCGTCTTCACCGGCGGCCGATCGCTGCACCAGGGCGTCCTCCAGCACCGGCCGCACCAGACCCACCTGTTCGCCAGCGGTGTCGAGCCCGAACACTTCTCCCCGGCTCGACGCCTGCGGTCGTCACGATGCAAGCGGGACGGGGTCGAGCGGCGGCCGGTGTGCGGCTACGTCGGCGTGATCGACGAACGCGTCGACCTGGATCTGGTCGCCGACTTGGCGGCGGCGCTGCCCGACTGGGACCTGCGCATGGTGGGACCGGTCGTCAAGATCCACCCGGAGACGTTGCCCCAGGCACCGAACCTCACCTACCCGGGCCCGGTGCGCTACCAGGACCTCCCGGTGGCCTTGGCTGGCTTCGACGTGGCTCTCATGCCCTTCGCCCTCAACGAGGCGACCCGCTCGATCAGCCCGACCAAGACCCTCGAGTACCTCGCCGCCGGGTTGCCCGTGGTGTCGACACGGGTGCCCGACGTGGTGGCCGACCACAAGGGCGTGGTCGAGCTCGAAGACGACGGGGAGGGCTTCGCCGTTGCCTGCCGCCGCCTGCACCGCCAGGCGCCGGCGGCCCGAGAGGCGGTCGCCGCGTCGGTGCTGGCCCGGACCCACTGGAACACCATCGCCGAACGGATGGACAACCTGATGGTGAGGGCCGGCTCCGCAGCGGGCACCGGCTCGCGCGAAGACACGGGGTGAAGCCCGACCCTCGCGTCGTCATCATCGCAGCAGGCCCCACCGGCCTCGCAACGAGCCACCGCCCCGGGTGATCGACGGTTGATCGACGATCGGCTCATGACGAGAGCGACTGGGAGCTGGTGGCGACCAGGTGGTTCGACCACGTCTTGTCGGGCGAGCCCGAGACGGTGTGGATCTCCCGCGGCGAGGGCGACGAGGGCGGCGGTATTCGCTGACGCCACTTGCCGCTGCCGGCGAAGGCCATCACTGCCGCGGCCCCCGGGGGAGCGCACGCAGGCGTAGGGTCGTGCACCCCGAGCACGGTCATGGTGATGATGCGATGAGCACCCTCGAGTTCGACGACTGGCGCACCGCCTCCCTGGACGGCGAGTGGGACTTCTACCCTGGCAACCACCAGCTGGCCGACCTCGACCGAACCGCCCCCCAGGCGATCCGGGTCCCCGGCCTTTGGGAGGCGCAGGGCTACCTCGACCTCGACGGCACGGCCTGGTACCGGCGGCGCTTCCGCCTCGACGACATCTCCGGCGGCTGGACCCTGCGCTTCGCCGCGGTGATGGACCTGTCCGAGGTGTACCTGAACGGCCGCTCCCTCGGCGGTCACGACCAGCCCTTCACCCCCTTCGAGGTCGACCCTGGCCCGGCGCTCGGGGAGGACAACGACCTGGCCGTGCGGGTCGAAGACCCTGCTCTCGACGACGAGCGTCACCTGCGCATGGCGCACGGCAAGCAGGGTTGGGCCAACCACGTGTTCCCGAGCCGACCCAGCCTCTACATGACCTACGGGGGCATCTGGCAGCCGGTCACCCTGCGGCGCCACGGCCCAGCGGTGCTCGCCGACGTTTTCGTCAACGGCGATCCCGACGACCTGGTGGTGATCGTGGAGGTCGAGAACAGGGGCCCAGCGGTGGACGCCCGGCTGGGGGTACGCACGCTCGGCCTCGTCCGGGAGCTCGAACTGCAGCTCGACGCCAACACCTGCCACCGCTTCGAGGTCGGCTTCGGCGTCACCGAGGCGCTTCGCTGGCGCCCGGAGAGCCCCCACCTCCACCAGGCCCTCGTCGACCTTCGGGCGGGAGACGTGTTGAGCGATTCGCGAGCCGTGCGCTACGGGCTGCGCACGGTCCGGATCGAGGGTCGTCAGATGCTCGTCAACGACCAGCCCTATCGCATGAAGAGCGTGCTCGTGCAGGGCTTCGGGGCCGACGAGCTCTACGCCGAACCCAGCCGGCCCCAGATCGAGCGCGAGGTGGCGGCGGCCCGGGAGATGGGGTTCAACACCCTGCGCCTGCACATCAAGGCCTTCGACCCGGCGTACCTCGACGTGTGCGACGAGGTCGGCATGCTGTTGCACTGCGACATCCCCGTGGCCGAACCGATCGTCCACGAGGAGATGGGCGGCGACACCGAGCTCACCCGGCGCAGCGTCGCCGCCGCTCGCCAGCAGGTGCGGCGGGACCGCAACCACCCGAGCATCGTGTTGTGGTCGGCGATGAACGAGGTGTGCCTCGAGCGCTTCGAAGCCCGGGGGTGGCCGGGCTACGAGGCCTTCGTGCGGACCGTCGCCGGCGCGGTGCGCGACGAGGACCCCACCCGGGCGATCATCGAGAACGACTGGATCGAGCCCGAAGCCGACCGCGTGTTCGTCTCGCCCATCCTCACCGCCCACTGGTACGGCCGGTTGCACCGCGAGTACCTCGACAAGATCGAACGCCGATCGTCGCAGTGGGCGGACCTGCCCCGCCCACTGTTCGTCACCGAGTTCGGGGACTGGGGCCTGCCCGACATGCCCGTGCTCCCCGACCCCCCGTTCTGGGACGCGCGCGAGACCTACGCCTCGTCGCTGGCTCGGACCCGGTGGCCGGCGAGCGTGGCCCGGTTCGTGCAGGAGACCCAGCGCTACCAGGGCATCTCCGACCGACTGCAGGCGGAGGTGTTCCGCCGCCACGACCACATCGGGGGTTACTGCGTCACCGAGCTGACCGACGTGCCCCAGGAGCTCAACGGCCTGCTCGACCTGCACCGCCGCCCCAAGCCCATCGCCGTGGCCGAGCTGACCCGGGCGAACCAGACGGTGCTGCCGATGCTGCGCCTGCACAGCCTGGTGGTGCCCGCCGGAGGCCTGCTACGGGCGCCGCTCCACGTCGCCAACGACGGGGGCCCGCTCGACGACGTGACTGTGGAGGCCCGATTCGGTGAGTCGGTGGGCAGTATGACCCTGGATGAGCTGCTGGCTGTAGACACCCGGTCTCTCCCCGCCGCCCAAGTGGAGGCCCGGTTCCGGGAGACGGTGGCCGAGCGGCGTCTCGGCTCCCTGCCGAGCCACCAGGCGAGCGCATGCGGCCACCTCGATGTGGTGGCCCCCGAGGTACCGGGAACCCACGACCTCGTGCTGCGGCTGTTCGAGGGCAAAGTGCAGGTGGCCGAGAACCGCTATCCGATCCACGTGGTGGTCCACCCGCCCGTCCCCGTACCGGTGCGGCTGGTGGGCGGGGGCCCGACCGTCGAGGCCCTCCGCCTGGTCGGCGCCGAGCCCGACGACGACGGGGTCACCGTGGTGGCCGAGGGAGCCCTCGACGCCGCTGCCGGCGACGACCTCGGCCGACGCCTGGAACGGGGCGAGGTGGTCCTCGTGCTGGCGCAGACGACCGCCGCCGCCAAGCACTTCCCGGTCCCGGTCGACCTGGCCGAGCTGGCCACCGCCTGGGGGTCCACCGACTTCCGCTTCTCGACCGACCACGGCGCCATCCCGTCGCTGCCCCGCCGTACCGTGCTGGTGGCCGAGGACTCGACCGTCCAGGCGACGGTCGTGGTCGCCGGCGTCGACGGCCAGCCGTTCCCGGACACGCCCGTGATCATCGCCTACAAGCCCGTGCCGGGCGCCCTGACCGGCACGGTGCTCGGCTCCCACGCCGTCGCCTCCGGCCGCCTGGTGTTCTGCCAGTACCGCCTGTCGGCCCGCGCCGCGTCCGGTGACGCCGCCGCCTGCGCCCTGCTCGCCGACCTGCTGCGCTGGGCGAGCGAGCCGCAAGCGGTGATGGGTCGCCACGAGCATCTCAAGGACGACGGGCGCCGGCTGCTCGAGTACGGGTGGCGCGACGAGGTGGCCCGGTGACCGAGCGGCGGAGGGACCCCCTCACCGGCGAGTGGCGGATGTTCGCCAGCCACCGCCAGGACCGCACCTTCCTGCCGCCCGACGAGTACTGCCCCCTCTGCCCCAGCCGCCCGGGGGGGCTCCCCACCGAGATCCCGCTGCCCCACTTCGACGTGGTCGTGTTCGAGAACCGCTTCCCCTCGCTGGTGCGCGAGCCCCCCCCACCCGAGGTCGTCGGGTCCGAGCTGTACCCCGTTGCCCCGTCGGTGGGCGCCAACGAGGTCGTCGTCTACTCCGACGACCACACCTTGACCCTGGCCGACATGAAGGTCGAGCGCGTCGCCCGGCTGGTGGCGGTGTGGGCCGATCGGTACGCCGACCTCGGCGCACGGGAGGAGGTCGCCTACGTCTTCATCTTCGAGAACCGGGGCGTGGCGGTGGGGGTGACCCTCCATCACCCCCACGGGCAGATCTACGCCTACCCGGAGATTCCCCCCCGCCCCCGGCTCGAGCTCGAGACGGCCGCCGCCCATCTCGAGCGGCACGGCACGTGCGTGCTGTGCGACGTCGTCGGGCGCGAGCGGGCCGACGGCATCCGGGTGGTCGGGCACAACCTCAGCTTCTTGGCGTTCGTGCCCTTCGCCGCCCGCTTCCCCTACGAGGTGCACATCGTCTCCCAGCGTCACGCCGCCAGCCTGCTCGACCTCACCGACCCCGAGCGGCTGGCGCTGGCCGAGATGTTGCAGGCGGTGGCCGCCGGCTACGACCGCCTCTTCGGGTTCCCCCTCCCCTACATCATGTCGATGCACCAGGCTCCGACCGACGACGGCCAGCACCAGGCCATCAGCCACCTCCACCTCGAGCTGACCCCTCTCCACCGCAGCGCCGACCGGCTGAAGTACCTCGCCGGCTCCGAGCTGGGCGCCGGCGCCTTCATCAACGACACCGCGCCCGAGGCCACCGCCATGCGGCTGCGAGCGGCGATAGGCGAGGTGGGTGCCGGCCACTTCGCCCGGTGAGGACCGAGCGGGAAGCTTCCCGGCAAACGGCGGGCGGCGGCGTCAACAGCACCGGCAGACCACCACGGTGTTGCCGGTTGACCGGCCCAGCCTGCCTCGCTGCTACAGGGGCGCCGCCGAGCCGATCGGAGCCAGCTCGATCCACGTGCGACCGGGGGTGAGGGCGACGGGCGCACCGGCGCTGTCGGTGTAGGTGGTGACCGCTGCCGGGTCAGGACGCGACCAGCGACCCCGGATGAGCTTGCCCCCGGTGAGCACCCAGGCCTCGCCCTCGCCCACGGTGACCGCCTCCGGCGAAGGTGATCCGACCACATCGACGAAGCCCGAGTCGCGGTACTCGCTGAACTGCACGATGACGTTGGGGGGTACCACCTGGGCACCGGAGGCGTCGACGTAGGGGGTCCCGTCCTGACTGCGTGCCCACCCCTCGGGGACGGCCTGGTAGCTCACCTGGGTGTTGGTCACACCGCCGTAGCCCATGCGGATTCCGGCGGTGTCCTCGGCGCCGGTCGCGGTCACCGCCGGACCCTGGCCTCGATGGGCGAACAGCGCCGGGGGCGGGCCGGTGCCGGGCGGGGCGAAGCCGAAGAAGGCGGCGGTGTCGATGAAGAAGCGCAACACGCCGCTCCCCCGCACCTGGTAGTCACCGGGGCGGACGTCGTAGCCCAGGTCGACCAGGTTCGCTCCTCGGACTTGCTCCAGTACCCCCTGATTGGCGCCGGAGTGGGCGAACAGGGGCCGATTGAGGTTGGCGGTGAGGCCGACGTCGGTGGTACGAGCCGAGCGCACCGGTCCTACGTCGGAGTCAGTGGAGTGGAACACGGCGGCCAGCCGGGTAACGCCTCCCTCGACCCCCTCGACGTAGACGACGTCGGCGCGGTTCACCCCGGCGAGGCGGTCCCGGGCCTTCCCGGAGTTGTCGACCTTGACCACCAACGCCGGTCGGGCGGCGACGGCCACCGCGTCTCCCACCGGCAGCCCGGTGAGGGGGAAGACGGGAGGAGCGGTGGTCGTGGTGGTCGGCACCTCCGCCGTCGTGGTCGGGGGTGGCGCCGCCGCGCCGCCCCCGCTCGAGACGAGCAAGGCGGCGACCAGCCCGGCGAGGAAGACCACGCCGGCCGTGACGGCACCGATGACGTTGCGCCGGCTCACGGCACGAGTATGGCGAACCACCGCCGCCCGGCGCAGGCCGGGTCACAGCTCCCGCAGCCCGGCGATGCGCTCGTCGAGGGGAGGATGGGTGTCGAAGAGCCGGTTGAGCCAGGCCATCCGCCCCTCCGACGGCACCCGGGCGAGCGGCGACTCGATCCACAGGTGGGCCGTCGCCCGGGACGCCGAGTGCACGACGGCGCCGTCGTCGCGCAGCTTCTCCAGCGCCGAGATCAGCCCCGGTGGGTAGCGGGTGAGGCCCACTCCGCTCACGTCGGCCAGGAGCTCTCGCCGCCGGCTCACCGCCAACTGCATCAGCCGGCCCACCAGCGGGGCGACCACGAGCAGGACCAACCCGACCACGCCGAGGACGGCTGCCGGCCCCGCCCCGCCCTTGCGGTCGTCTCGGTGGCGGGGACCGCCCCACCACAAGAAGCGCAGGGCCACGTCGGCCAGCAGGGTGATCATCCCCACCAGGGTCACCGCCAGGGTGGACACCAGCGTGTCGCGGTTCTTGATGTGGCTCAGCTCGTGGGCCAGCACGCCCTCGAGCTCGACCCGGGTGAGCTTGTCGAGCAACCCGGTGGTGACCGCCACCGCCGCGTGCCGCGGATCGCGGCCGGTGGCGAAGGCGTTGGGGGCCGGATCGTCGACCACGTAGACACCGGGCTTGGGCAGGCCGGCGGCGATGCAGAGCCCCTCGACCAGGTTGTGCAGGCGGGCGTGGGCCGCGGGGTCGGCAGGCCGGGCCTGGCTCATCCGCAGGGCGATGACGTCACTCTTCCACCACGCGCCGAAGCTCCCGGCGACGGCCACGGCGAGGGCGAGCACAGGACCGGCTGCCCCGTAGCCGAACACGGCACCGAACGCCCAGCCCACGGCGACCACCAGGGCCACGAAGGCGACCACCAGGGCCACCGAGCGCCGCCTGTTGGCGGTGACCTGGTCGTACAGGATGCCCCCCGGGGTGGGCGCCTAGAAGTCGACCTGGACGGGACCCCGAGCCGAGCCGTCGGCTTCGAAGTACTCCCGGGGGCGGAACTGGAGCGGGCCGGCGAGCACCAGCGACGGAAAGGAGTGGATGCTGGTGTTGTAGCGAAAGACGGTGTCGTTGTAGAACTGCCGGGCGTAGGCGACGCGCCCCTCGGTGGCGCTGAGCTCCTCCTGGAGCTGGAGGAACGCCTGGTTGGCCTCGAGGTCGGGGTAGGCCTCGGACACCGCAAACAGCGACCTGAGCGCCGAGCTCAGCTCGTCGTCAGCCTTGGCCTGCTCGGCCACCCCGCCGGCGTCGAGGGCGGCGGCCCGGGCTCGGGTGACGGCCTCGATCGTGTCGCGCTCGTGGGTGGCGTAGCCATTGACCGTCTCGATGAGGTTGGGGATGAGGTCATAGCGCCGGCGTAGCTGGACGTCGATCTGAGCCCACGCGCGCTCGATGCGGTTGCGCAGCTTGACCAGGCCGTTGTAGAGCGCGACCACATAGACCACGAGCACGATGCCGAGGCCGAGCAGGATCCACCGGACCATCGGCCGAGCGTACCGCTGGCACCCCGCTCGCCTGGGGTGCTCCCCCGGGATACCACCCAAGCCACCGCTGCTTGTCATGGAAACGACACAATGCGACCCTTGCGGCCCCTAAAGGCGGCGTTCATACTTCACGACACTTAGCGTGACTGATCCACCACATCACGCGCTTCCCCAGGGTCGCGCATGTCCGCCCGGGCGGGATGACCGATGAGGAGTTCTCATGCACCTGAAGCGTCTGCTCGGGACCGCCACCGCCGCGGCCGTCCTGCTCGCCGGGCCGCTGCCGGCGGCGGCAGAGGAGCCGGCGGCGGCGGCGCCGACCGGCGTCGGGTCGAGCGTGGTCCGCTCCACCCTCCTCGGCGTCGATCTCGGCGACCTGCTCAACCTCGACATCCTCGATGACGAGAGCCTGTCGACGATCGACCCGGTGGACGGCGAGCCGATCTCCTCGGCTGTGCTCAACCCGGTCAAGCTGACATCCTCGGTGCTCGGCCCGCTGTCGCTCGGGACTGTGGCCACCAGCACCACCGGCGCCGAGGACCGCAAGACGGTCGACGCCAACACCGCTGGCAACGTCCCGGTGCCGATTGTCAGCGGGCTGCTCAACGGCACCCTCTCGTCGATCGTCGACGCCGACGGCGCCCGGTCCAGCCTGCTCGTCGGCATCGGTGGAGGCGGGCTCGACCTGGTGGGCGGCCTGCTCGACCTGGGCAAGACACCTGAGGCCATGACCTTCATCACCAACGCCGCTCCCGCCCGGGCCGAAGGCGTGCGGGGCCTCAACATCCCCTCGCTCTCGCTGCTCAACCTCGGCAACCTGCTGGAGGGCCTCGGCCTGCCGCTGGGCGACATGCCCCTCACCGACCTGACCGGACTGCTGAAGGGGCTCGGCATCAACAGCGTGCCCGTGGCCGGCGAGGACATGGACACCGACGACATCATCGGCACGGTCACCGACCTGGTCGAGGGCCTGGACGTACTCGAAGCGGTTCCGGCCGTCGACCAGCCACTGACCGGCGAGCTCTGCGGGACCCTCGAGGGTGCCGTCGGTGGGCTCCTCGGTCCCGTCCTCGGCGGGGGCGGCATGGACGACGACGAGACCTGCACCACCGCGCTGGACACCAGCGATGGCGCGGTTCCGGTCGTCGGTGACCTCGCCGAGAACGTCGACGGGCTGCTCGAGGACATCCTCGAGGGCGTGCTGCCCACCCTCGACGGGCTCAGCCTGCTCGAGGTCAGGGACGTCAAGGCCGGGATGGTGGCCACCGCCACCGACTCGGTCGAGGCTTCGGTGGCCGACGTGGTCGCCTCCATCGGCTCGCTCAAGGTCGCCAACCTCGACATCCTCCGCAACATCGACCTGACCAAGGACCTCGATGTCCTGAGCGGGTTGGGCGACACCGTGACCAACCTGCTCAACACCGGGCTCGGCCTGGGCGACCTGCTCGACATCGACCTGCTGAAGATCGAGGAGCTGGTGGCTCCCGACGGTGACTACACCAAGGCGCTGTCGTCGCTGACCGCCCTGGGCGTCGGCATCAAGCCGCTCGGCCTGGTCGGCATCGCCTCCAGCCACGACGAGCCCACCGCGCGGGGGATCCTCGGCAACGTGCCCCTGCTGGGCGGCGGCGACATGCTCGAGCTCGAGAGCCTGCTCGGCGGCGTCACGTCGGTCCTCACCGAGGGCGTCGACATCAAGGTCGGCGAGATGGCCAGCGAGGGCTTCTTCACCCCGGTAGCGGCGCTCACGCCCAACCTGGTCGACCCGCCGGCCAAGCTCGTGACCACCCCTGACGGGAAGCTGCCCCGCACCGGTGGCAGCACCGCCCTCCCGGCCGTCCTGGCCGTGCTCCTGGCCAGCACCGCCGTGGTCATCCGCCGGACGGTTCGCACCGAAAAGGTCGGCAGCTGACCACCGCACCACGATCCAGCTCCGCGAGAA
Source organism: Actinomycetota bacterium (assembly GCA_016781135.1). Classification (GTDB taxonomy): domain Bacteria; phylum Actinomycetota; class Acidimicrobiia; order Acidimicrobiales; family CADCSY01; genus JADDRA01. The sequence goes on from JADDQY010000090.1 coordinate 57,731, forward strand.
AGGGCCCTCCGAGGAGGGCCCTTTCCTCGCGTCGCCCCCGGCGCAGCCTGGCCGTGACCCTGGTGGTGCTGCTGAGCACGGCGGCCTGTGGCGGGTCCGACGGTGGTGGCGACGGCGAGCGCACGGCGGCAAGCTCCACGACGTTGACCACGGCGGCCACCTCCACCTCCGAATCCACCCTTGGTGACGGCGGCGGCGGCGCCACCTCGTCCACCAGCTCCACCACGGCTGGTGACGGCTTCGAGGGGAGGACGACGCCGACCTCGGCTCCGGCCCCTTCCGGCACCGACGCCGCGCTGCTGTCGGCCGTGCGGGTCACCGGCGAACGAGGCTTCGACCGGGTGGTGTTCGAGTTCACCGACGACCAGCTTCCCGGCTACGACATCGCCTACCTCGACGGCCCCGCCCGCCAGGACGGGTCGGGCGAGGAGGTCCCCGTCGCCGGCGAGGCCCTGCTCGAGGTTCGCCTGGCCCCGGCGTCAGGCGTCAACCTGCTCGACGGCACCTTCGAGCAGACCTACACCGGGCCGGATCGGGTGCATGGCGACACCGGGGTGGTCACCGAGGTGGTCCGGATCGGCGACTTCGAGGCCAACCTCACCTGGGTCATCGGGCTCGACGACGAGGCCGCTTACCGGGTCGAGGTCCTCAGGGACCCACCCCGCATCGTGATCGACCTGGCCACCACCTGACCCGACCGTGCCCGGCGCGGTGCCGGCGGCTCCGCTTTCCGAGCCGGCGAGTGCGCTCGCCGTTCACGGTCAGAGGCCGGAACCTCCGGTGAGGGAGGCGTAGCGCTCCAGGTAGCGCTCGGCCATGCGGTCGGTGGAGAGCTCCCGGGCACGGACGAGGCCGGCCGCCACCAGTGCCGGAGCCAGGTCAGGGTCTTCGAGCACCCGGTGCAGCGCCTGGCCGAGCGCCCGGGGGTCACCGGCGGGCACGAGCAGGGCCTCCCGGCCCGGTCTGGCCACCGCCGCGTAGCCGGGGATGTCGCTGGCCACCACCGCCGTGCCCGCGGCCATGGCCTCGAGCAGCACCATCCCGAACGACTCGCCGCTCAGGCTCGGGGCGCACAGCACGTCGGCTCCGGCGAGGCGGCGGACCAGCTCGTCGTCGGCAACCCGCCCCAGCCAGCGCACCCGGATGTCGCCACGGCACGCCGCTCGCAGCCGCTCGGTCTCGGGGCCCTCCCCCACCACCCAGACCTGGGCGTCGACCGGCAGCTCGGGGAGGGCAGCGACGAGCACGGCGAGGCCCTTGCGGGGCTCGTGGCGGCCCACGAACAGCACCGTGGGCGCCTCCGCTGGCCACGGTTCGGCACCAGCGAAGCGAGCCTCGTCGACTCCGTTGGGCACCACGTCGTAGCACCCTCCCAGGTGGCGCCGAGCGAGGTCGGCGGCCTGCGCCGACACCGCGCAGCGCCGGGCGAGGCGCCGAGCCAGGCGGCCGAGCACGGGACCGGCCCAGCGGTACGAGGCGCTGGTGCCGGCAGCGTGGAAGGTGCCGAGCAGCGGGCGCGGGCCGGCCACCAGCGCGGCGAGGCACGGTCCCGGCACCAGAGGCTCGTGCAGGTGGACGACGTCCACGTCGGCCCGCGCCAGGGCCCGGATGGTGCGGGCCATGCTGGCCGGGCCGAGGGCGATCGGTGCGACCGAGCCATTGGCCGGCAGGGCCACGGAGCGGCCGACGGACGTCACCCCGACCGGGGCGTCACTGTCGCTCGGGCCCAAGACCTCGACCTCCTGGCCGAGTCGCCGCAATGCCCCGGCCAGTCCGAGGACCTGGCCCTGCACCCCACCGGGAACGCTGAGCGAGTACGCGCTCACCACGGCGACGCGCACGGTCAGGAGCGTTTCGGAGTAGACGTGGCGAGCACGGCGTTGCTCGCCGGGGCACACCGAGGAAGCAGATGTGGTGCGCACGGTCGGCGAGGAAGGACGCGGCGAGAGGCATCGACCGTCGGGGAGATGGGCACGGCCTCTTACTTCAGCACGTCCTGGGCGAGACGCCGGGAAGCTACGGCGACCGGGGCGGCGACGGGGCCGCTACTAGGCGCGGGATCGAGGAGGCGCTGGCCGGCCCAGCCCGCTCCAGGCTCCACGGCAGCGAAAGTGGACGTCAGCACCGGCGTGTCCGCGGGGTCGAGCGCCGGCCGATGCCGGTCACCAGCTCCCCCAGCCGCAGCCTGCCCCCGGCGTCGGGATCGAGGGGTGGCGTCTCCATGCCTGCCCCCTCCCTGATCCCCTCGAGCACCTCGCCCATGGCATCGAGCGCGCTGTGGGTGGGGCTCCATCCGAGTTCGGAGCGGGCCCTGGTGGTGTCCATGACCGGCAGGCTCAGGGCCAGGTCGACCAGCATCGGGCTCGCCGGCACCAGATGCAGCCGCCAGGCGGCGGCGACGGCGGTCCGCACCGGCCACACCGGCACCTTGACCGGTCGGGCGCCGAGGAGCTCACCGAGGGTGCGGGCGTCGATCACGGGATCGGCGGCGAGGTTGAACGCGCCCCGGACGGGCCGCAGGATGGCCAGCCGGTAGGCCTCGGCGGCGTCGCTCGAGTGCAGGGCCTGGAAGCGCAGCCCGGGGAGGTCGGGGACCACGGGCACCAGACCGGGGCGCACGAGCCGGTTGGGCAGGAGCGGACCGGCGAAGAGCCGGCGTTGCTCGGAGGCCGCCTGGCGCTTGAAGATGAAGCCCGGGCGCAACCGCACCACCCGGACCTCGGGATGAGCGAGCTCGAAGGCGTCGAGCACCCGCTCCAGGTAGGACTTCTCCCGGCCATAGGCGGCGTGGGGGAGCGCGTGCGTGGGCCAGGCCTCGTCGACCGGGCGGTCCTGGGGCCCGGGCGCGTAGGCGCCGACCGACGAGGCGTAGACCAACGCCGGGACCTCGGCGGCGACCACGGCATCGAACACGCGGATGCTTCCGAGGACGTTGGTGCGCCACGTCTCCAGCTGGTCATGGGTCGGCTGGAAGATCCACGCCAGGTGCACCACGACGTCGGCGCCCCGCAGGTGGGGCTCGAGGTCGTCGACGGAGACATCGACCTCGGCCCAGGTTGTCTTCGCCGGCTGCCACCTCGGTGCCCGACGAGCAAGGCCCACCACGGCCTCGACCTCGGGCTCAGCGGCAAGGGCCTCGATCAGGCTGGTACCAACGTTGCCCGTCGCCCCGACGATCACCACGCGCATGGTCACCTCGCCCTCCTGTGCCGCATCGTCACGAACCCCTGACTACGACCAGTCTCGGCGCGTCGCCGGACCGGGACCACGACCACCCGAGCGAGAGGGAGCTCATAACCGGGTGCCGACGAGCGCCCGCCTCGCCCGTCGCTCCGCCACGTGCTTCAGGCGCCGCAGCAACTCCTGGCTGCGCAGCCACAGCAGGCCCTCGAGTACCGGGTTCCATACCGCCGCCGCCGGCCCCTCGATGGCGTGCTCCTCGATATCGAAGTGGGTGCCGGTGCCCGTCTCCGAGGGTCGCAGCTCGAAGGCCACGCGGTTGACGGCGAAGGGGCGCATCTGGGCCCGAAGGACGAGCCGGCGGCCCTCGTCGAGCTCGACCACCCGGCTCAGGTCGTGCAGGATCAAAGGGCCGACGCCGAGGGTGTGGTGGAAGACGCTGCCGACCTCGGGCCACCTCGGGTCGAAGCCCCGGATCCGCTTGGTGCCGACGGTGAACTGGGCGTAGGTACGAGGGTCGGAGAGGACGGTGAACACCACCTCCGGTGGGGCGGCGACCAAGGTCCGGTTGCGGGACACGCCTGGCTACTCCCCCAGCACGGCACGGGCCAGCCGGTCGCGCAGGCGCTCGGGGACGACGGCTCCGGCCAGGGGGACGGCGGTGGCGCCGGGCCCCACCGGGTAGCGGGCACGGGGACGCCCGGCGGTCAAGGCGGTGCCGATGACCTCGGCCACCACCGAGGGCGGGGCCATGTGCGGGCGGGCCGCCTGCAGGATCCGCAACGAGCGGTCGTAGGAGACCGGCGACGCCGAGGTCTGCCGCCGGCGGCGCAGCTCGTCGGCCGCCTTGTCCCAGATCGCGGTGCTCAAGGCCCCGGGCTCGACGAGCACGACGTCGATCCCGTCGGCCCCCACCTCCCGGCGCAGGGCGTCGGTGACGGCCGACAGGCCGTGCTTGGACGCCTGGTACCAGCCGCTCATCGCCGCCGTGACCCGGGCGGCCACCGACGACACGTTCACGATCCGGCCCTCGCCCCGGCGCCGCATGGCTGGGACGGCCAGGGTGGCCAAGCGCATCGGTGACACCACCATGGCGTCGAGCTGGAGCAGGGCGTCCTCGGCGGGAACGTCGACCACCTGGCCCAAGTTCATGTAGCCGGCGTTGTTCACCACCGCCCACGGCTCGAGCTCGCGCACCAGGGCCTCGCTGCGGGCGCCGTCGGTCACGTCGAGCACCGCCGTCTCCACGGGCACACCCGCCTCGCTGGCCGCCTTGGCCAGCAGCTCCGCCTTTTCGTCGGACCGGACGGTGCCGACGACACCGAAGCCGAGCCCGGCCAGGTGCAGAGCGGTCTCGAGGCCCACGCCGGAGTTGGCCCCGGTGACGAGGACCGTGCGGAGCATGGCTGGCCTCTACCCCGGCCGATTGACGGCGATGCCGGGCGTCGGTCGCCCCGACGTTGCCACCCGGCGGCGAGGAGGTACACCTCGTGCATGACCCCCGGTTGCGGGAGATGAGCGACCCCGAGGAGCGGCTCCGAACCTACCGGGCCAAGCGCGACTTCTCCATCACCGGCGAGCCCGCCGGCTCAGCGGCCCGCTCGCCATCCCGGCGCTTCGTGGTGCAGCGCCACCGGGCCCGGCGCCGCCACTACGACCTGCGCCTCGAGGTGGACGGGGTTCTGGCGAGCTGGGCGGTGCCCAAGGGGCCGACCCTCGACCCGGCGGCCAAGCAGTTGGCGGTCCACGTCGAGGACCACCCCATCGAGTACTTCAACTTCGAAGGGGTGATCCCCAAGGGCCAGTACGGCGGTGGCGACGTCATCGTGTGGGACTGGGGGACGTGGCACCCGGTACGGACCGACGACCCGGCGCGAGCCATCGAACGGGGGGAGCTGCACTTCGACCTCGACGGCGAGAAGCTCGCCGGTCGCTTCGTGCTCGTCCGCCGCGACCGGGACCGGTCGGGCAAGGAGCAGTGGCTGCTGCTCCACAAGCACGACGACCACGCCCGAGCGGGGTGGGACCCCGAGGACCACCCCCGGTCGGTGAAGAGCGGACGCACCAACGACGAGGTCGCCGCCGCACCCGACGCGCTGTGGCGCAGCGACCTCCCTGCCGCCGACGCCGCCGTCAGGCTGGGGGGCCCGACACGGTCCTGGGACCCGACCACCCCCGAGGAGCTGTCGATCCTCGACGAGCTGGGGGCGGGAGGTCGGTGGCTGTTCCAGGGCCACGAGGTGAAGCTGACCAACCTCGACAAGGTGCTGTTCCCGGCCAGAGACGGCGGTTCCCCGGTCACCAAGCGCGACCTCGTCCGCTACCACGCCACGGTCGCCCCCTACATGCTCCCGTACCTGGCCGATCGCCCGGTCAACATGCACCGCTACCCCGATGGGGTCGAGCGCCCGGGCTTCTGGCACAAGGAGGTCCCGAGCCACGCGCCGGAGTGGCTCACCCGGTGGCGCAACGCGGAAGCCGACCCCGGAGAGACCGAGTGCTACGCGTCGTCGACAGCCTGCCCGCCCTCGTGTGGATGGCGAACTACGGCGCCGTGGAGCTGCACCCGTGGACGTCGCGCCTCCCCGACGTGCACCAGCCCACTTGGGCCCTCATCGACATAGATCCCGGGGAGCGAACCAGCTTCGACGACGTCCTCGTGCTTGCCCGCCTGTACCGGGCCGCCCTCGAGCACCTGAAAGTGGCCGCCATGCCCAAGGTCACCGGCAAGCGGGGGGTGCAGATCTGGGTTCCCATCGCGCCGGACTACCGCTTCGACGACACCCGGGGTTGGGTCGAGCAGGTCTCGCGGGCGATCGGCCACACCGTCCCCGACCTGGTGAGCTGGGAGTGGCACAAGGACCGACGCAAGGGCCTGGCCCGTCTCGACTTCACTCAGAACGCCATCAACAAGACGCTGGTCGCCCCCTTCAGCGCTCGGCCCGCGGCCGGTGCCCCGGTGTCGGTTCCCATCCGGTGGGACGAGCTCGACGATCCCGACCTGAGCCCCGACCGGTGGACGATCGGCACCGTCCTCGACCGGCTGGAGGACGCCGGCGACCCTCTCGCCCCCCTC
>JADDQY010000080.1 GCA_016781135.1 Actinomycetota bacterium
ATCGGTGGTCCACCAGTCAGCCGCGTCACCAACCTCCCGAGAGAACACAACTAGGGCTGGCGTCGGCACGGTGAGCACCTCCACCCACGGCGCGCCTTCGCCGCCGCGCCTCGCCGAGGCAGAGCCGACCGATGACGCAAGCGGCCCGGCGGCCGGCATCATGGCCTGACCTATGCGACGCCTCAGCGCCACCACCTTGCTGGTCGCCATCCTCGCCGCCGTGGCCGCTTCCGTAGCCGTTGCCGGTTGGGCGTTTACCCGGCCAGAGCCGGCCCCACTGGCGGCCAGCGCGCCGGTCACGCCCCAGCCCGACCAAGAGGCCGCAACCGACGACCACCACGCAGACCGAGCCGGCGACGGGGAGGGCACGGCCGCCGCCGGGCAGGCCGACGCCGGCGCCCACCACGGATCCCACCACGCCGACGCCCGGGGCACCTCCGCCGCCCAGCAGGCCGAGGCCGACGCCTTGGTGAGGGCCACCAGGGACGCCCTGTCGAGCGCCGGCTACGAGGACGTGGCCGTCGCCGAAGCCGACGGCTACCGGGCGGTCCAGCCCCCGAGCTCCTCCCTCGTCCACTACGTCCACTTCACGAGGCTGGCCGACCCTGCCGTCCTCGACCCGGCGGCGCCCGAGTCGCTGGTGTACCGCACCACGCCCGCCGGGCCGGTGCTGGAGGGCGCCATGTACGTCCTGCCGTCGGTCGACAGCCCCGTCCCCGAGGTCGGCGGCCTGTCCGCCTACTGGCACGCCCACGACGACCTGTGCTTCTCCACGACGACGCTCATGATCGTCGGGACCCTGCAACCCGGCGGCGGATGCCCGCCGGGCGCCATCAACCAGGTCACCCCACCGATGCTCCACGTCTGGGCGACCGAGCGCCCCGGAGGCCCCTTCGCCGCCCTGTGACCAACGCTTGCCCGGTTTCGTGCGCCCGCCGGTGCCCGGGGCCGGCGAAGGGCGGGCGGGCGCTGCGCCTCTCGTAGGCTGAGCAGGTGGACGACGAGGAGGCCATGCGCCGGGCGATCGCCCTGGCCGCCGCCGCCCGGGCCGTCGCTTCCCCCAACCCCTGGGTGGGCGCGGTGGTCGAGACCCCGGGCGGACAGGTCTTCGAAGGCGCTACCGCTGCGCCGGGTGGAGCGCACGCGGAGGCTGCTGCCCTGGCCGCCGCCGGCGGTGCCGCTCGGGGCGCGACCCTGTGGTCGACCCTCGAGCCCTGCGCTCATCAGGGCCGGACCCCGCCGTGTGCCGAGGCCGTGGTCGCCGCTGGCATCCGCCGGGTGGTGGTGGCGCTGGCCGATCCCGACCCTCGCGTGGCCGGAAGGGGGCTGCGGCGGTTGCGGGAGGCGGGGGTGCAGGTGGACCTCGGCGTGGCCGCCGACCAGGTGCGGGCTCAGCTGGCGCCGTACCTCAAGCACCGCAGCACCGGGCGCCCGTGGGTGGTGCTGAAGCTGGCCGCCTCCCTCGACGGCCGCACGGCTGCTCCCGACGGCACCTCGCAGTGGCTGACCGGCGTCCAAGCCCGAGCCGACGCCCACCGGCTGCGGGCTGAGAGCGACGCCGTCGTGGTGGGGGCCGGGACGGTCCGCGCCGACGACCCCAGCCTCACCGTCCGCCTGACCGAGGGCAGGGACCCGTTGCGGGTGGTGCTGGGAACGGCCCGGCGTGGTGCCCGGGTGCACCCCGCCCTCGAGCTCGCCGGCGACCTCGGGGATGTGCTCGACCACCTCGGTTCCCTCGGCGTGGTCCAGGCTCTGGTCGAGGGTGGCGCCACCGTCGCCGCCGCCTTTCACCGTGCCGGTCTGGTCGACCGCTACGTGCTCTACCTCGCCCCCAAGCTCTTCGGCGGCGACGACGGCCGTCCGCTGTTCGCCGGAGCCGGTGCCCCCACCCTGGCCGACGTCACCGACGGGGAGATCACGTCGGTGACCCGCCTGGGCCCCGACGTGCGCATCGAGTTGGCGCCACGGCCGTGCCACCCAGGCGGCGAGCCTGCCACCACCGGCTCGGCGTTGGAGCGGGTCTGATGTTCACCGGGCTGGTCGAGGGGCTGGGGACGGTCGTCGCTCGCGCCGGAGCCCGGCTGCGCATCGCCGCTCTGCCGGCCCTGCTGGACGACGCCCGCGTGGGCGACTCGATCGCCGTCGACGGGTGCTGCCTGACGGTGGTGGCGCTCGGCGAGGGCGACGGCTCGACGCGCTGGTGGGAGGCCGACGTCAGCGAGGAGACCGCCGTCCGCACCACCCTGGACGGGCTCGTGGAGGGTGACCGGGTCAACCTGGAGCGACCGGTGCGCCTCGCCGACCGCCTCGGCGGCCACCTCGTCCAGGGCCACGTCGACGGCGTGGGCGAGGTGCTGGCCCCCGCCCCGAAGATGCAGGTGCGCCTGCCCGAGGGCCTCGGCCGCTACGTGGTGGAGAAGGGCTCGATCACCGTCGACGGGGTGAGCCTCACCGTCGCCGCCGCCGCCGCCGCCGACACCTTCACTGTGGCCGTGATCCCCCACACCGCCGCCGTCACCACCCTTGGCGGCAAAGCGGTCGGCCACCGGGTCAACCTCGAGGTCGACCTGGTGGCCAAGTACGTCGAGCGGCTGCTCGCCGGCGCCGCCACGGATCCCGGAGGCCAACAACGGTGAGCGGCGCCCGCAGCATCCACCTGGCCCCCATCGACGCCGCCGTGGCCGCCATCGCTCGGGGTGAGGTGGTGGTGGTGGTCGACGACGAGGACCGCGAGAACGAGGGCGATCTGGTGATGGCCGCCGAGTTCGCCGACGCCGACCGCATCGCCTTCTTCGTCCGCCACACCTCGGGGCTCATCTGCATGCCCATGCTGGGCGCTCGCCTCGACGAGCTCGACCTCCCCCTCATGGTGCTCGACAACACCGAGAGCCAGCGCACCGCCTTCACCGTCACCGTGGACTACCGCCACGGGACCACCACCGGCATCTCCGCCGCCGACCGAGCGGCCACGATCCAGGCCCTCATCGACCCCGCCACCAAGCCCGCCGACCTGGCCCGGCCCGGGCACATCCTCCCGCTGCGCTACCGGGAGGGCGGGGTGCTCAAGCGGGCCGGCCACACCGAAGCCGCCGTCGACCTGGCCCGCATGGCCGGCCTGGTCCCGGCGGGCGTGCTCTGCGAGGTGGTGAACGATGACGGGTCCATGGCCCGCGGCCCCGACCTCGAGCGGTTCTGCGCCGAGCACGGCCTGCTGATGATCTCCATCGCCGACCTGATCCGCTACCGCCGCCAGGGCGAGAAGCTGGTGCGGCGCGTCGCCGAGGCCCGAATCCCCACCGAGTGGGGCGACTTCACCTGCTACGTCTACGAGTCCCTGCTCGACGGGGAGCAGCACCTGGCCATGGTGAAGGGGGCGGTCCAGGGCCAGGACGACGTGCTGGTGCGAGTGCACAGCGAGTGCCTCACCGGTGACGTGTTCGGATCGCTGCGCTGCGACTGCGGGGTGCAGGTCGACGCCGCCATGCAGCGCATCGCCGAGGAGGGCCTGGGCGCGGTGGTCTACCTGCGGGGCCACGAGGGTCGGGGGATCGGGCTCGGCCACAAGATCCGGGCCTACGGCCTGCAGGACCAGGGCCGGGACACCGTCGACGCCAACGTGGAGCTGGGCTTCCCCGCCGACACCCGGGAGTACGGGATCGGGGCCCAGATCCTGGTCGACCTCGGCATCACCACCATGCGCTACATGACCAACAACCCGGCCAAGTACGGCGGCCTCGAGGGCTACGGGCTGCGCATCGTGGCCCGGGTGCCGCTCGAGTCGGTGCCGAACCCCGAGAACCTCCGCTACCTGCGCACCAAGCGGGAGCGCATGGGCCACCTGCTGCCCAATCTGGATCACCGCCCCGCTCCCGACGTGGAAGGCTCTGGCCCATGACCACCTACGCCGGGATGCTGCGGGGCGACGGGGTCCGGGTGGGCATCGCCTGTGCCCGGTTCAACGACCTGGTGACCGAGCGCCTGCTCGCCGGGGCCCGCGACGGCCTGGTGCGCCACGGCGTCGACCAGTCGTTGATCGTCGTGGCGTGGGCACCCGGTGCCTTCGAGCTGCCCCTGGTCGCCCAACGGATGGCCGCCTCGGGCGAGTTCGACGCGGTCATCGCTCTCGGGGCGGTGATCCGGGGAGCGACCGACCACCACGAGCACGTGGGCGGCCAGTGCGCCGCCGGCCTGCAGCGGGCCGCCCTCGACACCGGGGTCCCCGTCGCCTTCGCCGTGCTCACCACCGACACGCTCGAGCAGGCCCTCGAGCGAGCGGGGGCCAAGGGCGGCAACAAGGGTTACGAGGCCGCCGAGACCGCCCTCGAGATGGCCGATCTGCTGGGCCAGCTGCCCAAAGCGAGGTCCTGATGCTGCGCCTGGTGCTGCCCAAGGGCTCGCTGGAGCGGGCCACGCTCGAGCTGTTCGAGGCGGCCGACCTGGCCGTGAGCCGGAGCTCGGCGGTGGACTACAAGGCGTCGATCGCCGATCCCCGGGTCCACGACGTGCGCATCCTGAGACCCCAGGAGATCCCTGTGTACGTCTCCGAGGGCCTCTACGACCTGGGCATCACCGGCCGTGACTGGATCGAGGAGACGGCGAGCGACGTGGTGTCCCTCGGTGAGCTGCACTACTCCAAGGCCACGGCGAGGCCGATCAACGTGGTGCTCGCCGTGGCCGAGGACGCCCCGTGGTCCAAGGTGGGCGACCTGCCTCCCGGCGTGCGGGTGTCGACGGAGTATCCGGGGTTGACCCGGCGGTTTCTCGCCGAGCACGGGGTGCAGGCCGAGGTGCGCCTGTCTCATGGGGCCACCGAGGCCAAGATCCCCGACATCGCCGACGCCGTGGTCGAGATCACCGAGACAGGGCGGGCGCTGCGGGCGGCCCAGCTGCGCGTCCTCGACACCATCCTGGTCTCGTTCACCGAGCTGGTGGCCAACCGGGAGGCCTACGCCGACCCGGCCAAGCGCCACGCCATGCACCAGCTGCACACCCTGCTGCAGGGAAGCCTGGAGGCGCGGGGCAAGGTGCTGGTCAAGCTCAACGTGGGCCAGGCCGACTTGGAGGCGGTGATCGCCATCCTGCCGGCCATGAAGGCGCCCACGGTGTCGAAGCTGTTCGGCGCCGAGGGCTACGCGGTGGAGACGGTGGTGCCCAAGGCCGACATCAACATCCTCATCCCCGCCCTCTTCGACGCCGGGGCCAGCGACATCATCGAGGTCCCGCTCTCCAAGATCGTCCACTGATGCCTCGCCCTCGCTCGGCCGCCAGCCGCGATGTGGCCGCCTTCGGCGACGTTCGTGGACGGCGGCGGTCCGGCGGGTACTGACACCCGCCGGGGACCGAGGGATGGACGTGCGCCGGGGCCAGGTCGTCGACTTCGACGAGCGGCGGGGGTGGGGGACGGTGCGGGGCGACGACGGGGTGGAGCTGTTCTTCCACTGCACGGCGGTGGCCGACGGCACCCGCACCATCGCCGTGGGCACCACCGTGAGCCATGAGGTGGTCCCCGGGCACCTGGGGCGCTGGGAGGCGACCGACCTCCGGCCGGCTCAGGTTCCGCTCGTGGACGCGGGCTGCGGCTCGACCGCCACGAGGTCCTCGGGGCCCCCGGTGACGTCGATGCCGCCGGCCCGGTAGCGGCGGCGCTGGCGCACCTCCAGGCGCCGGGCCACCCGGCTGAGGACGAGGTTCATGGCGACGTACATCGCCGCCACCATGAGCAGCGACTGCAGGGTGTTGCCGAAGTCCTGACCGGCGAGCACGCCCCGGCGCAACAGCTCCTCGTACAGCACGAAGTACCCGAGCGAGGTGTCTTTCAGCAGGGTGACGAGCTGGCTGACGATGGCCGGCACCATGCGCCGGAGCGCCTGGGGCACCACCACGAGGCGGAGGGTCGACCAGTAGCCGAGGCCCACGGCGTAGGCGGCTTCGGCCTGGCCCCGGTCGAGTGACAGGATGCCGGCCCGGAAGATCTCTCCCAGCACGGCGCTGTTGTAGAGCGACAGGGCCGCCACCACGGTCCACAGCAGGGCAAGGTCGATCCCGTAGGCGGGGAGGCCGAAGGCCAGGAAGAGCAGCAGGAGCAGCAAGGGGAAGGCCCGGAAGAACTGCACCCAGGCACCGGCGAGTCCTCGCAGCGCCGCCGTGCGCGACAGCCGGCCCACAGCCAGGACCAGGCCGAGGGTGACGGCGCCGACCATGCCGGCCCCGGCGGCCACGACGGTGTTGCGAGCGCCGCCGACGAAGAAGCGCAGGACCCGGGGATCGGTCAGCGGCGACCACAGCTCGGCGTCGAGCTGGCCGGCGGCCGCCAGGCTGCGCAGCGCCAGGCCGACCACCGCCGCCAGTGCCACCGCGGCCGCCGCCGAGGCCACCGCCACCCGGCGACGCCCTCGAGGTCCGAGGGCGTCGGCGAACAGCCCACCTCGCACCGCCCTCACCGCTTCACCGCCACCCGCCGCTCGAGGGCGTCGACGGCGATCCCGCTGGGCAGCGTGAGCAGCAGGTAGGCGGTGGTGGCGGCCAGGAAGGCGGCGGTGTAGTCGGCGGTCCGGTTCCCGATCTGGGACGTGGTCCCGGTCAGCTCCACCACCCCGATGGTGAAGGCGATCGACGAGTTCCTGATCAAGGCGATGAACAGGCTGCCGAGGGGCGCCACCACCGTGCGCAGGGCCTGGGGCAGCACCACCCCGGCGAGCACCTGGGTGAAGCTGAGCCCCAGGGACCGGGCCGCCTCCGCCTGACCGGCGGCCACGGCGTTGATGCCGGAGCGGACGGTCTCGGCCACGTAGGTCCCGGTGTAGAGCGACAGGACCACCACTGCGGTCGTGTACGTCGGCAGGGTCAGCCCGGCGTCGGGCAGGCCGAAGAAGAACAGCACGAACAGCACCGCCAACGGACAGTTGCGCACCAGCTCGACGTAGGTGGCGGCCGCCGCCCGCAGCGGGCCCACCGGCCCGACGCGGAACGCGGCTACCACCACGCCCAGCACGAACGCACCCGCCCACGACGCCACCGTGAGGGTGACGGTGCTGAGGACGCCCGAGGCGTAGAAGTCCAGGTTGTCGAGGACGGCCTCCATCAGCCTGGCGGCGCCGCCTCAGTACCGGTCGACCTCCGGAGGCTCGGGGACCTCGTCGACGAACCTGCCGAGGGTGCGCTCGTAGGCGTCGGCCCACGCCCCGCTCGCGTACATGTCCTCGAGGGTGTCGTTGATGAAGTTCCGGTACTGGACGTCGTCCTTGCGGACGCCGATACCGTAGGGCTCGGTGGTGAAGGCGTTGCCGACCAGCTCGTACTTGCCACCGCTGCCCTCGACCAGGCCGAGAAGGATGGTGTTGTCGGTGCTGACGGCGTCGATGCGCCCGTCGCCCATGGCGTCGGCGCACTTGCTGTAGACGTCGAACTCGGTGACCTGGGCCTGAGGCGCCATCTCCCGCACGTTCTCGACCGAGGTCGAGCCGCTCACCGAGCACACCCGCTTGCCGTTCAGGTCGTCAACGCCCTGGATGCCGAGCGGGTTGCCCGCCGGGACCATGATGTCCTGGCCGGCCACGTAGTAGGGACCGGCGAAGCCCACCCGCTGCTTGCGGGCGTCGTTGATGGTGTAGGTGGCGACGACCATGTCGACGTCGCCATTCTCGAGGAGCTGCTCACGCACCGCCGACGGAGACTCGATGAACTCGATGTCGACGTCGGGGCCGATGGCCTCGGCGACGAGCCGGGCGATCTCGATGTCGAAGCCCTCCACCTCCCCGGTGGTGGCCCGCTTGAGCCCGAATCCGGGCTGGTCGAACTTGGTGCCCACCCTCATGGTGCCGGCCGCTTGGATCTGCGCCATGGTGGATCCCTCCGGGTGCTGCGGCGCCTCGGTGGCCGGGCCGCCGCCGCCGGTGGCGCCGGTGTCGCCGTCCTCGGTGTCGCCGCCACAGGCAGCGGTCACCAGGGCGAGACCGAGCACCAGCGTCATCAGCCAGCGGGTACGGGATCGGGGACGGGTCATCGGACCTCCTTGGTCAGTGGGCCAGGATCTTCGACAGGAAGTCGCGGGCTCGCTCGGTCTCGGGGTCGGAGAAGAACTGCTCGGGCGCCGCCACCTCGACGATGCGCCCCTGGTCCATGAAGGCCACCCGCTGGGCGGCCGAGCGAGCAAAGCCCATCTCGTGGGTGACCACGATCATCGTGGTGCCGTCGCGGGCCAACCCCACCATCACGTCGAGCACCTCGGCGATCATCTCGGGATCGAGCGCCGAGGTGGGCTCGTCGAAGAGCATGAGCTTCGGCTCCATGGCCAGCGCCCGGGCGATGGCCGCCCGCTGCTGCTGTCCACCGGACAGCTCGGCTGGGTAGCGGTCGGCCTTGTCAGCGATGCCCACCCGCTCGAGCAGGTCCATGGCCCGCTCCCGGGCGACGGACTTGGGACGGCGCAGGACCTTGACCGGACCAAGGGTCACGTTCTGCAGGACGGTCTTGTGGGCGAAGAGGTTGAACGCCTGGAAGACCATGCCGACCTGGGCCCGTAGGCGAGCCAGCTCCCGGCCCTCTTCGGGCAGGGGCACGCCGTCGATGCAGATGCTGCCGCTGTCGATGGTCTCGAGCCGGTTGATGCAGCGGCACAGCGTCGACTTGCCCGACCCCGAAGGGCCGATGACCACGACCACCTCTCCTGCGCCCACCGACAGGTCGATGTCGCGCAACACGTGGAGCTGGTCGAACCACTTGTTGACCTTGTCGAGGACCACGACCGGCGTGTCCGTCGTCCACCCCCTGGCTCGGCTGGGCGAACGGTACCGCGCCCGCCCCGGTTCCGCCCGGCACGCCGTGAGCTAGGACGTCAGGCGGGAGGCGTCCGCCCGGCGGCGTTCAGCTGGACGAAGGCCATCCGCAGCTGGGCCAGGCCGTCGCGCAGCGACTGCTCCTCCTCGCCCAGGCGCCCGGCCAGGCCCTCGACCAGGGCAGCCATGGCGTCGATGGCCAAGCGGCCCTCGACCAGGTTGGGGGGCTGCTGGTTGAGGTGGATGGCCGCCAGCTGGAACAGGCCCACGGCGTGGTTGGCGATCACCACCGAGGCGGGAGTAGATGCCACCTCCTCTTGCATGGCGGCCAGCTCCCGCTCGAGCTGGGCCTGCTGCTCGGGGGTCAGCTCCCCACGAGGATCGCCGTCAGCGGCGTCAGCGGCGTCGGGCGGGGGAGACGCGTCGGGCGGGGGCGACGAGGTGGGCTCCGACGCCGGCGGCTTCGGGGGGACGGGGCGTTCGCCCCCGGGTGTCCAGATCGAGCTCACCCTGGTACCCTAACGGCACAACCGAGTTGAGAAGCGGGCCCGCCCTCGGTCCACATTCGCCGGGGACTGCCCCCACCCGGCCACCGGTAGCCACCGCGTGCGCCGGGTCGTCCCTACCGCTCCTGCCCCTCGGGGCGACCAGTAGGCGGGCGTCGCTTCTTCTGACGCCCGCCGCTTCGCGTGCGGGCCCGTCTCCCAGGAGGGATGCCCGATAACCACCGCAGACAGCAGCGAGCTTCGTATAAACGACCGCATCAGGGCCCGTGAGGTTCGCCTGGTGTCGGCCGACGGCGAGCAGATCGGGATCAGGCCGCTACCCGATGCCTTGACCCTGGCCCGAGACCTCGACCTCGACCTGGTCGAGATCGCCCCGCAAGCCGTGCCGCCGGTCTGCAAGGTGATGGACTACGGCAAGTACAAGTACGAAGCCGCTCAGAAGGCCAAGGAGTCGCGCCGGAAGACCAGCCAGATCTCCATCAAGGAGATGAAGTACCGGGTGAAGATCGGCAAGGGCGACTTCGAGACCAAGACGAGCAAGGTCGAGCGCTTCTTGGAGGAAGGCCACAAGGTGAAGATCACGATCATGTTCCGGGGCCGGGAGGTGCACCACCCTGAACTCGGCATGGACATCCTCGACCGGGTGGCCAAGCACAACAGCCACCTGGCCAAGATCGAGGCGTCGCCCAAGCTCGACGGCCGCAACATGACCATGGTCCTCGCCCCCGACCGGCGGGTGCAGGCGGCCGCCGAGGCGGCTCGCAAGAAGCTGGCGACGGACCAGCGCAGCGCCGAGGCCAACGGCGCCGCCCCTGCTTCCGTCGGGGCACCGCCCAGACCGACCACGGCCACCAGGCACGACACCACGCCGGTCGGGGCTGGCGACGACGCGAGGGAGAGCTGACGTGCCGAAGATGAAGACGCACCGAGGAGCGGCCAAGCGGTTCAAGCTGACGGGCACGGGCAAGCTCGTGCGCCGCCAGGTGGGCATGAACCACATCCTGGAGAAGAAGCCGTCCACCCGCACCCGCCGGCTCAAGCGCGACGTCACCATGACCGACGGCGACCGCCGCCAGGCTCAGCGCCTCCTCGGCCGGTCCTAGCAAGCGCTGTTCTCGCGCCGGCCAGCCACTAGGCCGAGCCGGCGCCATCTGGCGGCAGCGGGACGGCGCCCAACGCGTCCTCCACCTGCTGCCAGTGACGACTGAAAGGGAGTGCCATGGCCAGGGTCAAGCGAGGGGTCAACGCCAAGAAGCACCGCCGGGCGGTGCTCGAGCAGGCGCAGGGGTACTACGGCAACAAGAGCCGGACCTACCGCGGCGCCAACGAGCAGGTCATGCACTCGTTGCGCTACGCCTACCGAGACCGCCGGGCGCGCAAGGGCGACTTCCGGAGGCTGTGGATCCAGCGGATCAACGCCGCCACCCGGGAGCACGGCATGAGCTACAGCCGCTTCATCGATGGGCTGCACCGAGCCGGCGTCGAGGTCGACCGCAAGGTCCTCGCCGATCTGGCCGTGCGCGACGCCCCCGCCTTCGCCGCCCTGGTGGAGGTGGCCGCCGCCGCGCCAGCCGGGCAGTCCGAGGTCGGCGGGTAGCACCGTTCCGTGGCCAGGCCGGCCCCGTTGCGGGTCCGCCACCAAAAGGTCCAGCGACTCCGCCGGCTGGTGGCTCGCCGTAGCGTCCGGCTGGCCGAAGGTGCCTTCGTCCTCGAAGGAGAGACCCTCCTCGGAGAGGCCCTCGACGCCGGGGTCGCCCTGGAGGCCGTGTTCGTCGCTCCCCTGGGGTCGGCCCTGGCCGAAGTCGAGCGGGCGGCCGCCGCCGGGGTGAGGGTCTACGACCTCGCACCCGGGGTGCTGGAGCAGGTGGCCGGGACGGTGACCCCCCAGCCCGTGCTCGCCATCGCCCGGAGCAACGACGTCGCCCTCGACGAGATCGCCGGCGCCACCCTGGTCGTGGTCTGCGTCGACGTGCGAGATCCCGGAAACGCCGGCAGCGTCCTCCGCAGCGCCGAGGCGGCGGGGGCAGGGGCGGTAGTCTTTTGTCGAGGATCCGTGGACGTCTTCAACCCCAAGACCGTCCGTTCGTCTGCGGGCTCGCTGTTCCATGTCCCGGTGGTGTCGGGAGGCGATCCGGTTGAGGTGCTCCAACGCTTGGGCGAGTGGGGGTTCGGGCGGATCGCCACCGTGTCCCGAGGCGGCACCGCCTACGACGAGGTCGACCTCGGTGGTCGAGTGGCGGTGATCGTGGGAAACGAGGCCAACGGCCTGCCCCCGTCCCTCGACGGCTACGTCGACGTCCACGCCACCATCCCCATGGCCGGCCGGGCCGAGTCGCTCAACGTCGGCGTGGCCGCGGCGTTGATGTGCTTCGAGGCGCTGCGCCAGCGCCGCCAGGTCGGCCTGCGATGAGACCGGCGATCACCATTGACGACCTGGCCGTGGCTGCCCTGATCATCGACGGCACCAGGGTGGTTGCCGCCAACGCCGCTGCCGCCGCCATCGCCGGGCGCCAGCTCGACGAGCTCGAGGGCCAGCGCCTCGACGACCTCTTCGTGGCGCCCGACGCCGTCTCGGCCCCCTGGCTCGACGACGGGCGGCGGGTACCCTCGGAGCCCTCGCCCCTCGAGCAGCGCCTGCGCCTGCGACGACCGCTCGGCGAGGAGGTGGCGGTGGCCGTCGCCGGTCGTTCCCGGTCCGGGGGCTCCCATGGTGAGGTCGAGATCGTGCTCACCCTGCGGCTGCTGCACGGCGGCCACGGCGACCCCTCGGGCATGGAGGTGGTCTCGACCGTGAGCCACGAGCTGCGGTCTCCGCTCACGTCGGTCAAGGGCTACACCTCGTTGTTGCTCACCCGCTGGGGCCGCCTCGGCGACGAGCAGAAGAAGGCGATGCTCGAGCAGGTCCACCACGACGCCGACCGGGTCACCCGACTGGTCAACGAGCTGCTCGACATCAGCCGGCTCGAGACCGGCCACCTCCAGCTCCGATGCCAACCGGTGTCGCTGCCCGGCCTGGCCGCCTCGGTGGTGGCCAAGGTCGCCCTCGAGTACCCCGACCTCGAATGTGGGCTCGACTTCCCCGACGGCTTCCCGTCGGTGATGGCCGACCCCGACAAGGTTGAGCAGGTGCTCACCAACCTGGTCGAGAACGCCGCCAAGTACGCCAGCCCGACGGGCATGCAGGTGTCGGGGGCGGTCAACGGCGACACCGTGGCGGTGGCCGTGGCCGACTCGGGCGCAGGCATCCCCCCCAGCGACCTGCCGCACATCTTCACCAAGTTCTACCGGAGCGACCAGGGACGCCCGAGCGGCTCGGGGCTGGGTCTGTGGATCAGCCGGGGGCTGGTGGAGGCGCACGGAGGCCGGCTCAGCGCCGACAGCGTCGTCGACCGAGGCAGCGTCTTTCGCTTCACCCTCCCTCGCGACGGCAAGCGCCAGCGATGACCGACGCAGCCGAGCCTTTGGCCCCCTGGGGCGACCTCGTCGCTGACGCCATCGCCCGGGTGGCGGCGGCCAGCGACGCCACCGAGCTGCGCCGCCTGGACGTCGAGCTGCTGGGCCGGGGGTCGGCGCTGGTCGCCGCCCGCGCCGCACTGGCGTCGCTGTCAGCCCCCGAACGGCGTGAGGCCGGCCGGGCCCTCAACCAGGCCCGGGCCGACGTCGAAGAGGCGTTGGCCGTTCGGCGGCGGGAGTTGGAGGCGCAGGAGCGGGCGGCTCGTCTCGAGGCCGAGCGCATGGACCTCACCGAGGTGCGGCCCACCCGCCGCCGGGGTCATCTCCACCTGGTGACCCAGGCCCGCGACCGCCTGGAGGACGTCTTCGTGGGCATGGGCTACCAGGTTGCCGAGGGCCCAGAGGCGGAGACCGACTGGTACAACTTCGAGGCGCTCAACTTCCCTGCCGGCCACCCCGCCCGGAACATGTACGACACCCTCTACCTCGAGCTCGGCCCCCCCGAGTCGACGCTGCTGCGCACCCACACCTCGCCGGTGCAGATCCGGGTCATGGAGGCGACCACCCCCCCGATCTACGCGGTGATGCCCGGTCGCTGCTACCGCCAAGACACCGCCGACGCCAGCCACCTGCCCAACTTCCACCAGATCGAAGGGCTGGTCGTCGACCGGCGCATCTCCTTCGCCGACCTGGCCGGCACCCTGGACGCCTTCACCGAGGCCTACTTCGGCACGGGCATCCGCTCCCGGCTCCGCCCGTCGTACTTCCCCTTCACCGAGCCGTCGGCGGAGTTCGACATCACCTGCGTCTTCTGCAGGGGGGACGGGTGCCGTAGCTGCGGGCGGACGGGGTGGCTCGAGCTAGGCGGCTGCGGCATGGTCCACCCCAACGTCTTTCGTGCCGTGGGCTACGACCCCGACGTGTGGACGGGGTTCGCCTTCGGCTTCGGCATCGACCGCATGATCGCCCAGCGCCACGGCATCGACGACCTCCGGGAGCTTGTCACCAACGACGTCCGCTTCCTCCGGCAGTTCTAGTGCAGGGGGGCAGCGCTCCCCGCAACGCCGCCCACGTTGCCTCCCGATCCTGTCGAGGGTGCTCGAGGGCAGAACCCGCTGATCGGAACAGCGGGTGCCAGTAGGTTTGCGCCGTGCGTCTGCCCCTGTCTTGGTTGCGGGACTTCACGCCGCTCGACTTGCCCGTCGACGAGGTCGTCGCCACCCTCAACGACCTCGGCCTCGCCATCGAGTCGCTGGAGACGGTGGGGGAGGGGCTCGAGGGCGTCGTCGTGGCCCGGGTGCTCGAGATCACCGGCATCCCCGGCGCCGACCGCATCCGGGCAGTGCACGTGGACCCCGGCACCGGCACGCCGGTACCGGTGGTGTGCGGAGCCTGGAACTTCGGCGAGGGCGACCTCGTACCCCTGGCCACCGTCGGCACGGTGCTCCCCGGCGGCCTGGAGATCAAGGCTCGGCGCATGAAGGGGGCGCCCTCCCAGGGGATGCTCTGCGCCCCCGACGAGCTGGGCCTGCCCGGCAGCCACGACGGGATCCTCCTCCTCGACGAGGGCGCCGCCCCGGGTACCCCGCTGTCCGAGGCTCTCGGCATCCGGCCCGACGTCGTGGTCGAGCTCGAGATCAACGCCAACCGCCCCGACGCCATGTCGGTGGCGGGGATCGCCCGGGACCTGGCCGCCCGCCTCGGCCTGCCCTTTGCCATCCCCGACCCCAAGGTCCTCTTCGACGACGACGTGTGCTCGGCCTCGGTCGAGGTCGACGACCCCGTCGGCTGTGGCCGCTTCGTGGCCCAGGTGCTCACCGGCGTGACCGTCGGACCCTCTCCCGCCTGGCTCGCCCACCGTCTGACGCTCGCCGGCATGCGCCCCATCAACAACGTGGTCGACGCCTCCA
Organism: Actinomycetota bacterium; assembly: GCA_016781135.1. GTDB lineage: Bacteria > Actinomycetota > Acidimicrobiia > Acidimicrobiales > CADCSY01 > JADDRA01. The sequence goes on from JADDQY010000080.1 coordinate 14,644, forward strand.
ACTACGTCATGCTCGAGCTGGGCCAGCCCACCCACCCCTACGACCGGCGGCGGCTGTCGGGTGGGGGCTTGCGGGTGCGCCGGGCCCGCCCGGGCGAGACGCTCGTCACCCTCGACGGCAACGAGCGCCGACTTCACGGCGACGACCTGGTGATCGGTGACGCCGCCGACCGGCCGGTGGGCATCGCCGGGATCATGGGCGGAGCGTCCTCGGAGATCGACGCCACCACCACCGACGTGGTGCTGGAGGCTGCCTGGTTCGACCCGCTGTCGATCTCGACCAGCTCTCGTCGCCTCAAGCTGCGCAGCGAGGCCTCGGCTCGGTTCGAGAAGGGCTGCGACTGGGCCGGCATCGACCGGGCGATCGCCCGCTTCTGCGAGCTGCTGGCCCCGTCGGGGGCCACGCCCGCGGGACCGCGCACCGAGGTGGTGGGCCGCCTGCCCGAACGCCCGCCGGTGGCGGTCCGCACCGCCCGGGTGAACCAGGTGCTGGGCACCGACCTCTCCGATGCCCGCATCGCCGGCTACCTCGACCCGATCGGCTTCACCACCGCCGTGGTCGCCGAGGGGACCCTCGACGTCGAGCTGCCGTCATGGCGGCTCGACAGCTCCACCGAGATCGACGTGATCGAGGAGGTTGCCCGCCTCCACGGCTACCGGGCCATCGCCCCCACCCTGCCTCGCAGCCCCTTCACCGGCGGGCTCACCCCGTACCAGCGCGACCGGCGGACGGTGCGCCAGATCCTGGCCGGCGCCGGCGCCGACGAAGCCTGGTCGGCGACGTTCGTATCGAGCGACGACCTCGACCGCTGCCTACTCGATCCCCGGGCCGCGGTGGTGGTCACCAACCCGCTGGTGGCCGCCGAGTCGCTCCTGCGCCCGTCGCTGTTGCCCGGCCTCGTCGGGGCTCTGGCGGGCAACGCCCGTCGCCGCCAGACCGGGGTGGCCTTGTTCGAGGTGGGTCACACCTTCAGGCGGCCGCCGGCCGGCCAGCAGCTCCCCCACGAGATCGAAGCGATGGCCTACGCCGCCGCCGGTCGTGCCGCCGGTGAGGCCGTCACCGTCTGGCACCTCATCGCCGACGGCCTGTTGCTGTCCGACTGGTCCCTGGAGGCGGCGACGGCACCCGGGCTCCACCCGACCCGCACCGCCGCGGTGGTGGTCGCCGGCCAGACGGTGGGAGTCGTCGGCGAGGCCGACCCGGTGGTTCTCGCCGCCCACGAGATCGGCGAGCGGGTGGCGTGGCTCGAGCTCGACCTCGGTGGGCTGCTGGCCGCGCCGCACGGCGACCGCCGCTACCGTCCGGTGAGCCGGTTCCCGTCGAGTGATGTCGACCTCGCCTTCGAGGTCGACGATGCCACCCCGGCGGCGGCGGTCGCCGACACCCTGCGCCGGGCCGGCGCCGATCTGGTGGCCGACGTGGCGCTGTTCGACGTCTACCGCGGTGAGCAGGTCGCCTCCGGCCGCCGCAGCCTCGCCTTCACCGTCCGCTTCCAGGCGCTCGACCACACCCTCACCGACGACGAGGTGGCCGACGCCCGCCACCGTCTGGTCGAGGCGGCCGAGGCCGCCCATCGCGCCACCCTGCGCAGCTGACCTCCTCCAGGAGGCGGTGGACACAGGATCGGGCGAGGAGTCGGTGGGCGGGAGAGACCTCGAGTCCCCCCTCACGCGGGAAGCTCACCCTAGGATCAGCCGCTGTGCCGGTCCCTGGCCTCGCCACCTACGTAACCGAGCAGTTCAGCGTCGAGGAGACCGACGTGCTGCGGCGCTACGTGACCAACGTCGAGGGCCCGGTGTTCGCCCTGGTGAACCTGCCCGAAGTGGTCAAGGGGGCCCTGTTCGCCCGCTACAGCCGGACCCACAAGAGCCTGCGCCGGCTGTTCCTCGACGAGTTCGTCGAGGACCTCGACATCGAGGGCGACCTGTCGGTCGACGCCACCGTCGGCGTCGACCGGGCCGAGCGCCTCTACGACCGGGTGTTCCTCGAGTACGGGGACGACTCGGTGGCCCAGCTCGGTGGCGTGCACCTGGCCTGCGAGCAGGCCTCGAACCTGCTGACCAAGGTCCTCGAGTGGGGGCGGCTGATGTCCTACCTGGAGCAGTCGACCCGCTACATCGCCTTCGACGAGCGCCTGGGTGGTCGCTACCGCTACCACCGCCAGCCCGACATCCTCGCCTCCCCCCTCGGCACCCGCTACGTCGGCGAGATGGACCGGCTGTTCGACACCTACGCCGACCTCGTGTCCCTCGTCCAGGAGTGGTGCCGGGAGCACTACCCCAAGCAGGCCGACGACTCCGACTTCGTGCACCGCCAGTCGACCCGGGCCAAGGCGCTCGACGCCGTCCGGGGGGTGCTGCCGGCGGCCTCGCTGTCCAACGTGGGCATCTACGGCACGGGCCAGGGCTACGAGGCCCTGCTGTTGCGCATGCGGGCGCACCCCCTCCCCGAGGCCCGGGCCTACGCCGAGCTGATGCTCACCGAGCTGCGCAAGGTGATCCCGTCGTTCCTCACCCGCGTCGACCTGCCCGAGCGAGGGGGCCGGTGGTCCCAGTACCTGCGCTCAACCCACGAGGCCACGGCCGAGGTGGCGGCCAAGCTCTTCGCCGGGCCCGCGCCCGCCCCCGAGCCCGAACCCGAGGTCACCCTCGTCGACTTCGATCCCGAGGGCGAGGACAAGCTCCTGGCGGCCATGCTCTACCCCTTCGTCGACGTTCCCGAGGAGCGGATCCTCGAACGGGTGGGGGAGCTCGGTGCCGAGGAGCGACACGCCGTCGTCGCCGCCTACGTCGGCGAGCGGTCCAACCGGCGTCACAAGCCGGGCCGGGCCCTGGAGCGCGTCAGCTACCGCTTCGACGTCCTGGCCGACTACGGGGCCTTCCGTGACCTGCAACGCCACCGGATGCTCACCATCGAGTGGCAGCCGCTCACGCCCCGTCACGGCTACACCCTGCCCGAGACCGTCGTCGAAGCCGGCGGGGAAGGCCGCTTTGTCGAGGCGATGGACCGCTCGGCCGCGCTCTACGACGCCCTCGACGACGGCTTCGGTGCCAGTGCGGCCTACGCCGTATGCCTCGCCTATCGGGTCCGGTTCTCCCTGCAGCTCAACGCTCGCGAGGCCCTCCACATGCTCGAGCTGCGCACCAGCGCCCAGGGCCACCCTGCCTATCGCCGGCTGTGCCAGCAGATGCACCGCCTCATCGCCGAGCGGGCCGGGCATCGGGCGGTGGCTGCACTCATGCGCTTCGTCGACCACAGCGATCCAGGCCTCGAGCGCCTCGAAGCCGAGCGACGGGCTGAGCGCCGCCGCCAGTCCTCACACATGTCTCACTCGGGAAGGGGCTGATGGTGTTGAGATGGGCTTGATGCGGCTGTTGTGAACCGCAATACTGAGCGGCCTGCGGGCGGTCGTGGAGGATTCGTGCGCGCTAAACCCCCCCTCGCCCGACACCGGCGAACCCGATCCCCCCGCAGCGCGGCGCTGCTCGCGGTCATAGGCATCGCCGTGGCCGGCACCGCGGCGACCGGATCTCACACCGTCCGCTCGGGTGACACCCTCTCGGAGCTCGCCGCCAAGCACGGCGTGAGCGTCGCCGCCCTCGCCGAGGCCAACGACATCGACGACGTTCACCGCGTCCCCGCCGGGATGAAGCTCGTGATCCCCGGCGGCGATGGCGGCAAGGCCGACGCCAAAGACGGAGGCGACTCCGACACGAAGCGCAAGCCCGATGCCAAAGACGGAGGCGGCTCGGACACCAAGGCCGCATCGGGCAAGCCCGATGCGAGGTTCCACACCGTGGCCCCGGGTGAAACCCTCTCGGCCATCGCCGCCCGCTACGGAGTCACGGTTCGAGCCCTCGCCGAGGCCAACGGCCTCGCCGACATCCACCGGATCACCGCCGGGCAGCGGCTGGCCATCCCCGGATCGGGGGCCGGGTCCGGGGATCGGCCCCCTGCCCGTGCCACCTCGGGGGAGGTCGACACCTCCCGCTTCCCGGCGCTGCTCCAGGCGTCACCGGAGCGTCTCGCCCTCGTGCCCACCTTCCAGCACTGGGCCGGCGTCTACCGCGTGCCCCTCGACCTCCTCATGGCCATGACCTGGCTCGAGTCGGGGTGGCAGGACGACGTGGTGTCCTCGGCGGGAGCGATCGGCATTGGCCAGCTGATGCCCGACACGGTGGCGTGGATGCGCGACGTGATCATCGGTGAACCGCTCGACCCCTATGACGCCGATGACAACATCCGGATGAGCGCTGCCTACCTGCGGTGGCTGCTCGACCGGACCGGCGGTGATCCAGCCATGGCCCTGGCCGGGTACTACCAGGGTTTGGGGGCGGTGCTCAGCGCCGGGGTGTTCCCGTCCACCCGGGTGTACGTCGCTGATGTCCTAGCCTTCCGTGATCGGCACTTCTGAGCTCCGGCCAAGGTTTTTTCACCCCTCCTGACCAGCCTCGACGCGCGTCGGGGCTGGTCAGGGCCTCCGTTTCTCCCTCCGCGAGCGCTTGACAGCCCCGGCGGGGGCGTGGCAAGAAGGTCGGGTTCCCCACCTCGTGCCTCCAGGCCGGACGCGGTGGGGCGGGTTCGGGGGGGCCCAGCGAGCTCAGTAGCAAACGTCTCTGGGTCCATCATGCCGGGAGCGACCCTCCCGGCACCGACGGGCCTGACGGCCCCAACGGCTCGCTGGGCCCCTCCCCCCGGGCCGCCCATCGAGCCGGCGTCGCAGCGCTACGGTCGACACCTCGCGCCATGGGAATGGATAGAGTCCGCCGGCGGTTTTCCGCCGCGTCCGTCCCACCACGAAGGACCGCCATGGCCGACGACCCCGATGACGATGTGACCGACGACGAACCCGGCGACCTCGACGTCGAGGTCCTCGAGGACGAAGGGCTCGAGGACGAAGGGCTCGAGGAGGCCGACACCGTATTCGTCGACGACGACCTCGTCGACGAAGAAGCCGAGGGCGACGACGAGGGCGACGACGAGGTCGAGGTGCCCCAGAAGCGGGCGAAGTCCAGGGCGACCGAGCCCGACGACGACGACAACGGCGACGACGATGACGACCAGCCCGACCCCGACGACGTCGAAGCCGATCTCGACACGATCCTCAAGGACCGACTCGTCGTGGTCGACGACGACGAGGAGGACGACGACGAGCCGGTCGAGGCCGAGGAGAAGGGCGAGGCCGCCAAGGTGCGACCCCGAGCACCGGGTGAGTTCCTCTGCCGGTCGTGCTTCTTGGTGAAGCACCCGAGCCAGTTGGCCGACGCCGACGCCCTGCTCTGCCGCGACTGCGTGTGAACGCGACGGGGGACAATGGCCACCATGGCTTCCACGAAGACGCCACTGGACCACGCCGTCGAACTGTTCGTCTACGCCCCCATCGGGCTGGCGGCGGCGGCACGCGAGCTGGTGCCCTCTCTGGTCGAGCGGGGGCGTCGCGAACTCGATCCCCAGGTCGGGATGGCTCGCACCATCGGCCACTTCGCCGTGGCCCGCGGCCGCTCGCAAGCCGAGAAGGTGCTCGAGGTGGCCGTCGATCGGGCCCGGAGCCAGGCTGAAGCGACCTTGCGCCAGCTGGGGATCCTGCCTGACGACCAGGCCCCGCCGCCGGCGGGCGCTGCCGAGGAGCAGCCGACGGCCTCTCCGCCGGCAGGGCCGGCCATGGCCGACCCTGCACCGTCAGCGGCGCCGACGGCAGCGCCGCCTCCCGCCGGCCAGCCCACCCCGGTCGATCTGTCGATCCCCGACTACGACTCGCTGTCGGCCTCCCAAGTGGTGCCTCGGCTGTCGAGCCTGACGACCAGCGAGCTGGCCGCGGTGCGGGCCTACGAGGAGGCCCACCGCGGCCGCAAGACGATCCTCCACCGGATCGCCCAGCTCCAGTCGGCATGACTCGATGGGCGCCGGCCACTCAGCGTCGATCGACGGCGAGTCACTGATTGGAAGCGGCCCGGAGGGCGGTCGCTGACGATGTCCCCCGGCTGGCCCAGCTGGCCGAGCAGGCCGTGGCCGAGCAGGCCGGTGAGCGGGGCGGGGCGGTGTGGGCCCAGCGCGAGACCCGGGCCCTGCCCGCGGAGGCATCGCTGCGAGCGGCGCTCGATGATCCCGAGCAGCTGGTGCTCGCCGGCACCATCGACGAGGTCGTCGTCGGCTATGCCGTCGTGGGCCTCGAGTGCCTCCGCAACGGGGAGCTGCTCGGCGTCATGAGCGATCTCTTCGTCGAGCCCGAGGCCCGTGGGGTCGGGGTGGGGGAGCAGCTGATCGAGATGGCCCTCGACTGGTGCCACCAGCGGGGCTGCTCGGGCGTCGACGCCCTGGCCCTGCCAGGCAACCGTGAGACCAAGAACTTCTTCGAGACCTTCGGCTTCACCGCCCGCGCCCTCGTCGTGCACCGCCGCCTGGCGGCACCGGCAGAGGAGAACCGGTGAGCCCTCCGGGCCCTGAGGTCTGCGTGGGGGCGGTGGCCGTCGACGACGGGCGCCTGCTGCTCGTGCGCCGGGGACGGGAGCCCGCCCAGGGGGAGTGGTCGGTGCCGGGAGGGCGGGTCGAGTGGGGGGAGACCCTGGCCGAGGCGGTCGTACGGGAGCTGGCCGAGGAGACCGGCATCGAAGGGGTGTGCGGAAGGCTCATCGACTGGGTGGAGCGGGTGGACGACGAACGCCACCACGTGATCTTCGACTTCGCCGTGGACGTGCTCCACCCCAGCACGCCGGTGGCCGGCGATGACGCCGCGGAAGCAGTATGGGTGCCGCTCGACGAGGTGGCGGGGCTGCACCTGGTGGAGGGCCTGGCCGAGCTCCTCCACCGCCACGGCATCCTCCGGGTGATCACCTGAGTCGATCCGGTGGGACCTCGCGGCGTCGCATGCCGCAACTCGAGGCCATCGACGTCGATCGGGAAGGCTGGGGCCGAGTCCGGTGTTGGGAAAGTTGCTACCAGTGAACGCAGGTTCTGACCAGATCCGGGACACGACCCTGAGGAGGGCCATGGCAGCGTTCGACCCCAACCGCTGGACGATCAAGACCCAGGAG
>JADDQY010000063.1:0-251 GCA_016781135.1 Actinomycetota bacterium
AAGGCGTTGCGGAACCGCCGACCCTCCCGGATCCCGGTCTCTTCTTCCAGCACCAGGTCCAAGAACTCCAGGTAGCCCATGGTGGCTCCCTCGGCTCGGGCCACCAGGACGTCGAGGTTCTCGCCCAGGTTGGCCAGGTGCAGCCGGGCGGCGGCGTCGCGGATGCGGGTGGTGACGAGCTCGCTCATGCCACCCTCCCCACGCTGTCATAGGTGGCCAGGTCCCGGCGGGCGACGGGGGTGGCGGCCTGG
>JADDQY010000063.1:427-1183 GCA_016781135.1 Actinomycetota bacterium
CCAGATGGCCACGGCGTCGTGGGTGACCCGGCACTCGAGGCGCATGCGCCGGCGCAGCGCCCGCGACGGCACCGAGTACACGCTGGCCTCGAAGCTGACCAGGCAGTCCTTGCCCACCGAGCGCAGGTGGCGGTCGCACACCACGTAGGGGCGCTCGGGGAGGTGGCCGAGCGCGGCACGGTCGCGCTCGGCGCGCATCGAGATCACCTCGCCATGGGTGCGATGGACCTGGGCCCGGCGGAGGGGCAGCCAGGCCCCAAAGGCGTCGTCCATCTCCTGTGGCGAGGAGAAGTCCCGGCCGTCGAGCACGCCATGGCGCACGATCGACACCTGGCGCTCGACGCGGCCCTTGAACTGGGGGCGCCGGGCGGGGGCGACGACGATGGAGAAGCCGTAGTGGGCGGCGAAGGCGATGGCCTCGGGGTGCAGCGGCACCTCGACGTTGCGCCGCACGTGCTTGCGCACGACGGTCTTGGTCCGGTCGTAGACCACGGTGGCGGGCACGCCGCCGAAGTGCTCGAAGGCCCGGCGGTGGCAGTCCCAGAACGTGACCAGGTCCTGGGAGGTGACGAAGCAACAGAACGGGTCCCGGCTAAAGCTCAGCGTCATGTGGAAGCTCCACACGTGCAGCGTGCCGTCGGGGGTCTCGACGAAGCCCTCGTCTCCCCAGTCCACCTGGGCCTGGGCGCCGGGCAGCACCTCGAAGCGCCGATGCAACTCGGGCGGCTCGGGCCACAGGCGCTCCCGGGCCTCGGC
>JADDQY010000063.1:1491-2802 GCA_016781135.1 Actinomycetota bacterium
GTCGGGTCTCGCCGTGGCCTGGCTCGAAAGAGGCGTGAACGTGCAGACACCGGGCTGCAATCAGACATGCCGACCACGGTCCTCTACTTCCTCGACGACGAAGGAGCATCGATGACGGTGATGATCGGCGTGGACCCTCACAAGGGGTCGCATACGGCGGTGGTGGTGGATGCTGGCGAGCGGAGCCTCGCTGAGCTGCGGGTGCGGTCGGGTCCCAAGCAGCTCGAGCGGCTGCTGGCTTGGGCGCAGCGGTTCCCGGAGCGGACGTGGGCGGTCGAGAACGCGACCGGCCTCGGGTACCTGTTGGCCCAGCAGCTGGTCGCCGCCGGCGAGCGGGTGCTGGACGTGCAGCCGAAGCTGGCGGCGCGGGTGCGGCTGTTGGCCAGCGAGTCGACCAACAAGAACGACCCCCATGACGCCTTGTCGGTGGCGATCGCCGCGCTGCGCTCGCGGACGCCAAAGGCGGTCGGTGTCGAGGATCAGGCGGCCGTGATGAGGCTGTGGGCGCGGCGGCACCGGAACCTGTCGAGCACCCGCACCCAGATCGCCTGCCGGCTGCACGCCGTGCTCTGCGACCTCGTCGCCGGCGGCGTTCACGACGAGATCTACGTCGAGAAAGCGGCGTCGTTGTTGGCTGAGGTCGAACCGGACAGCGCGGTGGCCGCCGCCCGGGTGGAGCTCGCCCAAGAGCTGCGCGATGACCTGCGCCGCGTCGACCGCCAGCTCGCCGAGTCGAAGAAGCGTCTCGAGCAAGTGGTCGCCGCTTCCGGCACCAGCATCGTCAACATCTTCGGTGTCGGCCCCTTCGTCGCCGCCACCATCGTCGGCGTCACGGGCGACATTTCGCGCTTCCCGACACGTGACCGCTTCGCTGCGTTCAACGGCACTGCCCCCATCGAGGTGTCCTCCGGGGGCCGCAAGGTCTGGCGGCTCTCACGACGCGGGAACCGCACCCTCAACCACGCCATCCACATGGCTGCTGTCACTCAAGTCCGGTGGCGTCACAGCCCGGGGCGTGGCTACTACGACCGCAAGATCGCCGAGGGCAAGACCCCGAAGGAAGCGCTGCGCGCCCTGAAGCGCCGCATCAGCGACGCCCTCTGGTCCGCCATGGTCGCCGACGCCCGACCCGCCACCGCCACGACCGAGGCGCGATCGCTGAAGGCGGGCCCGGGAGGGCAACCGGGGAACGACTCTGTCGCCAGCGTGGCCGGTTCTCACCCCGATACACCGGCTCTTCGGCCAAGCCACTCCCGAGCCCAGCCCAAGGCTACGAACCGAACGACGCGCCCATCCCGCCGGGCCACAGCC
>JADDQY010000001.1 GCA_016781135.1 Actinomycetota bacterium
CGGGACGACAAGGACAAGGACCGGGACGACAAGAACAAGGACCGGGACGACAAGAACAAGGACCGGGACGACAAGAACAAGGACCGGGACGACAAGGACAAGGACCGGGACGACAAGGACAAGGACCGGGACGACAAGGACAAGGACGACCTGTTCGACTTCGGCTTCCTCGTACGCACGTTCGTGAACCAGATGAGCGAGGACTGACGAAGCAAACGGGACCACGATCCCGAGCGAGAGGGGCGGGCTCCGGCCCGCCCCTCTCTCGCGTATGCTGACCACAGCGTCAGCAGTCATGAAGGAGACCCGTGCCCGGCACCGTGGTCGTGGGGACCCAGTGGGGCGACGAGGGCAAGGGGAAGCTCACCGACCTCCTCGCCGGAGCCATGGACATGGTGGTGCGCTACCAGGGCGGCCACAACGCGGGGCACACCATCGTGGTGGGTGAGCAGCAGTTCGCCGTCCGGCTGGTCCCCAGCGGCATCCTTCACCCCGACACCATGAACGTGATCGGCAACGGGGTCGTCGTGGACCCGCGGGTGCTCCTCCAGGAGCTCGACATGCTCGAGTCCCGGGGCATCGACACCTCGAACCTGGTGGTGAGCGGGAACGCTCACCTGATCCTGCCCTACCACCAGGAGATCGACCGGCTGGCCGAGCGCTACCTCGGGCGCAACAAGCTGGGAACCACCAAGGGGGGGATCGGGCCGACCTACGCCGACAAGGCGGCCCGCGTGGGGCTGCGGGTGCAGGACCTGCTCGACCCCAAGATCTTCCGGCAGAAGCTGGAGGTGGTGCTCAAGGAGAAGAACGCGATGCTGGCCAAGGTGTACAACCAGCTACCTCTGTCGGCGGACGACATCGCCGGGCGCTACCTGGACGAGATCGCCCCCCGCTTGCAGCACCGCATCGCCGACTCGGTGCACCTGGTCCACCAGGCCCTCGAGACCGGCAAGGAGGTCATGTTCGAAGGGGCCCAGGCGACCTTCCTCGACCTCGACCACGGCACCTATCCCTTCGTCACGTCGTCCAACCCGGTGGCCGGAGGCGCGTGTGCCGGAGCTGGCGTCGGCCCTCGCCACCTCGACCGCATCATCGGTATCACCAAGGCCTACCTGACGAGGGTCGGATCGGGCCCGTTCCCCACCGAGCTGTTCGACGACATCGGCGACCTGCTGGTCGAGCGCGGCCAAGAGTGGGGCACGAACACCGGACGGCGGCGCCGGGCGGGCTGGTTCGACGCGGTGATGCTTCGCCATGCGGTGCGGCTCAACAGCCTGACCGACATCTTCCTCACCAAGCTCGACGTCCTCGATCCGCTGGAGGTGGTGAACGTGTGCGTGGCCTACGAGATCGACGGCAAGCGCCTCGACCACCTGCCGTACCACCAGTCGGTGCTCCACCGGGTGCGACCCGTCTACGAGGAGCTTCCCGGTTGGAAGACCGACTGCTCGGGCGCGACCACGCTCGATGAGCTGCCGAGCGCCGCTCGCGACTACGTGCTGTTCCTCGCCGACCAGGGCGGGGTGCCGGTGAGCTACGTCGGCGTCGGCCCCGAGCGACTGCAGACGGTGCACGTCCAGTGACGAAAATCACTCGTTCACGTCGCTCGGTGAAAGGCTGAGATGAGGGTCTGCGTGGTGGGCTCGGGAGGCCGCGAGCATGCCCTGGCCGTGGCCCTGCGCCGGGCGGGGAACGAGGTGGTGGTCGTGCCCGGGAACGCGGGGATCCCGGGGTCGGAAGAGGCCGACCCCGTCGAGGTCGAGGCCGACCTGGTCGTGGTCGGGCCCGAGCAGCCCCTCGTCGAGGGGCTGGCCGACCGGCTGCGGGCCCGGGGACGGCTGGTGTTCGGGCCAGGTGCCGACGGGGCGCAGCTGGAGGGGTCGAAGCGCTGGATGAAGGAGCTCCTGTCCGCTGCCGGGGTACCCACCGCCCGCCACGGCGCGTTCACCGACGTGGTGCCGGCCATCGACTTCCTGCGCTCGCTCGAGGGCCCGTGGGTGGTCAAGACCGACGGGCTCGCCGCCGGCAAGGGCGTGCTGGTCACCACCGACGTCGACGAGGCCGCCGACGACGTCGTCGCCAAGCTGTCCGGCACCGCGTTCGGCGCCGCCGGACGAACCGTGGTGATCGAAGAGGGCCTGTCGGGCTCCGAGCTTTCAGTGCTCGCCGTCTGTGACGGCACCCGGGCGGTGGCCCTGGCCCCGGCCCAGGACCACAAGCGCCTGGGCGACGGCGACAGCGGGCCCAACACCGGGGGCATGGGAGCGTTCTCCCCGGTGCCGGCGATCGGGCCCGAGTTGGTCGACGACGTACTCGACTCGGCGGTCCTGCCTACCCTGGCCGCCCTGTCGGCCCGGGGCATCGACTACCGCGGGGTCCTCTACGCCGGGGTCATGGTCACCGCCGACGGCCCGAAGATCCTCGAGTTCAACGTCCGCTTCGGCGATCCCGAGGCCCAGGTCGTCCTGCCCCGGTTGTCCTGCGACCTCGGCGTGCTGCTGGCCCAGGCCGCCGACGGTCTGCTGCGCAGCGAGCCGACCTTCGTCGATGACGCCGCGGTGACGGTGGTGTGCGCCAGCGAGGGCTACCCGGCCTCGCCCCGCACCGGCGACCCCATCGAGGGCATCGACGTCGCCGCCGCCGGCGACGGGGTCGAGGTGTACTGCGCCGGGGTGGCGGCCGGACCCGGCGGCGAGCTGGTGACCGCCGGCGGGCGGGTCCTCAGCGTCACCGGACTGGGTCCGTCGTTGGCCGGCGCCCGGGCCCGGGCGTACCGAGCGGTCTCGTGTCTATCGTGGCCGGGGATGCACTACCGCCACGACATCGCCGCCCCGGCCCTGACCTCCTCCTTCCCGCTGGCCGCAGAAGCGGGGGCCGGCACCTCCGGTCCCGCGCTCGGCAGCCCGGGAGCGATTCGGGAGGTGACGAGGTGAAGGTAGCGGTGCTGATGGGATCGGCCAGCGACGCGGCCAAGATGGCGCCGGCGCGAGAGACGCTCGAGAGCTTCGGCATCACCGTCGACGAGCGGGTGCTGTCGGCCCACCGCCACCCCGACGCGGTGGCCGAGCTGGCCCGAGGGGCCCGCGACGCCGGCTACGTGGCCCTGATCTGCGGGGCGGGGATGGCGGCGGCCCTGCCCGGCGTGTGCGCCGCCCACACCACCCTGCCGGTGGTGGGTGTGCCCTTGTCGGGAGGCGCCCTCAACGGCGTCGACGCCCTCTACGCCACCGTGCAGATGCCGAGGGGCGTCCCCGTGGCCACCGTGGCCATCGACGGGGCGCTCAACGCCGCCCTGCTGGTGGTCGAGATGCTCGCCATCTCCGACGCCGCCCTGGCCGCCGCCCTCGACGACGACCGGCGGCGGCGAGCCGGAGGCTGAGGTGATCAAGGAGGAGATCCCCGACGTCGTGGCCCAGCGGTACGCCAGCGCCGAGATGGTGGCGGTGTGGTCGCCACGAGCCAAGGTGGTGGCCGAGCGCCGCTTGTGGTTGGCGGTGCTGGAGGCCCAGCGCGACCTCGGCGTCGACGTGCCCGACGACGTCGTCGAGGCCTACGCCAAGGTGCTCGACGACGTCGACCTGGCGTCGATCGAAGCCCGGGAACGGGTGACCCGCCATGACGTCAAGGCCCGCATCGAGGAGCTGTGCGCCCTGGCCGGCCACCAGCACATCCACAAGGGCATGACATCGCGCGACCTGACCGAGAACGTCGAGCAGGCGCAGGTGCGCGACGCCCTGGTGGTGATTCGTGACCGGATGGTGGCGGCGCTGGCCCGCCTGGCCCGACGTGCCGCCGAGCACGCCGACCTGGTCATCGCCGGGCGCACCCACAACGTGCCCGCCCAGGCCACGACCCTCGGCAAGCGCTTCGCCAGCGCCGGCGAAGAGCTGCTGGTGGCCCTCGCCCGCATCGAGGCGCTCCTGGCCCGCTACCCGCTGCGAGGGCTGAGCGGTCCGGTCGGTACCGGCCAGGACCAGCTCGACCTGCTGGGCGGCGATCCCGAGCGTCTCGACGAGCTCAACCGCTCGATCGCCCGGCGCCTCGGCTTCGCCACCAGGCTCGGCACCGCCGGGCAGGTCTATCCCCGCTCGCTCGACCTCGACGTGGTGGCCGCACTGGTCCAGGCCTGCGCCGGACCGGGCAGCCTCGCCACCACCATCCGCCTCATGGCCGGCCACGACCTCGCCACCGAAGGCTTCGCCCCCGGCCAGGTCGGCTCGTCGGCCATGCCCCACAAGGTGAACACCCGGTCCTGCGAGCGCATCGCCGGGCTGGCGACGGTCGGGCGAGGGCACCTGGCCATGGTCGCCGCTCTGGCCGGCAACCAGTGGAACGAGGGCGACGTGAGCTGCTCGGTGGTGCGGCGGGTTGCGCTCCCGGGCGCCTTCCTCGCCACCGACGGGCTGTTCGAAACGTTCCTGCACGTGCTCGACGGGTTCGCCGCCCACCCCTCGGTGATCGACGCCGAGCTGCGCCTGGAGCTGCCGTTCCTCGCCACGACCAAGGTGCTGGTGGCCGCCGTGCGAGCCGGGGTGGGGCGAGAGGAGGCGCACGGGGCGATCAAGCACCACGCCTTGGCGGCGATGGCCGCCCGTCGGGCCCGCTCCGGTGGCCCGGACCTGTTCGAGCGCCTGGCTGCCGACGACGCCATCCCCCTCGATCGGGCCGCGCTCGAGGCCCTGGTCGCCGACCCGGTGGCGTTCGTGGGTGATGCCCCCCGCCAGACGGCGGCGTTCGTGGCCAAGGTCGACGAGGTCGTGGCCCGCTTCCCAGAGGCCGCCGTCTACTCCCCAGGCCACCTGCTGTGAGCGACGTCGGCCTGGCCCACCTCCACGCCGGCAAGGTGCGCGACCTCTACGACGCCGGCGACGGCTGCGTGCTGGTCGTCACCTCCGACCGCATCAGCGCCTTCGACGTGGTCATGGCCGAGCCCATCCCCGACAAGGGGCGCGTGCTCACCGCCATGTCGGCGTTCTGGTTCGAGCAGCTGGGCGACGTCGCCCCCCATCACTTGGTGTCGACCGAGCTCGCCGACCTGCCCGAGCCCGCCCGGCGACCGGAGCTGGCCGGCCGGGTGATGCTGTGCCGGCGGGCCGAGATGCTGCCCATCGAGTGCATCGTGCGGGGCTACCTCACCGGTTCTGCGTGGCGTGAGTACCGCCAGGAGGGCACGGTGCACGGCGAGGCCATGCCCCCCGGCCTCCCGGAGTCGGCCCGGTTGCCCAAGCCGGTGTTCACCCCCTCGACCAAAGCCGAGTCGGGCCACGATGAGAACATCTCCTTCGCCCGGGCCGCCGACCTAGTCGGCGTCGATCTCGCCACCCGGGCACGAGACGTCTCCCTCGAGCTCTACCGCCGAGGTGCCGATTGGGCGGCCGAGCGGGGCATCCTCGTGGCCGACACCAAGTTCGAGCTGGGCTTGATCGACCACGAGCTGGTGGTGGCCGACGAGGTGCTGACCCCTGACTCCTCGCGGTTCTGGCCGGCAGAGCGTTGGGTCGAGGGCGCCACCCCGCCGTCGTTCGACAAGGAGCCGTTACGCCGCTGGCTCGCCGGCCTCAGCTGGGACAAGACCCCCCCTGCCCCGACCCTGCCCTCTGAAGTGGTCGTCGCCACCCGGGCCCGCTACATCGACGCCTACGAGCGGATCAGCGGTCGCTCCCTCGACGACTGGCCGGGCCGTGCTCAGCTCCCGGGAACGTGCTGAAGTGGTGGCGATGCCTCGACGTCTCCTTCACCGCCCCTCCTGATGCACTTCGACGTGCTGGTGGAGGTCCGGCTGCGCCCGGGCATCGCCGACCCCCAAGGTGCCACCATCGAGCGGGCGCTGCCGGCGCTCGGCTTCCACGAGGTGACCGGGGTCAGCGTCGGCAAGGCCATCCGCTTCAGGGTCGAGGCGTCCGACGAAGCCGAGGCGCAGCACCGGGTCGACGAGCTGTGCCGTCGCTTCTTGGCCAACCCGGTCATCGAAGACGTCGAGACCACGCTGGCGGTCACCTCCGGCGCCGATGCGGCGGCAACGCGGTGAGCACACGGGTGGGCGTCGTCGTCTTCCCCGGTTCGAACTGCGAGGGCGACGCCATGGAGGCGGTGGAGGTGCTTGGGGGCGAGCCCAGCGTGCTCTGGCACGCCGAGGCGACAACCCGATCGGTCGACGCTGTCATCGTGCCCGGCGGCTTCGCCCACGGCGACTACTTGCGCCCGGGGGCGATCGCCCGATTCTCGCCAGTGATGGCCGCAGTGGCCGAGTTCGCCGCTGAGGGGGGGCCGGTGCTCGGTATCTGCAACGGATTCCAGGTGCTCACCGAAGCCGGCCTGCTGCCCGGAGCGCTGCAGAAGAACCGCGGCCTCCAGTTCCTGTGCACGACCGTCGCCCTGCGGGTCGAATCTCGTCGATCGGTGCTGACCTCGGCTCTCGAGCCGGGCACCGTCCTGCACATCCCCATCAACCACTTCGAGGGCAACTACACAGCCAGCCCCGAGACACTGGCCGAGCTCCGGAGTGAGGAACGGGTCATCTTGCGCTACGTCGACAATCCCAATGGCTCGCTCGACGACGTCGCCGGTATCTGCTCTGAAGGCAGGAACGTGGTCGGGCTCATGCCCCACCCCGAACGGGCCTGCCACCGGCTGCTGGGCTCGACCGACGGCATAGCCCTGCTGCGCTCGTTCCTGGATGCCGGGAATCAGCCCTCCGACTTGGTGATCCCCGCCCGTTTGAGCACCTCGGCAGGGACACCGAGCTGACGCCAGGCCTCGTAGCTGATCCCCTTACGCTCACCGTAGGACTTTGCGTTGGCCACGAAGGCCTCCTCGTGAACCGACAGGTCGACCTCGGCACCCAGTTGGTCGCGCTCACGAGTGAGGTCGAGGTGCTCCTGGAGCAGGTTCACCCGCTTGATCGGGTTGGCGCCGGAAAGCTCCTGCTCGATGACCTCGAGTCGCCGGTCGATCGATTCGGCAGTGCGCTTGCGTCCCCGCTTGGGGCGGTGGTTCTCCAGCGCCTCCAAATACGGCGCCAGCTTTCGACTCTGCGATCGACCTTCGGCCATCGTCGCCTTGTGCGTAGCGGTACCACACGTTTCTTTCCGGTTGCCATAGATCGGTGCGCGAGCACCCTGCTTTCCTTTGTGCCGCTCCTGCACATGTGTGTGGACCGCGCCGCCAACGACCAGAACACCGACATGAACACCCGAGCCGGGGGACCGACATGGAAGCAAAGCTGCACCGGACTTTAGGACTTACCGACGAGGAAGCGGACGACATCCGACGCATTCTGGGCCGGCCGCCCAACCATCTCGAGCTGGCCATGTACGCCGTCATGTGGTCGGAGCATTGCTCGTACAAGTCGTCCCGCATACACCTCGGCCGGCTGCCATCGGGGGGGCCGCGCGTGCTGGTCGGTCCTGGCGAGAACGCCGGAGTGGTCGACGTCGGCGACGGGATCGGGGCGGCCATCCGCATCGAGAGCCACAACCACCCCTCGGCCATCGAGCCTTACCAGGGAGCGGCCACCGGCGCCGGCGGGATCCTGCGCGACATCTTCACCATGGGGGCCCGGCCCATCGCCCTGATGGACGCGCTGCGGGTCGGTCCCCTCGACGACGGTCGCAGCCGCTGGATCCTCGAAGGCATCGTCAGCGGCATCTCCGGTTACGGCAACTCCGTTGGCGTGCCCACCGTCGGCGGCGAGGTCGTGTGCGATCGGACGTACACCGGCAATCCCCTGGTCAACGTGGCCTGCCTGGGCTTGCTCCCCGTCGAGCGGTTGGTGCTCGGTCGGGCCTCGGGCGCGGGCAACGTCGCCGTCCTCCTCGGGTCGGCCACCGGGCGGGACGGGATCGGCGGCGTCAGCGTGCTCGCCTCCGCCGGCTTCGGTGCCGGCACCGGGGATGACGACGACGCCGCCAAGCGCCCGAGCGTCCAAGTCGGCGACCCCTTCGAGGAGAAGCGGCTGATAGAAGCGTGCCTGGCCCTCCTCGACGCCGGCTTGGTCGTGGGCATCCAGGACCTGGGAGGAGCGGGCCTCACCTGTGCCGCCAGCGAGACGGCGAGCCGGGGTGGGGTGGGCATGGACGTCGACGTCACCGCCGTGCCCCGGCGGGAGACCGCCATGGAACCCTTCGAGGTGATGACCAGCGAGAGTCAGGAGCGGATGCTGGCCATCGTCACCCCCGAGGACCTTGACGAAGTGCTGGCCCTGTGTGCCCGCTGGGAGGTGCGGGCGGCGGTGGTGGGCCGGGTCACCGGCGCCGGGGGCCGCCTGCGGATCCTCGACGGCTTCGACGGGCCGGTGCTGGCCGACGTGCCCGCGACGTCGCTCCACGAAGACGCCCCCCGCTACGACCGGCCCCTGGCCCCGGCCGGGCCCCCCCAGGCGCCTGCCACTTCGCCCCCCCCGCCGGTCGATCCGGGCGCCGACCTGCTGGCGCTGCTCATGGACCCGAGCTGGGTGTACCGCCAGTACGACTCGCAGCTGTTCCTCAACACCGTCGAGGGTCCCGGCGGCGACGCGGCACTGCTGCGACTCAAGCACCCCACGACCGGCCGCGACACCGGTCGGGGGCTGGCGCTCACCACCGACGGCAACCACCGCTGGTGCGCCGTGGACTCCCGGCTCGGCACGGCGATGGTGGTGGCCGAAGCGGTGCTCAACCTGGCGTGCGTGGGCGCTCGCCCGCTGGCACTGGTCGACTGCCTCAACTTCGGCAACCCGGAGCATCCCCAGGTCCTGCGCCAGCTCTCGGACTGCATCGACGGTATGGCCGAGGCCTGCCTGGCGCTCGACCTCCCCGTGGTGGGCGGCAACGTGAGCCTCTACAACGAGAGCCGGGGCACCGACATCGACCCGACCCCGGTGGTCACCGTGCTCGGCATGGTCGACCGCCTGCAGCGGCGCCCGCCCGGCGTGGTGCTCGTGGCCGGCGCGGTCGTGATGGTGCTCGGACCCCGTTCCTCCGACCTCGGCGGCGCCCGCTGGGCTGCGGACGCTGCCGGCGACGGTCGCGCCCCTGGTCCCCTGCCCGAGCTCGATCTGGGGCGCCACCAGCAGGAGTGCGCCCTGGTGCGGGCGCTGGTGAACGACGGCCTGCTGGCCGGCGTCCACGACATCGCCGACGGGGGACTGGCGGTGGCCATCGGTGAGCTGGTCGCCCGCTCGGGCGTGGGAGCCCACCTCGACGGCATCGGGGGCCATGGAGAGCTGTTCAGCGAAGCTGCTTCACGCGTGGTGGCGTGCGTCGCCGAGGAGCACGTGGCCGAGGTCCTGGACCGAGCGGCCGCCGCCGGCGTGCCGGCCGCCGTCGTCGGGCACACCGGCGGCGACCGGTTGGTGATCGAGGGTCTGGTCGATCTCGACGTTGCCGAGGTGACCGCCGCGTGGCGCGACCAGTTGCCCCTCGCGCTCGGGAGGTGAACCGGTGATGTCGGGGGCCGGCGCGCACGTGGGCGATACGGTGGACGACCGCAGCGACTGACGGAGAGACATGGCTGTCGACAAGAACACGCCCGAGGTCCCAGGTGCTCCCGCCGGTGAGGACCCACCCGACTGGACCACGTGGCTGCGATCACGCCTCGAGCGGGTGGCCACCTCCGAGGGCAAGGGGACCGACAGCGAGCCCGAGGGAGCGGCCGCCACCGAGTCAGAGGCGGTCACCGCCCCTCCGGCGTCCCCACCTTCGGAAGGACCGGCAACCGGCGACTCGGGCCGCCAGCCGGCGCTGGCGGCGCTGGCCGACCGAGTCCATGTGCTGGCCGAGGCCATCGCCGGGTGCCGGGCGCTGATCGAAGAGCAAGGGGCGACCGGCCAGCGGCTGGCGAGGTGGATGCAGGAGTTGGCCACGACGCAGGCCGACGACGAGCGCTGGGCGGTGGCGGTGCTCCGGGTCCTCGACGAGGTCGACGAAGAACGCCGCGAGGCGGGCGAGCGGGCCGAGGCCGCCTTGGCCAGCCTGTCGGCCAGGGTGGAACGCATCGAGGAGGGACTGGGACAGATCTCGACCGAGATCGCCGGCCTGCGCCACCGACTGCCCTGGCCTCCGACCACGCCCCCGGTCAAGCTCGGCGAGCCTCAGCTCGAGACCATCGCCGCCAGCATCGCCACCGCGGTGGCTGCCCGCTCGGCTCCACCGGCGGCGACGGCCGACGGCGAACCGGCAGCGGGCTCGTCTGCTGGTGAGCAGCCCCACAACGGAGCCGGATCGGTCCGGTCTCGTCCTCGTCGCAGGTCGCCGCTTCGGGCCGCACCTCTCCCACCGGCCGGGCACACGACGAGGGATGGCTGATGGACGCAGACACGGGGAACGATCCTCAGGTCACACCGGCGGCCGGCGGCGACGAGCACGACGCCCCTGACTGGGGGGCTTGGCTCCGTGGCCGCCTCGAGCGGGTCGCCAGCCTCGAAGCGACGCCCGGCGAGGAGCAGCCGGGCGAGCAGCCACCAGCACGGGAGGAGCACCCGGATCAGCAAGGGGAGGCCGACCCGGCACCCACTCTGCTCGCCGCGACCGCCGGGCCCGACCCTCGCGTGGCCGAAGAGCTGGCGTCGCTGCGGGCGGCGGTGGGTGCCCTTGCCAGCGGCGTTCATTCGGAGGTGGTGCAGGAGCTGGCGGCGATGCGGGCGGCGGTGGCTGCCCTTCCCAGCGGCGTTCATTCGGAGGTGGTGCAGGAGCTGGCGGCGATGCGAACGGCGATCGACGACCTCGGTGAGCAGATCGACGGGCTGACCGCGGCGATCGTGAACCAGGGCCGGGAGTCGGGCGAACGGCTCGACGAACGCGTGGCGAACGTCATCCAAAGGCTCGACGACGCCACCGCCACCCTGGTTGAGCAGCAACGGACGAGCCGGGGAGCGATCAGCGAGGTGCTCGACGGCACCTCCGACGCCGCCGCCACCCTTCGGCGGCTCTCGAGCGCGCTGGAAGGAGCACCGGCTGGGGGCGTGGGCAACGAGGTGCTCGAGGCTCTGAGCCAGGTGAGCGCTGAGGTCGCCGCCGCCGGCCGGGCGAGCGATGCTCAGGCCGCCGAGCTGGCCGTCGTCGGGAACCAGCTCGGGCGGATGCAGGAGATCCTCGACCGTCTCGTCACCGACCCTCGCGGGGAAGAGCTGGCGTCGGGCGCCGGCCCGACGCCGCCGGACGCGACCGTGGTCGAGCTCGACGGCGCCCAGACCGCGGCCATCGCCGACGCCGTCGCCGCCATGCTCCTCGGTGCCACCCCACCGCCTCGCTCGCCGGCGCACGAGGGGCCCGAGCCAAGGCCGTCGCCCCCGCCTCGTCGCCGACGCGTATCCACCTCGCCGGCTCCGCTTGCCTCCCAACAGCTGCCCGCCGGCGAGGCTCCGCCCCAGGGTCGCCGCCGGGCTCGGTCCACCCCCTTGCGGGCAACGCCAGCCGCTCCACCCACGACAGGCGATGAGCTCCAACCGCGGCTCTCGGCGGCGCGACCTCCCGGTCCACCGCGGTGAGGACACCCTCGTAGTTTCCGTCCAGCCCCCTACGTGGCATCCTGGACGCAGTGAGGCCCCCCCTTGTCGACCTTGTCGACGACTCACCGAAGGAGGCCTGTGGCGTCTTCGGGGTCTACGGTCCTGGCCTCGCCGTCGCCCAGTTGACCTTCCTCGGTCTCTACGCCCTTCAGCACCGCGGCCAGGAGTCGGCGGGCATGGCGGTCAGCGACGGTGAGAGCATCGTCATCGACAAGGACATGGGCCTGGTCAGCAACGTCTTCAACCAGCGCCGCCTGGCTCCCCTCACGGGCCACCTCGCCATTGGCCACACCCGGTACTCCACCACCGGCTCGAGCACCTGGCGCAACGCCCAACCGGTCTACCGTGACGTGGGCCACGCCGAGTTCGCCCTCGGTCACAACGGCAACCTGACCAACACCGCCGCCCTCGCCGAGGAGGCCGGGATGCTGGCGGGCACGGTCGCCAGTGACAGCGACCTGGTCGCCGAGCTGCTGGCCACCGACATCAGGGGTGAGGGGGGCGAGCGCAGCGACGGGCGGGACCTCGAACACGCCCTGATGCGGGTGCTGCCTCGACTCCGGGGGGCGTTCTCCCTCGTCCTCATGGACGAGGGCCACCTGGTGGGCGTGCGCGACCCGAACGGGTTCCGCCCACTGTGCCTCGGACGGCTCGAAGGTGACGCGAGCCGGGCCGAAGGGCCCGCCGGGTGGGTGCTGGCGTCGGAGACGCCGGCCCTCGACGTCGTCGGGGCCACCTTCGTCCGAGAGCTCGAGCCCGGCGAGATGGTGGTCATCGACGCCGCCGGCGAGCGTTCGCTGCAGCCCTTCGGACCGAATCGCATCGACCCCACGCTGTGCGTGTTCGAGTTCGTCTACTTCGCCCGTTCCGACAGCCGGCTCTACGGGCGCAGCGTCCACCTCGCCCGCCAGCGCATGGGCGAGCTGCTCGCCGACCAGGCCCCGTTGCCGCCCTCGGCCGTGGGTGACGCCCCGGCAATGGTGATGCCGGTTCCCGAGTCGGGGGTCCCTGCCGCTCAGGGCTTCGCCCGGGCCTCGGGCATCCCCTACGGCGACGGGCTGGTGAAGAACCGCTACATCGGTCGCACCTTCATCGCCCCCAGCCAGCAGCTGCGCAGCGACGCCGTCCGTATGAAGTACAACCCCTTGCGGGAGAACGTGGTCGGCAAGCGCCTGGTCGTGGTCGACGACTCCATCGTGCGAGGCACCACCCAGCGGGCGGTGGTGCGCATGTTGCGAGAGGCGGGGGCGCTCGAGGTGCACCTGCGGATCATGTCGCCGCCCTACCGTTGGCCGTGCTTCTACGGTATGGACACCGGAGCGCGCTCGGAGCTGCTGGCCGCTGAGCGCAGCATCGAGGAGGTCCAGGTCTACCTGAGCGCCGACTCCATCGCCTACCTGAGCGAGGAGCGCCTCGTCGAGGCCACCGGTGCCCCGGGGGCCGGGTTCTGCCGAGCCTGCCTTTGCGGCCACTACCCGGTCGAGGTGCCGGTGGAACTGCGGGGCGAGGTGCTCGCCAGCAACGACATGCCTCCGTCCGGGCTCGACCGGAGCCTGCGCGTCGACGAGGCCCATCTGCCCGTCCCGGCGAGCATCGAGGCGTGAGCCGACCCACCGGGCCGGAGACTTACACGTCGGCAGGGGTCGACATCGCCGGCGGTGAGCGGGCGGTGGAGCGCATCCGAGCCAAGGTCCGGTCGACCTTTCGTAGCGAGGTCATCGGCGACCTCGGGGGCTTCGGCGGCCTGTTCGCCCTCGACGCCGCCCGCTACCGCCATCCGGTGCTGGTCGCCTCCACCGACGGCGTGGGCACCAAGGCCATGGTCGCCCGGGCGGTAGGCCGCTTCGACACCATCGGCATCGATCTGGTGGCCATGTGCGTCGACGACCTCGTGTGCCAGGGTGCCGAGCCACTGTTCTTGCTCGACTACATCGCCGTCGGCAGCCTCGACGGCGACCAGGTCGTCGCCCTGGTGGACGGGGTCGCCTCCGGCTGCCGTCAGGCTCGGTGCGCCCTCATCGGCGGAGAGATGGCCGAACATCCGGGGACCATGGAGCCCGGCGAGTTCGACCTGGCCGGCTTCGCCGTCGGGGTGGCCGAGCGCGACGCCCTCGTCACCGGTGAGCGGGTCGAGCCCGGCGACGTGCTCGTCGGCCTGCCGTCGCCCGGTCTTCGCTGCAACGGGTACTCCCTCGCCCGTCGAGTCCTGTTGGAGCGCGCCGGCCTCCCCCTCGAGGCGCCGGCCTACCCGGGGGCACCCCGTTCCCTCGCCGACGAGCTGCTCGAGCCGTCGGTGATCTACGCCCCGGTCGTGGCCAAGCTGCTCCAGTCGGTCGACGTCCGCGCCGTCGCCCACATCACCGGCGGCGGGATCGTCGGTAACCTGTCGCGCGTGCTGCCCCCCTCGACCAGCGCCGTGGTCCGGCGCGGGCACTGGGAGGTGCCGCGGATCTTCACCGAGATCCAGCGTCTGGGCGAGGTGGCGGACGCCGAGATGGCCCGAGTGTTCAACCTGGGCATCGGGATGGTCGTGGTCGTGGCTCGGGCCGACGCCTACCGCGCCCTCGACGTCGCCCGCTCGAGCGGGCTGGGGGCAACGGAGGTCGGCGAGGTGGTGGCCGGCACGGGGGCTGTGGTTCTGGAGCCGGCCCAGCGATGACGGGCACTCCTCGCCGAGGGGGGTGGTCGTGAAGGCCGTCCGGTTCCTGGTGGTGGTGGTCGTGGTGCTCGTGGTCGGCCTCGCCGCCGGCTCCTTCGCGGTCAGCCAGGGCGCTCCGGAGATGACGGCCGCGGAGGCTCGCCTCTTCACCCAAGCGGCGCTGAACGCCATTGAAGCCCGCAACGTGGTCGTGGAGGGCGAGGTGCGGGCCGAGACCTTCACCCCTGAAGGGGGCGAGCCGATCCCTGTGTGGGTGGTGCCGGCCACGGTGTCGGGACAGCCGCTCGAGCTCTACGTCATGCGCACGGGCGACCGGGCGGTCAACCTCGACGACGCGCTGCCCAACGGCGGGTACGTGCTCCCCGACGAGCAGTTCGAGGCGCTCGAGCGGTACCGGCTCGATCTGGCCGGTGACCGGGTGCGGGAGGCCCGCAGCGGCCCGGCGCTGGTCGCCGGTCTGCTGGTGATCCTCGTCGCCGTGGCCCTGCTGGCCAGCGTCGTCAGCCGACGGGCGCGAGCGGGTGCCGCCGCCCCGAGCGCGTGAGCGACATTCGGGAGCTGCGCGACCACCTGCTCGTCCACGCGGTGCGCAGCGGCGACTTCCTGCTCAAGTCGGGTGCCCGCAGCCGCGTCTTCATCGACGCCAAGCAGACGACGTGTCGCCCCGAGGGCATGATGTTGGTGGTCGAGGCCGCCCTGGAGGCCATCCCCGACGAAGCGACGGCCATCGGCGGGCCCACCATGGGGGCCGATGCCGTGGCCTTCGCCGTGGCCGCGGTGGCGGCCACCCGAGGCCGGATGCTGCGCAGCTTCAGCGTCCGTAGCCGAGCCAAGGACCACGGTGGCGGCGGCCGGGTGGCCGGCGCCCTGGAGGTGGGCGACCAGGTGGTGATCACCGAGGACGCCGTGACCCGTGGGGTGTCGATGCTGGAGGCGGCCGGGGTCGTCCGCGAGGCGGGCGCCAACCCGATCCTGTTGCTCCCTGTCGTCGATCGGGGCGGTACCGTCGCCAAGCTCGGCCGCGAGGCCGGGATCCCCTGCCGGGCCATGCTCACCGGCGCCGATCTCGGGTTCGCCGCCGAACGGTAGGTCGGGTGCGGCGTTCAGCCGCGCTCACCTACCGGGCTGCCCCGCGCCGCGCCGCCTCCGGTCGCCTCGGCGGCCGCTCGGAGGCGGGATTCGGCGAGGCAGTCGGCGGCTTCGAGCGTCGTGACGCCGCTTGCGGCGGCGGCGGCGAGGACGTTGGCGGTGGTGGTGCGGATGGCGGCCAGCTTGGCGGTGGCTGCGGCCTGGTCGTAGCCGACCAGCTCCTCGGCGAGGTTGATGATGCCGCCGGCACTGACCACGTAGTCGGGGGCATAGAGGATGCCCCGGTCAGCCAGACGCCGGGCATCGGCGGACTCGGCGAGCGGGTTGTTGGCCGAGCCGCACACCGCCCGGCAACCGAGCCAGGGGATGGTGGTGGCGTTGAGTATCCCGCCGAGGGCGCAGGGGGCGAGCACGTCGGCGTCGAGGGTCAGCGCCTCCTCGACGCCGACCGCGGTAGCCCCGTGGCGCGACACCATCGCCTGCACCCGGTTCGGGTCGATGTCGGCCACCGACACCTTGGCTCCGCTCGCCACCAGGTGTCCGACCAGGGCCGATCCGACCTTGCCGACGCCGAGGACCACGACGGCGCGCCCCTCGAGCGACGGAGAGCCCCACTGGTGCTCGGCCACGGCGTGAAGGGCGTGGACGACGCCGAGGGCGGTTGCGGGTGACGGGTCACCGGAGCCACCGAGGAGCTCGCTGACCCCGGTGACGTGGCGGGTCTCACGCCGCAGGACATCCATGTCGGCCTGGTCGGTGCCCACATCCTCGGCGGTGACGTACCGGCCGCCCAGGGAGTCGATGAAGCGGCCGTAGGCCCGGAGCAGTCCCTCGCTGCGAAGGTGGCGGGGGTCGCCAAGGATCACCGCCTTGCCCCCGCCGAGGTCGAGACCGGCAAGGGCCGCCTTGTAGGTCATGGCCCGGGACAGGCGCAGCACGTCGACCAGCGCCGCCTCCTCGTCCGGATAGGGCCGGAACCGGGTGCCACCCAGCGCCGGGCCCAGGACGGTTGAATGGACGGCGACGATGGCGCGCAGGCCCGTCGCTCGATCGGCGCCCCACACGACCTGCTCGTGGCCCCCGGCCTCGAGGCGATCGAAGACGCCGGGGCCGATCACGGGACGACGTTATCGAACCGGGCTGGGTGCCACGTTCCGTGTCAAGTCGGTGACGACCGGCGACCCCGCGACCCATTTTTCCACCAAACGGTGCCTATCATCGAGGCAAACGATGAACCCACCGATGAGCCAAAACACGTGGAGATGGAGCGATGACCATCCAGCATCATGAGGTCGAGACCCCAGAGGTCCTACTCACCCCGTCCGAGGTCGCTCAGATGTTCCGGGTGAACCCCAAGACGGTCACGAGGTGGGCCCGAGCCGGCAAGCTCAGCGCCATCCGCACCCTCGGAGGACACCGGCGCTTCCGAGAGTCGGAGATCAGGCGGTGCCTCGACGAGCTTTCCGGCGAGGAGCCTCGCAACTAGGACCACCGACGTTCTTGCGTCTGTGGCGGCCACCACCTGGCGTCCACCGGCGCAAGAACTGCACTTCCCGCCCGTCGCCGAGCGCCGAGCGCCACGCTGCCGGTAATGCCGTCCCCTGCCCCGACGCCGTTTGCGACACCATCCACCGCAGCGCGGGGTGTCCGACCGGGCTCTGACCCGCGTCGTCGCCTTCGAGAGGCGCCTCGGCTCGCCGCCCCTCCGGTCGCTGCACGTGCTGGCCGTGGAGGCCACCGGCAGGACCCCCTGGTTCGCTTCCACGACGGGCGCACCCTGGGCACCCACCTGGGCACTGACCGCGAGCTGCCACCTCTCCCGACCTGCTGAGCACTGGCCGCAAGAGGCGCGTGCCGGCGCTGCACCACCGCGATCGGCGTGGGCCAACCAGGACGACGCCAACGGGGGCACCTCCTGGTGTCCCACCTGCCAGCCCCGGCCCGCCGTCCCACCGCTCGGGTGAGACCGTCGGGCCCGCGCTCCGGTAGGGTCCGCTCTCCATGAAGATCTGGCCCGGCGAGCCGTACCCGCTCGGCAGCACCTACGACGGGATGGGCACCAACTTCTCGGTCTTCTCCGAGGTGGCCGAACGCGTCGAACTGTGCCTGTTCGACGACGATGGGACCGAGACCCGCTACGACCTCCCCGAGGTGTCGGCCTTCTGCTGGCACGGCTACCTCCCCAACATGGGCCCGGGGCAGCGCTACGGCTACCGAGTCCACGGTCCCCGCGATCTCGCCCGGGGGCACCGCTGCAACCCGGCCAAGCTCCTGCTCGACCCCTACGCCAAGGCGGTCGACGCCAACACCGAGTGGAACGAGGCGGTGTTCGGCTACCGCTTCGGTGATCCCGACGGCGACGCCAACAGGCTGGACAGCGCTCCGTTCGTCGGCAAGTCGGTCATCATCAACCCCTACTTCGACTGGACCAACGACCGCCACCCCCGCACCCCCTGGCACGAGACGGTGCTCTACGAGGTCCACGTCAAGGGCTTCACCGCCACGCACCCCGACATCGAGCCGGAGCTCCGGGGCACCTACGCCGGCCTCGCCACCCCCCAGTCCATCGAGCACCTGCAGGGCCTGGGAGTCACCGCGGTCGAGCTGTTGCCCGTGCACCAGATCGTGCACGACGCCCACCTCGTGGAGCGGGACCTGCGCAACTACTGGGGCTACAACTCCATCGGGTTCTTCGCCCCCCACCACGAGTACTCCTCGACGGGGACGGTCGGCCAGCAGGTGCAGGAGTTCAAGCAGATGGTGCTCCGCCTCCACGACGCCGGCATCGAGGTGATCCTCGACGTGGTCTACAACCACACCGGCGAGGGCAACCACCTGGGGCCGATGCTGTCGTTCAAGGGCATCGACAACGCCGCCTACTACCGGCTCGTCCCCGATGACTGCCGGCACTACATGGACTACACCGGCACCGGCAACACCATGAACATGCGCCATCCCCACGTGCTGCAGCTGATCATGGACAGCTTGCGGTACTGGGTCACCGACATGCATGTCGACGGCTTCCGCTTCGACCTCGCCGCCACCCTGGCCCGGGAGCTGCACGATGTCGACAAGCTCTCGGCGTTCTTCGACCTCATCCAGCAGGACCCGGTGGTCAGCCAGGTCAAGCTCATCGCCGAGCCGTGGGACGTGGGCGAGGGCGGCTACCAGGTTGGCAACTTTCCGCCGCTGTGGTCGGAGTGGAACGGGAAGTACCGCGATACCGTGCGCGACTACTGGCGCGGTGCCCACGCCAGCCTCGGCGACGTCGCCTACCGGCTCACCGGCAGTCCCGACCTCTACGAGTCGAACGGCCGGCGCCCCAAAGCCAGCATCAACTTCGTCACCGCCCACGACGGCTTCACTCTCGCCGACCTCGTCTCCTACAACGAGAAGCACAACGAGGGCAACGGCGAGAACAACTGCGACGGCGAGAGCCACAACCGGTCGTGGAACTGCGGCGTGGAGGGCCCGACCGACGAGCCCGAGGTGCTCGAGCTGCGATCCCGCCAGCGCCGCAACTTCCTCGCCACCATGCTGCTGTCCCAGGGCGTGCCCATGCTGCTCGGGGGCGACGAGCTCGGGCGCACCCAGGGCGGCAACAACAACGCCTACTGCCAGGACAACGAGGTGTCGTGGTACGACTGGGGTGGCACCGACACCGCCCTGCTCGAGTTCACCCGGTGGCTGGTGCAGTTCCGGCGGGCCCACCCCGCCTTCCGCCGGCGTCGCTGGTTCCAGGGCCGGGCGATCCGGGGGAAGGGCCTGGCCGACATCGCCTGGTTCCGCCCCGACGGCGAGGACATGTCCGATGACGACTGGCACGCCTCGGCCACCACGCTCGGGATGTTCTTGAACGGCGAGGACCTCGGCTCTCCTGGCCCGCGGGGGGAACAGGTCGTCGATGACAGCTTCATCCTGTTGTTGAGCGCCCACTTCGAGCGAGTCGGGTTCAAGTTGCCGACGCCGTGGGGCGAGCATTGGGAGCTCGTGCTCGACACCGCCGATCCGATCCCCCCCGAGATCGACCCCGAGGCGCAGCCTCAGGTGCACAAGGCGGGAGAGGTGGTGGAGCTCGCACCGCGATCGTTGGTGCTGCTCCGCCGTGTCGGCGAGTGACGCGTGTCGCTGGCTTGGCCGGTGGGGACATTCCCGTCCCCTGCCGACCAGAGCACGCTCTGTCGGGCAGTGCGACAGACGGATGATCCGACGAGGAACGAGGGGCGGTTGCGACGATGACGACGTTCCGGGTCTGGGCGCCGAGGGCTGACCGGGTCGAGGTCGACCTGTCCGGTCGTCGGGTGCCCATGCGGGTGGGGCCCCAGGGCTGGCACGAGGTCGACGTGGCCGATGCCGGGCCCGGCACCGACTACGCCTTCGTCCTCGACGGATCCGACCCGCTCCCTGATCCCCGCTCACCCTCCCAGCCGTGCGGGGTCCACGTTCCCTCCCGGCTCGTCGACCACTCCGCCTTCGCCTGGAGCGACGACGGCTGGCGCGGCTTCCACCTCCCGTCGGCCGTGATCTACGAGCTCCACGTGGGCACCTTCAGCCCCGAGGGCACCTTCGACGGGGCCATCGCCCGGCTCGACCACCTTGTCGACCTCGGCGTGACCGCCGTCGAGCTGCTGCCGGTGGCTGAGTTCCCCGGCACCCGCAACTGGGGCTACGACGGCGTCGGGCTGTTCGCCCCCCACCACGGCTACGGCGGGCCCGAGGGCCTCAAGCGCCTGGTCGACGGCTGCCACGCTCGAGGCCTCGCCGTGGTCCTCGACGTGGTCTACAACCATCTGGGCCCTGAGGGGAACTACCTGGATCGCTTCGGCCCGTACTTCACCACCTTCTACTCGACCCCCTGGGGCCAGGCGGTGAACTACGACCAGCGAGGCAGCGACGAGGTGCGCCGCTTCGTCATCGACAACGCCATCACGTGGTTGCGCGACTACCACGTGGACGCTCTCCGCCTCGACGCCGTCCACGCCATCGTCGACACCTCGGCGGTGCACGTGCTCGAGCAACTCGCCACCGAGGTGGCCGAGCTGGCGGCGTGTGAGAACCGCCCGCTGTGGCTGATCGCCGAGTCCGACCTGAACGACCCCCGGGTCGTGCGACCCCGCGACGTCGGGGGCTACGGCATCCAGGCCCAGTGGAGCGACGACTTCCACCACGCCCTGCACACGGTGCTGACCGGCGAGGACGAGGGCTACTACGCCGACTTCGGATCGCTGGCTGACCTGGCCACCGCGCTGGAAGAGGTCTGGGTCTACGCCGGACGCCGGTCGTCGGTGCGCAATCGGGTGCACGGTCGAGCCCCGGTGGGGTTGCCGGGGTGGTGCTTCCTCGGGTATCTGCAGAACCACGACCAGGTGGGCAACCGGGCCGTGGGTGACCGGATCGGCGCCAGCGTGTCAACCGGCCGACTCAAGGTGGGTGCGGCGCTGTACCTCACCGCACCGTTCGTGCCCATGGTCTTCCAAGGCGAGGAGTGGGCGGCGTCGACTCCGTTCCAGTACTTCACCAGTCACCAGGACCCGGAGCTCGGGCGCCTGGTGCGCCAGGGCCGGCGGGCTGAGTTCGCCGCCTTCGGCTGGAGCGCCGAGCAGGTGCCCGACCCCCAGGAGCCGTCGACCTTCGAGCGCTCCAAGCTCGACTGGGGCGAGCTGGCAGCGCCGCCCCACGCCGAGGTGCTGGCGTGGTACCGACAGCTCATCGCCCTGCGCCGCTCGACCGCCGGGCTCGCCGACGGCCGCCTCGATCGGGTGCGGGTCCGTTTCGACGAGCAGGCCCGGTGGCTGGTGGTGGAGCGGGGACAGCTGCGGGTGGCCGCGAACCTCGGGGAGACGGAGCAGAAGGTGGACCTCGGCGAAGGGGCGGGTGCCTGCCTGCTGCTCGCCTCCCACGACGGCATCGCCCTCGAGTCGGGCGCTGTCACCCTGCCCCCCGACTCGGTGGCGATCTCCGGTCCGGCACGGTGAGCCTCGCCTCGGCCTCACCCTAGGGGGAGGTGGTGCCCGGGCTCTCGCCGAGCGGCAAGGCCGAGGCGGT
>JADDQY010000010.1 GCA_016781135.1 Actinomycetota bacterium
GTTAACGGTTGGCGTGACCCAGACCTGTGGGAGATCATGGTCAACGCCCCCGACCTGGTCTACCCCGGCCAGCGCCTCATCGTGGTCGAGCCGCCGCCACCCGGGTCGGTACCGTAACCACGTGGCCGACTGCATCTTCTGTCGCATCGTGGCCGGGGAGCTCCCCGCCGACGTCGTCGCTCGAACTCCCCGCTGCCTGGCCTTTCGCGACCTCGACCCGAAGGCGCCCACCCACGTGCTGGTGGTGCCCGTCGACCACATCGACCACGCCGGCGAGCTCGGGCCCGAGCACGCCGACATGCTGGCCGAGGTGTTCGACACCGCCCGCACCGTGGCCGAGGGCGACGGGGTGGCAGCGTCGGGCTACCGCCTCGTGTTCAACGTGGGTGACGACGCAGGCAACACCGTGCCGCACCTCCACCTCCACGTCCTCGGCGGCCGGCCCATGGCGTGGCCTCCGGGGTAGCTCGTGAGCGAGCGTCTGGAGTGATGGTCGGTACGCTTTTGTGCCCGTGTCTCCTGTTGACGTGAAGGTCCTCGTCCCCGGCAACCACCTCATGGGCGGGCTGCTCGGCCAACGCGACGAGCTCCTCCGCCTCATCGAGGCGGCGTTCGACGATGCCGAGATCCACGTCCGGGGCAACGAGATCAGCATCGCCGGGCCCCAGGCCGCCCGGGTGGGCAAGCTGTTCGAGGAGCTGGTCGTGCTGCTCGAGCTCGGGCAGAACCTCGACCCCGCGAAGGTCGGCCACACCATCGAGATGGTCAAGGCCGACGAGCGGCCCTCGGAGGTGCTCACCGCCGAGGTGCTGCGGGCGGCCAAGGGCGGCACGGTCCGACCCAAGACCAGCGGCCAGAAGCGCTACGTCGACACCATCCGCGACAACGTGGTCACCTTCGGGATCGGGCCGGCGGGCACGGGCAAGAGCTGGCTGGCGGTGGCCATGGCCGTCCAGGCACTGCAGCTCAAGCAGGTAAACCGCATCATCCTCACCCGCCCGGCGGTCGAAGCCGGGGAGCGCCTCGGGTTCCTGCCCGGTGACCTCATGGCCAAGATCGACCCCTACCTCCGGCCGCTGTTCGACGCTCTCTACGACATGGTCGAGCCTGAGGGGGCTCAGCGCCTGCTCGATCGGGGCACGGTCGAGGTGGCCCCGTTGGCGTTCATGCGGGGCCGAACGCTCAACGGCAGCTTCATCATCCTGGACGAGGCCCAGAACACCACGCCCGAGCAGATGAAGATGTTCCTGACCCGCATCGGCTTCGGGTCCAAGGCGGTGATCACCGGCGACGTCACCCAGGTCGACGTCCCGAGTGGTCGCTCGTCGCTGGTCGGCCTCGAGCACATCCTCAGCGGGATCGACGGGCTCGCCTTCGTCCGCCTCACCAACAAGGACGTGGTCCGCCACCGGATCGTCCAGGACATCGTCGACGCCTACGAACGGGCGGCGCCGGTGTCGGCCGCCGAGGACAGTCGTCGGTGAGCGTGCCTGCCGGTCCCCATGCGTGGCGCCGGCTGGCGCCTCCGACCGAAGAACCGACCGTGCTCGCCGTCGACGACCAGTCGGCGGTGACCGTAGACGTCGAGCACCTGGTCCACCTGACGATCGAGGTGCTGCGGGCCGAGGAGGTGGTCGGGCCGGCGGAGCTGTCGTTGAGCTTCGTCGATGACGACACCATCGCCGGGTGCAACCGGCGATTCCTCGACGGCGACGGGCCCACCGACGTGCTGGCCTTCCCCATTGACCCCACTGACGCCGACGCCCAGGGTGACGTGCCCCGCCTGCTGGGCGACGTCATGGTGTGCCCGGCGGTGGCCGAGCGCCAGGCGGCCGAACGGGGCGGCCGCACCGGCGACGAGCTCGCTCTGCTGGTGATCCACGGCGTCCTCCACGTGCTGGGCATGGACCACGCCGAGCCCGGCGCGGCTGCGGCCATGCAGGCCCGCGAGCGCGAGCTGCTGGCCCGTTTCCACCAAGGCGACGAGCGATGAACACCGCCGAGGTGGCCGCCCTCGTCGCGGTGGTGGTGCTGGTGGCCTCGGCGGCGTTCCTCGCCATGGCCGAGACCAGCCTCACCCACCTGCCCCGAGCCAAGGCCCGGGCCCTCGAGGAGGAGCGTCGCAGGGGTGGAGCCAGCCTCGCCCGCCTGCTGGAGCACCGCGAGCAGGTCCTGAACCCGGTGCTGTTGCTGGTGCTGGTCTGTCACCTGAGCGCGGCCACGCTCGTGGGTGTCCTCGTCCAGTCCTACTACGGCCCGATCGGCATCGCCGTGGCCACGGCGGTCCTCGCCGTGGTGATCTTCGTGTGCGCCGAGGCCGCACCCAAGACCTGGGCCCTGCAGCACCCGGAGCGCTCGGCGCTGCTGGTGGCGCCGGTGGTCAACCTGCTGGCCGCCTTTCCCCCCGTCCGGCTGCTCACCCGGAGCCTCATCGCCCTGTCGAACCTGGTGCTGCCGGGCAAGGGTCGTCGAGCCGGACCGGTGGTGTCGGAGGAGGAGCTGCTGGCGCTGGCCGACGTCGCCGTCGAGGCCGACGTCATCGAGGTCGAGGAGCGGGCCCTCATCCAGTCGATCATCGACTTCGGCGACACCGTCACCCGGGAGGTGATGGTGCCCCGTCCCGACATGGTGACGGTGACCGCCAGCTCCACCGTGGCCCAGGCCATGGAGACGGTGATCGCCAACGGCTACAGCCGCATCCCCGTGCAAGAGGACGGCATCGACGACATCGTCGGCCTGGTGTACGCCAAGGATCTCATGCGGGCGTCCCGGGAGGGGCGCACCTCGGTCACCACCCGCACGCTCATGCGCAGTGCCCACTTCGTCCCCGAGAGCAAGCGGGTGGCGGAGCTGATGCGGGAGATGCAGGCGGAGAAGTTCCACATGGCCGTGGTCGTCGACGAGTACGGCGGCACCGCCGGGCTGGTCACCCTGGAAGACCTCATCGAGGAGCTGGTGGGTGAGATCGTCGACGAGTTCGACGTGGAGGACCCGCTGCTCGAGCCACTGCCGGGCGGCGATGTCCGCGTCGCCGCCCGCATGCCCCTCGACGAGCTCAACGAGCTCATGCACCTGGGGCTGCCGGAGGGCGACTGGGACACGGTGGGAGGCCTCGTGTTCAGCCTCCTCGGCCACGTCCCCAGCGAGGGCGAGGT
Source organism: Actinomycetota bacterium (assembly GCA_016781135.1). Lineage (GTDB taxonomy): Bacteria > Actinomycetota > Acidimicrobiia > Acidimicrobiales > CADCSY01 > JADDRA01. The sequence goes on from JADDQY010000010.1 coordinate 3,156, forward strand.
GGTGCGGGTGAACGGCCATCAGCTCCGAGCGGAGCGGGTGCAGGGCCGCCGCATCGGCCGGGTCCGGGTCAGCAAGGCCGAGGATGCCTCCGCCGAAGCGGTCTGAAGGGGATCGCGGCCGAGGCAGCGGCGACTCCGTCGGGAGCGATGGTCGTCGAACCTGGCGCCCTCGCCGAGGCGCCTGCTAGGAGTCGGATGTGCGCTCGGGCGTGGTGACCCTCGTCGGGCGGCCCAACGTCGGCAAGTCGAGCCTGCTCAACCGGATGATCGGCACCAAGGTCAGCATCGTCTCCGACAAGGTGCAGACGACCCGGTGGCCGGTGCGCGGCGTGCTTCATCATGGCAACGGCCAGGTGGTCTTCGTCGACACTCCCGGCATCCACCGACCCCGAGGGCCACGGGGCCAGCGCATGCACGAGGCCGCCACCGGGGCGATCGAAGGTGTCGACGTCGTCTGCCTGGTCCTCGATGCCACCGCCCCGTTGGGCGGCGGCGACCGCTTCGTCGCCGACCAGGTCCCCGCCATGAGCGTGGTCGCGCTGAACAAGATCGATCGGGCGTCGCCGGCACGGCTCCTCGCCCAGCTCCAAGCCGCCAGCGAGCTGGGCCTGAACGAGTACTTCCCGGTGTCGGCCCGCACCGGCGAAGGCGTCGAGGCCCTGGTCGACGGCTTGGTCGCCAGGCTGCCCGAGGGTCCGCCCCTGTACCCGCCCGAGACCATCCGCGACCTCGACGAGGCCACCTGGGTCGCCGAGCTCGTGCGCGAGCAGCTCCTGGGGGTGCTGCGAGACGAGCTTCCCCATGCCGTCGGCACCCGGGTCACCGAGTGGGAGGGGCGCCGCATCCGCTGCGAGATCCTCGTCGAGCGCGACTCGCAGAAGGGGATCGTGATCGGCAGGGGCGGCGGGGTGCTCAAGGCCGTGGGTACAGCGGTGCGGGCCCAGCTCGACCCCGGCGTCCACCTCGAGCTGGTGGTGAAGGTCGAGCGCGACTGGCAGCGGCGCGACGCACCGCACGGCTCCCTGGCCGAGTGAAGCAGGGGCGGTGCACTCGCCCGTGCACCGCCGGGGACGGTCGGACGTGTTCGTCCCGGCCTCCCGAACGGTGGCGACCGCCGGTAGGGGGCGTTCTCTCGGTGCTGGACGTTCCTCGCCGCATCTCCGATCGGCCCGCCGGGCCGGCCCCCGCTATGTCACCCGCGGTGGACGGCCCAGGACCGATCTCAATCGAGGGTCAGCAGCGACGACGACCGGAGATGGCGGGCGAAGAGGGTGACGGCCAGCGCCGCCGTCCACAGCGTCACCTCGGGGCCGTTGGTGACGCCCCAGCCGGCTTGGAGATCCGCCAGCCAGGCGAGGTACTCGAAGACCACCATGGTGGGCAGAGCGCCCAGCAGCGCCGTCACCGGCCGCCGGGTCAGGCCGTAGACGACGAGGAAGGCGGCGACGGCCACGAACAGCACCACCGGCGTGTAGGCGGCGGTGAGGGCCAGCGCCGGAGGTAGCCCGCTGCCGCCACGAAACCGGGTCCAAACGGGAGCGACGTGGCCGAGCACACCAGCCATGCCGGTCCACAGCGCCACTGAGACCCAGGCTCCGATGGCCTGGTTGGAGAACACGGCGACGGCGCTGAAGGTGTTGGCGCCGGGGGTGGCGGCCAGCGTCAGCTCCCAGGCAACGGTGGTGGCGGCCAGGGTGATGGCGGCGGCGAGGAGGTCGGCACCGGCGCGAGCGGGGAGGCGGTGGTGCTCCCCGCCGCCATCGGGCGACCCGAGCCCGGCGAGGGTGGTGTCGGCAAGCTGACGCCGGAGGCGCCGCCGGGACAGCAGGTAGGCGAAGGGCACCGAACCGCCGAGGTAGCCGAGCACGACGAGGGGCCCGGCCAGCACCGCGACGGCGGTGGCGTTGCGCGGGATCCAGTCGATCACGGCGAGGACGGTCGCGACGCCGGCCACGAGCGGACGCTACCGCCGTTCCAACGCTGTGACTCGACCGTCTCGGTGAGGCGAAGCGACGGAGAACGGCTAGCCCGGCGGCACCCCGCCAGCTCGGGTGGCCTGCAGGGGAGCGGCGCCGGGAAGTCGGGGCGCGGCGAGCTTCACCGAGACGGTGCCGTGGCGCCGCTCCCACAGCACCACGTTGAGCGCCGCGGTGTAGACGACGAGGCGCCCGAAGAACAACAGCCACGTCAGGATGGCGAAGACCACGCCGATCGAGCCGTACAGCGCCGACGACTGCGAGACGGCACGGGGCACGAGGATGCTCCCGACCACCTTGAGCACCTCCAGGCCCACGCCGCCGAAGACGGCACCGGGCAGCAGCGGACGCCAGCCGACGTCGCGGTTGCACAGGACCTTGGACGTCCACAAGAACAGGCCGATGTTGAGCCCGAGGCCCACCACCAGGTTCAGCGGAGCGAAGAACGGTGGCAAGAAGTTGAGCACCGCGGTCACGAGGAAGGAGGCGACGAACAGCAGGGCGGCCCCGGCCACCCACGCCAGGGCGAAGACCTTGTCCTTCAGGCCCCGCCCGGTGACTTGCCACACGGCGTTGAAGGCGTACTCCAGGGCGCCGACCAGCTTGAGCGCCGACCACACCAGCCCCAGGAAGCCGACGATCGACGCCGCCGACCGGCTCTCCTCGGCGGTGGCGAGCGCGGTGGTGAGGGCTCGGGCGGCGGTGTCGGCTCGTGACAGCCCGAGCAGCTCGATGACCTCGCCCGACAGGTCAGGGGTGTTCGACGCGAAGAGGCCGACGATGGCGATCGCCACCAGCACGAGCGGGAACAGCGACAGGAACGCCGCCAGGGTGACGGCGGCGGCCAGGGACCCACCGTTGACCTCGCTGACCCGCTGTTGCACGGCGAGGGCCACCGACAGCCACGGCCAACGCTCGCCCAGGGATCTCAGACGCTCGAGCACCGCCGGTACGTACCCCGGGCACGTTCCGAGGAAGATGTGAGGCGGCGGCGACCGTCGAGCGTCGCGTTCCGCCGGCGTCCCTTCGAAAAGGTGTGCCCTTGGCTCCCCCGACGAGGCGCTACCTTCGACCGGTGAGCCTGGACGGGATCGACCCCTCGAGGGTCCCGGTGCACGTCGGCTGCGTGATGGACGGCAACGGCCGGTGGGCCCAGCAGCGTGGCCTTCCCCGCACCGAGGGCCACGCCGCCGGCGAGGAGGCCCTCCTCGATGCGGTGGAGGGGGCGCTCGACGTGGGCCTGCGGTGGCTGACCGTCTACGCCTTCTCGACGGAGAACTGGAAGCGGCCGGCGGACGAGGTCCGGTACTTGATGCAGTTCAACGAGGGGATCCTCGTACGACGGCGGGACGAGCTCCACGAGCGGGGCGTGCGCATCCGCTTCGTCGGGCGGCGCGACTGGCGCGTGCCCCAGCGCCTGGTGCGGCGCATGGACGAGGCGTTGGAGCTCACCGCCGCCAACCGCACCCTCACCCTCACCATCGCCTTCAACTACGGGGGCCGGGCCGAGATCGTCGACGCCGTGCGGGCACTGGTGGCGGCAGGGACTCCCGCGGGGCGCATCGACGAGCGGGCCATCCGTCGCCACCTCTACGACCCGACGATGCCCGACCCTGACCTCGTGGTACGCACGTCAGGCGAGTACCGCATCTCCAACTTCTTGCTCTGGGAGCTCGCCTACAGCGAGCTGGTCTTCACCGACGTGCTCTGGCCCGACTTCCGCCGCCAGCACCTGTTCGACGCCGTGCGCGAGTTCCAGCGCCGTGACCGGCGCTACGGCGGCGTCGAGCCCCAGCCGAGGTAGGGCAGGCGACGGTGGCCGTCTATCACGAGCGAGGGGTGGTGCTGCGCACGGCCAAGCTCGGCGAAGCGGACCGGATCATCACCCTGGTCACTGAACGCCGGGGCAAGGTCCGAGCCGTGGCCAAGGGCGTGCGCCGTACCAAGAGCCGCTTCGGAGGACGTCTGGAGCCGATGAGCCACGTGGCCCTGTTGTGCTACGAGGGCCGCAGCCTCGACACCATCACCCAGGCCGAGACCCTCGAGCAGTTCCGCCCGGTGCGGGAGGATCTGGGCAGGTGGGCCCGGGCCAGCTGCATCCTCGAGGTCATCGACGCCGTGGTGCAAGAGGGTGAGGCCGACTGCCGGCTCTACCAGATGCTGCTCGGGGCACTCCGCACCCTGGGCGGCGGTGAGGTGCCCCTGCTGGTGCCGGCCTTCTTCTGGAAGCTGCTGGCTCAGCAGGGGTTCCACCCGGTGCTCGACCGCTGCGCAAGCTGCGGTGCCACCGACGACGAGCTGGTGGCCTTCGACGAGGGGGAGGGGGGGATGCTGTGCCGGCGGTGCCGGCGGGGCACCCGGGTCACCCCCGAGGCCTGGACGCTGCTGCAACGCATCCTCGGGGGCGACCTCGTGGGGGCGCTGGCCGAGGCCCCGTCACCCGCCGGATCCGAGCTGGAACACCTCGCCACCCGGGCGCTCGAGCACCACCTCGAGCGCCGGCTGCGTGCTCCCGGCGTGCTCGACCGGGCCTGAGCCGGTCCTCGACCTGCTCAGCCGGCGAGGTCTCGGTCGAGGCTCGGGCAGTCGAGGGTGTAGTAGCGCTCGAGGGCGGCGGCGTCGCCGGGGCGGGCGAGGGTGCCACTGTCGTTCCTCACCTGGACCAACGTGTTGCCATCGACGCGGTAGGCGGTGTCCTCGGTGGCGAACGACTGGCCGTCGCTGCTCATGGCGCTCAAGGTCACCAGCTCGCCGCCGGCGCACGTCACGCCGTTGCCGTGGGTGATGGCGCCGCCGACGGGCAGGGCCACGGTCTGGCCGGACGGGAACGTCACCGTCGCGAGCGAGCACTCGACGAACTGGAACAGGCCGACCACGACCACAGATGCCCCGGCACTGGTCACGGCCAAGACCGTCTCGCCGTCGCCGCCGAGGGCGGTCCCGCCGAGGACCCGCAGTGGCACCGGCCCGTCGAGCCCGGCCTCGCCGGCGTCGACGGCGGCGCTCCCGCCGGCGGCCAGCTCGACGCCGACCCGGCGGGCACCGTCGCGCCGGCGATAGCCCACCACCCGGTCGTCGCGGCCGTCGCCATCGACGTCGGCCGCCACCTCGGTGACGTCGGTGGCGTCCGCCGGAGGCACCCGCCCGTTGTCGGGGCATCCGCCGCCCTTCGGCCGGCCGGTGTCCGAGTCGCCCGTGGTGGAGGCGACCCCGGTCGTGGCCGACGAGGAGCTCCCGGTGCTGGGCGGGGACGAGAGCGTCGGGCCGGTGGTGGTGGTGGTCAACGACGACGGAGCGGCGCCGTCGACGGCGGGAGGTGAACCGGTGCAGCTGACGACCGCCAGCAACGAAACCACGATGGAGCCCAGCCACGAGGCGTGGCGCCGTCGGTCGTTGGTCATGCCCTGGAGCTCCTCCCGTCCGCGAGCGCGGAGGCCGGCATTCACCTCGGCCCCGGTCGGGCGCGCCGCTACGCTCCCCAGCATGCCCGACGACTTCGACCAGGTGGTGAACCTGTGCCGGCGCCGGGGGTTCGTCTTCCCGTCGGCCGAGATCTACGGCGGGTTCCGCTCGACCTACGACTACGGCCCCGTGGGCGTCCTCATGCTGCGCAACGTCAAAGCGGCGTGGTGGCGCTCGATGGTCCAGCTGCGCGACGACGTCGTCGGCCTCGACGCCGCCATCCTGTCGCCGCCCGCCATCTGGGAGGCATCCGGTCACCTGCGCAGCTTCACCGATCCCCTGGTCGACTGCCGGGTGTGCCGGGAGCGCTTCCGGCTCGACCAGCTCGAGGACCGGAGCACCTGCCCGAACTGCGGCGCTGCCGACAGCTTCACCGAGGCCCGCCAGTTCAACCTCATGTTCAAGACCCACGCCGGGCCGGTCGAGTCCGACGCCGCTGTCGCCTACCTGCGCCCGGAGACGGCGCAGGGCATGTTCGTCAACTTCAAGAACGTGCTCGACACCTCCCGCAAGCGCCCGCCCTTCGGGATCGCCCAGGTGGGCAAGTCGTTCCGCAACGAGATCACTCCCGGCAACTTCATCTTCCGCACCCGAGAGTTCGAGCAGATGGAGCTGGAGTACTTCGTGGAGCCGGGCGAGGCCGGGCGCTGGTTCGAGTACTGGTGCGACGAGCGCTACCAGTGGTACCTCGACCTCGGCGTGCCTGCCGACCGACTGCGGCTGCGCCCCCACGACCCCGAGGAGCTCAGCCACTACTCGTCGGCCACATCCGACGTGGAGTTCCTCTACCCCTGGGGGTGGGGCGAGCTCGAGGGCATCGCCAACCGAGGCGACTACGACCTCACCCAGCACGCCCGGGCCTCGGGCCAGGCGCTCGAGTACTTCGACCAGGCCAGCGGCCAGCGCTACGTGCCCCATGTCATCGAACCAGCGGCCGGAGCCACCCGGGCGATGATGGCCTTCCTGCTGGCCGCCTACGACACCGACGAGATCAACGGTGAGGCCCGCACCGTGTTGCGCCTCCACCACCGCCTCGCCCCCTACCAGGTGGCGGTGCTGCCGTTGTCGCGCAAGGAGACGCTCACGCCTCTGGCCCGGGACGTGCTGGGCATGGTGCAGCAGCGGTGGATGTGCGACTACGACGAGACCCAGGCCATCGGCCGGCGCTACCGGCGCCAGGACGAGATCGGCACCCCGTGGTGCGTCACCATCGACTTCGACAGCCTCGACGACCAGGCGGTCACCATCCGCGATCGCGACAGCCTCGACCAGATCCGGGTGCCGATCGACAAGCTGGTCGACGAGCTGGCCGACCGCTTGACGTAGCCGGGCACGCTCGACCACTGCCGGCCAGGCTCGATCGGAAGCGGGGTGGCGGAACAGGCGTCGCCGGGCTCCGGGCCGCTTGGTCGCCAGCCGGGGCCCAGCCTCTAGTCTCGGGGGGTGACCTTCGTGTACGCCTTCGACCACCGCCACCCCCAATCGCCGATGTCACTCAAGGACCTGCTGGGCGGCAAGGGGGCCAATCTCGCGGAGATGACCTCGGTGCTCGAGCTGCCGGTGCCGCCGGGGTTCACGATCTCCACCGAGGCCTGCCGCTCCTACATGGCCGGCGGGTGGCCGGACGGGCTGTCGGGCGAGGTCGACAATCAGCTGGTGGCGCTGGAGAAGGCCATGGACAAGCGCCTCGGTGACCCGTCCGACCCATTGCTGGTGAGCGTGCGCTCGGGAGCGAAGTTCTCCATGCCGGGGATGATGGACACAGTGCTCAACCTCGGGCTCAACGACGAGTCGGTCGAGGGCCTGGCCAAGCAGACCGGCGACGACCGCTTCGCCTACGACTCCTATCGCCGCTTCATCCAGATGTTCGGCAAGATCGTGCTCGACGTGCCCGGCGACGCCTTCGAGCACGTCTTCGAGGCGGCCAAGGAGCGCACGGGCACCGCCAACGACGCCGATCTGGGCGCCGACGACCTCGCCCAGGTGGTCCAGGGGTTCAAGGAGCTCGTCCAGGAGCACACCGGCGCCGCCTTCCCCCAGGACCCCCAGGTGCAGCTGCGCCAGGCCATCGAGGCCGTGTTCTCCTCGTGGAACTCTCCCCGGGCCAACGCCTACCGCACCCGGGAGAAGCTCTCCCATGACCTCGGCACCGCCGTGAACGTGCAGGCCATGGTCTTCGGCAACAAGGGCGACGACTGCGGCACCGGCGTCGGCTTCACCCGCGACCCGAGCACCGGGGCCCGGGGTGCCTACGGCGACTTCCTGGTCAACGCCCAGGGCGAGGACGTGGTGGCCGGCACCCGGGCCACCCAGCCCCTGTCCGATCTGGCCGAGCTCTTCCCCGCCGTCTACGACGAGCTGGTCGCCATCTTCGGACGCCTCGAGCGTCACTACCGCGACATGCTCGACACCGAGTTCACCATCGAGCAGGGCAAGCTGTGGATGCTCCAGACCCGAGTGGGCAAGCGCACGGGCACCGCCGCCCTGCGCATGGCGGTGGAGATGACCACCGACGACCACATCCGGCTCACGCCGGCCGAGGCGGTCTCGCGCATCACCGCCGACCATCTCGACTCGGTCCTGCACCCCCAGTTCGCCGCCGGCTCTCGAACCGTGCTCACCAAGGGCCTGGCGGCGTCCCCTGGTGGTGGAGTGGGCCGGGCCTACTTCAGCGCCGACGACGCCGCCGAGGCCGCCGCCCGAGGCGAGCAGGTGGTGCTCGTGCGCAACGAGACCTCCCCCGAGGACATCCACGGCATGGCCGTGGCCGAAGGCATCCTCACCGCCCGGGGGGGCCTCGTCAGCCACGCCGCTGTGGTGGCCCGTGGATGGGGGAAGCCGGCGGTGTGCGGTGCCGAGGAGATCCGCATCGACGGCGCGTCGTTCTCCATCGGTGACACCACCGTCTCCGAAGGCGATGTCATCTCGATCGACGGCAGCACCGGTGAGGTGGTGCTCGGCGCCGTCGAGCTCACGGTGGGGACCGTGCCCGACGAGTTCACCACCGTCCTGGGCTGGGCCGACGAGATCCGGGCCGGGCACCTGGCGGTGCGGGCCAACGCCGACACCGGCGACGACGCCGCCCGGGCCCGGACCTTCGGGGCCGAGGGCATCGGGTTGTGCCGAACCGAGCACATGTTCCTTGGGGAGGATCGCCTGCCGGTGGTACGGGAGATGATCCTCGCCTTCACGCCCGAGGCCGAGGAGGCGGCGCTCGAGAAGCTGCGAACGGTGCAGAAGGCCGACTTCCTCGAGGTCCTCGAGGCCATGGACGGCCTGCCGGTCACCGTGCGACTGCTCGACCCGCCGCTGCACGAGTTCCTTCCCGACGTGGAGCAGCTCGCCGTCACCCAGGCCACCGTGGGCCTGTCCGAAACGGAGGCCCAGCTGCTTGCCGCCGCCCGCTGGTGGCGCGAGGTCAACCCCATGCTCGGCACCCGTGGGGTGCGCCTGGGCGTGATCAAGCCCGGCCTCTACGCCATGCAGGTGCGGGCGCTGATGGAGGCCGCCGCCGAGCGGGCAGCGGCGGGGGGGACCCCGGTGGTCGAGGTGATGATCCCGCTCACCATCAGCCGCGAGGAGCTGGCGCTCGCCCGGAGCTGGGTGGAGGGAGCCATCGAGGAGGCCGCTGACACCTCGTCGGGCATCGATGTGACCATCGGCACCATGGTGGAGACCCCCCGGGCGGCGCTGCGGGCCGGCGAGATCGCCGAGGTCGCCGACTTCTTCTCCTTCGGGACCAACGACCTCACCCAGATGGCGCTCGGATTCAGCCGCGACGACATCGAGGGAAGGGTGATGGGCCCCTACCTCGAGCAGGGCCTGCTCGCCCACAACCCATTCGAGACCATCGATACCGACGGGGTCGGGGAGCTGGTGCGCCTGGCTGCCTCTCGCGGTCGCTCGGCCAAGCCCGGCCTCAAGCTCGGCGTGTGCGGCGAGCACGGGGGCGACCCCGAGTCGATCTCCCTGTTCTTCGACGCCGGCCTCGACTACGTGTCGTGCTCGCCCTACCGCGTACCGATCGCCCGCCTGGCCGCGGCCCAGGCCGTGCTCGCCGCCCGGGGCGCGGCGGGCGCCGGTGGCAGCGACACTCGGTAGCCGGGGGTGAACCTGTCCCTGCTCACCGTTGCCGCCGAAGCGCCGGCAGGCACCAACTTCGCCGACTTCGACGTCGCCGCATGGCAGTGGGGCGCGTTCCTGGCGGTGGTGGCGGCCCTGCTGCTCATCGACGTGCTGCTCGTGCACCGCACCGCCCACGCTGTCACCTTCAAGGAAGCGGCGGTCGAGAGCGCGGTGTGGATCACGATCGGTCTGTCGTTCACCCTGGTCATCCTGCTTTGGCAGGGGGGCCAGGCCAGTGGCGAGTACCTCGCGGGCTACCTGATCGAAAAGAGCCTCTCGGTCGACAACGTCTTCGTCTGGGCGGTCATCTTCTCGTACTTCCGCGTCCCGGCGGAGTACCAGTTCCGGGTCCTGTTCTGGGGCATCTTCGGGGCGTTGGTGCTGCGGGCCATCTTCATCTTCGCCGGCGTCGCCCTCATCGAGCGCTTCGACTTCGTGCTCTACGTCTTCGGTGCCCTGCTCCTCTACTCGGCGTTCAAGATCGCCCGGCACCAGGAGGCCGAGGTCCACCCCGAGAAGAGCGTCGTGCTGCGGGCCGTGCGCCGGATCGTCCCCTCCACCAACGAGTACGACGGCCAGAGGATCTTCACCCGGGTCAACGGACGCCGGCTGGCCACCCCGCTGTTCGCCGTCCTCGTGCTCATCGAGAGCACCGATGTCGTCTTCGCCGTCGACTCCATCCCCGCCATCCTCGCCGTCAGCCGGGAGCCGTTCATCGTCTTCAGCTCCAACGCCTTCGCCATCTTGGGGTTGCGGGCGCTGTACTTCCTCTTGTCGGGCATGGCCGGGCGCTTCCGTTACCTGAACCTCGGCCTCGGCGTCATCCTCGGCTTCGTCGGGATCAAGATGCTCGTGGCCGAGGTCTACCACTTCCCCACCTGGGTCTCGCTGCTGGTCATCACCGTGGTGCTGACCGTCGCCATCGCCGCCTCGGTCCGGGCCGACAATCGCGAGCACGCCGGGAAGCTGGGAGGCGGCTGAGCCCACCGGTCGTGGACGCGGCGGGCACTACCGTGGGGGCCGATGGGCATCGCCGCCGACGACATCGATCGGGTGCGGGCAGCGACGGACCTGGTCGCGGTGGCAAGCGAGCATGTGGCCCTGCGACGGTCGGGCACCCGCTGGGTCGGCCTGTGCCCGTTCCACACCGAGCGGACGCCGTCGTTCTCGGTCAACGGCGAGCTGGGCTTCTGGTACTGCTTCGGCTGCCAGCGCAAGGGTGACGCCATCACCTTTGTGCGGGAGACCCAGCAGCTCGACTTCGTCGCAGCGGTGGAGTGGTTGGCTCGCCGGGCGGGGATCGAGCTGTGCTGGGACAACAGCAGGGAGGCGACGCAGCACCGGCGGCGATCCCGCCTGGTCGAGACCATGGCCCGGGCGGTGGCGTGGTACCACGAACGGCTGTTGACCGCACCAGACGCCGCCGCCGCCCGTGGCTACCTGCGGTCCCGAGGCTACGACGGCGAGGTGGTGCGGCGGTTCCAGCTCGGATGGGCCCCCGAGGGGTGGGACCAGCTGTGCCGGGCCCTGTCACTGAGCCCCGGCGTGGCCGCCGACACCGGGCTCGGCTTCGTCAACGCCCGCAACCGCCTCCAGGACTCCTTTCGCGGCCGCCTGCTCTTCCCCATCTTCGATGCTCGCGGCGACCCCGTGGCGCTCGGCGGGAGGGTCCTGCCCGGCGGCGAGGGGCCGAAGTACAAGAACTCGACGGCGAGCGCCCTCTACGACAAGGGGGAGGTGCTCTACGGGCTCAACTGGGCCAAGGGGGCCATCGTCGACGCCGGCCAGGTCGTGGTCTGCGAGGGCTACACCGACGTCATCGGGCTGGTCGGCGCTGGCGTCCCCGAGGCGGTGGCCACGTGTGGGACCGCCCTCAGCGAGCGCCACGTCGCGCTCCTGCGCCGCTTCGCCCCCCGGATCGTGCTGGCCTTCGACGCCGACGAGGCCGGGCAAGGGGCGGCCGAGCGGGTCTACGGGTGGGAGCGCCGCTACGAGGTCGACGTGGCCGTCGCCGCCCTCCCCGGGGGCACCGACCCGGCGGAGCTGGCCCGCACCGATCCCGAGCGCCTGCGCCGGGCGGTGGCCGACGCGGTGCCGTTCCTGTCGTTCCGTCTGGAGCGACTCTTGGCCACGGCGCCGCTGGCCTCGGTCGAGGCCCGGGCCCGGACGGCCCAGGCTGCGGCCCGCCTCATCGGCGAGCACCCCAACCAGATCGTGCGGGAGGACTACGCCTCCCAGGTGGCGGTCCGTCTCGGTGTGCGCCCCGAGCACCTGCTCGCCGGCCAAGGGGGCGACCGCCCCCGCCGCACGCTGGCCCGACCAGCGGCGAGTCGTTCCCGGCGGGCCGAGACCACCTCGTTGCTGGCCCTCGGCCTGGCCGTCCACCAGCCCGCAGCGGTGGCTCATCTGCTCCACGAGGTCCTCTTCGTCAAGCCTGTGGAGCGCGCCGCCTACCGGGCGTTGGCGTCGGCGGCGACGCTGCACGACGCCGTGGCCGAGGCCGAGCCCGAGGTGGCCGAGCTGTTGTTGCGCCTGGCCGTCGACGAGGTCGCCGACCCCCACGCCGAAGCGGTGGTGGGCCGGTTGGTCGACGAGGCCGCCTGCCGGGTGCTCGCCGACCTCGAGGTCGACGCCCAGGCCATCGGCCAGCCGTTCGACGAGGCGCAGCGCATCGGCTGGCTCAAGCTGCAGGTCGAGAACCTCCGTGACGACACCACCCGGGGCCCGGCGGTGGAACAGGTGCTCGAGTTCCTCGTCGAGCGGGACGGGCGTCAGCGATGAGCGCCGAACCTCCCAAGCCCTCGGCGAGCTCGGCGGCGGTCGTCGGCGAGCTCCGCCGGTTGATCGCCCTGGGACGTGACCAGGGGACCATCACCGTCGACGAGGTGCTGGTGGCCCTCGGATCTCCGGACCCCACCCCGGCGTTCATCGAGGCGATCACCGAGCTGCTCGATGGCCACGGGATCACCGTCGATCCCGAGGAGCCGGCGGCTGAGGCGCCTTCGAGCGCCCGGGCGGCGGTCCCGCCGACAGCCACCGCCGCGCCGGCGCCTTCGGTCGCCCGCGCCAGCGCACCCCGTCGTCGGCCTCGGGCCGAGCCGGCGTCAGGCGACACCGGGCGGGGTGCCGCCGACCCGGTGCGGATGTACCTACGTGAGATCGGTCGGGTGCCGCTGCTCGACAGCTGTGGCGAGGTGGCCCTGGCCCAGCGCATCGAGCGCGGTGCGCGCGCCGCCCTCCGCCTCGAGGAGGCCGATCGCGGCGAGGTGGTGCTCGACGCCGACGAGCGGGTCCGCCTCGCGCTCGAGCAGGCCGACGGGGCCGAGGCCAAGCGCTCGCTCATCCAGGCCAACCTCCGCCTGGTCGTGTCGATCGCCAAGCGCTACGCCGGCCGGGGCATGCTCCTGCTCGACCTCATCCAGGAGGGCAACCTCGGGCTCATGCGCGCCGTCGACAAGTTCGACCACGCCAAGGGCTTCAAGTTCTCCACCTACGCCACCTGGTGGGTCCGCCAAGCCATCACCAGGGCGATCGCCGACCAGGCCCGGACCATCCGCATCCCCGTCCACATGGTGGAGACCATCAACAGGGTGATGCGCACCCAGCGGGAGATGCTCCAGGCGCTCGAGCGCGAGCCGACCGTCGAGGAGGTGGCGATGGCGACGGCGATGACCGCGGAGCGGGTGCGCGAGATCTACCGCATCTCCCAAGACCCGCTGTCGCTCGACTCCCCGGTGGGGGAGGAGGACGACACCAACCTGGGCGACTTCATCGAGGACCAACGGGCACTCGTGCCCGCCGACGTCGCCATCCGGGAGCTCCTCGGTGAGGCGGTGGAGGAGGCGCTGACCGAGCTGGACGAACGGGAGCGGGCCATCGTGCGGCTCCGGTTCGGCCTCGACGGCCAGGGCCAGGCTCGCACCCTCGAGGAGGTGGGCCGGGAGTTCGGCGTCACCCGGGAGCGGATCCGCCAGATCGAGTCGAAGACCCTGGCCAAGCTGCGTCATCCCCAGCGCAGCCAGAAGCTGCGCGACTACCTCGAACCCTAGGAGCTGCCGCCGAACCAGAGGTTCGATCGCCCAGCTCTACAGCGAGGGAGGTGGGGGCGTGCCGGGAGGCGGGTCGTCGGAGAGTGAACCGGCCGGCGGCGGACCGGGGGAGGGCTCGACCACGTCGACGGCGACGACGACCTCGGGCTGTTGTCCGTTGCCGTCCGTACGGTCGTCGACCAGGTCCTTGGCCCGCTCGACCCCGTCTTCGACCAGGGCCCGGGCCTTGTCGGTGGCGACCTCGTACACGTCGGTCTGCTTCGCTCTGGTCACGCACTGCTTGATCTGCTCGTAGCGTTCTCGTCCCGCTCTGGCGCCCATGCAGTAGCCGGCGCCGAAGCCGAGGGTGAAGCCGAGTCGGAAGCGCATGGACCAGTTGTAGCCCATCCGGGCGCATCGCAATCAGGAGTCACTCCCCAGCACGGCGCTGAGGTCGCTCACCTCGCCCTCGGAAGGCAGGTCGACGTCGATGCGCCCGCCGAAGTCGAAGTACTCCAGCTCGATGCGTTGTGACCCGTCTCCCCATCCCGGCGGCAGAGGGTGGTCGTAGACCAGACGCCGCAGGCGGTCGTCGTGGTCGAGGTGGGCGTCGACGGTGAGGCGGCCGGCTCCGAGGGCGGCCAGGGATCGGCCCAAGGCCTCGACGCCGGCGGCCGCCGCCGCCTCCCGGAGGTCGACCGAAGCGCGGAGATGGGTGGTGGTGACACCGCCGACCTCCTCCGAGCCGAGGTCCTCGACCGAGGCTGCTTCCACCGCGGTGAGGAACGTGAGCGGGGCCAGTGGATCGCTGCCCGGCACCATGGCCAGCTCGCGGCGTCCGGCGCCGCCTGGGCCGTCGGCCCCGTCGATGCGCACCCAGGGCGTCTCCAGGGGGCCGAGCAGATCCAGCAGCGGTGAGCGGACGTAGACGACTCCGCCGTCGACGATCGTGTCGAGGGTCGGGGGGTGCGATGAGGGGCCGGGGAGGATGGGGGAGAGGTCGATCGTGGACGCTCCCCGTCGGGCGCCGAAGTCGATCACCCCCTTCCCCGTCACGCTCGTGGCAGGGAGGCCGGTGAGCGCCACGGTGGCGGTGATCGCCGCGCGAGCAGTGCCGGCAGCGATGGTGGCGCCCCGTGCCGACGCCAAGCGGGCGGCGGGGTTGCTGGCGCCCACTGCTGCAGCGGGAAGGTCGGGCGAGGGGTCCTCGCTCGCTCCACAGGCGAGTACTGCCGCAGGAAGGACGAGGACGATGACGAGGGCGAAGCGAGGCATCACGAACCTCCGGGGAGGCGGACCGACAGGCTCCCCGGGGGAGCGAGCGCCGACCGCCACAAGGCCAAGGCGGGAGGTCGTGAGCGTTGGGAGCAGTATTGGGGCCGCAGTGGGTGGGGTCAAACGGGGAGCGGGCCGTCGGTGCAATCGAGGGTGGTCACGACCGATACTGGAGACGTGGCCAGCATGGGAGAGGTGACGGGGTGGATGGGCCGCAGCGCCAAACGGATGGCCGTCGCCGTCATCGGTGCGGTGCTGATCGTCGCCGGGCTGGCCTGCCTGGTGCTGCCGGGGCCAGGTTTGGTGCTGATCGTCGCCGGGCTGGCAGTACTGGCGAGCGAGTTCGCCTGGGCGAGCTCGGCACTGGAGGCGGCCAAGCGCACGGCTGGCGATGCCGGGTCCGTGGTCAGGCGGAGGTTCTGGCGACGAGGCGGGCCGCAGTCGGACCACGGCGGCGACACGTCGAGGTAGACGACCAAGGCCGTGGCTACGTCGTACTACGAGGTGCTCGGGGTGTCGCCCCTTGCCAGCGCCGACGCCATCCGCCAGGCCTACCGCCAGCGCGCCCGGGAGGTCCATCCCGATCGCTTCTCGACGTCGAGTCCGGGGCAGGCTGACGCCGACAACGGGCGGGCGATGCAGGAGCTCAACGAGGCCTGGCGAGTGCTCGGCAACCCCGCCCGGCGCGCCGTCTACGACCGGTCCCTGGAAGCCCCAATGACGCTGCCGCGTCGCTGCCGGCCGGTGCCTGATCTCGGCGACCTGGACGACGATGCCCGCCCCTACCGCCACCGTCTTGCCGAGCCTGGTGACATCGGCATCTCCGTCGTTCGGGGCTTGCCGTGGATCGCGGTGATCGTGGTGCTCGGCGCCATCTTCGTCTTCACCGCCTTTGCCGGTGGTGACGGGGACGACGCCCCGTCGAGCTCGGATCTGGTGGGTAGCTGCGTCGTGCTCCAGCGGGGAGGCGCGGTGGCCAAGGTGCCCTGCGACGGCCCGAGCGATGGTCGGGTGGATCTCATCGCCGCTCGATCCT
This sequence comes from Actinomycetota bacterium, assembly GCA_016781135.1. Taxonomy (GTDB): domain Bacteria; phylum Actinomycetota; class Acidimicrobiia; order Acidimicrobiales; family CADCSY01; genus JADDRA01. Next base: position 19,058 of record JADDQY010000010.1, read on the forward strand.
CCCTGTGTCCGAAGGGGTCCGACGTGGCCCGTCTCGCCCGAGAGGAGAGCTGGCTGTGCCTGCGCGACCCCTCGTCGGTGGTGACGACGGCGGCCGAGGTCGCCGAGGCGCCTCGGTAGATTGGGCTCGTGCCAGCGCCGTTCGCCCCTTGGCAGCTGAGCGGCGAGTCGCTCATCGGGCTGGCGAGTGCCAAGCGGTCGCCTGGCGCACTGCCGTGGGGACTGCACCCCCTGCCGGGCCCGACGCTGGTGGTGGCGGTGAGCTACGCCAGCTCGCCGGTCGGGCCCTACCTCGAGCTGGCCGTTGGTGAGCCCGCCCGACTCGGCGTGCGCCCGGGCTGGTGCATCACGACGATGGTGGTCGACTCGGCCGCCTCCCGCCTTGGTGGCCGTCTGAACTGGGGCTTTCCCAAGGAGATCGGCACGCTGGTGTGGCAGCGCGACGGCGCCGAGCGGGAGCTGCGGTGGGTGGAGCGCGACATCGTGGTGCGGGGTCGGGCCAGGGGGCTGCCGCTGCCGATCCTCGTCCCCGTGCGCACCCTGCAGCGTCGAGGCGACGGCCCGGTGGTCGTGCCCGGCGGCCTGCGGGGACGGGCTCGCCTCGGGACGATCGAGGTCGTGGTGCCCGACGACGACACGCTGTCGCCGCTGGCCGGGCGCCACCTCGGCCTCCACGTCGCCGGCATGCGCTTCCTCCTGCGCCCCGCCCGCCACCCCGTGGGTCTGACGTCGACGCTGCGAGCCCCCCTGCGGGCGCCAGAGCCCGCGCTATCTTTGGGGAGCCCCGGGCGATTGGCTCAGCGGTAGAGCGCTGCCTTCACACGGCAGAGGTCACTGGTTCGAATCCAGTATCGCCCACGGAAAAAGTGCTGGTCAGAGGCTATGAGGGACGCCCGTCGGGCGTCCCTCTTGCTTTCCGTCCCACGCGCGTCCCACGCGCGTCCCCCGAACTACCCGGCACCAGCAGTCACTCGAGACGACGTGACGGCCCTGGATGGCACCCGCCGAGAGCAGGGCTCCTCCGCTCCGGGCCTGCTGCGGGCCGATCTCGGCGGTCCGACCGCCTTAATCGGCCGTACACTGAGCGCCGTGAGCCGCGCGGTCGACGATGTGAAGGTCCAGGAGGTATCAGCCGAAGAGGGGCCGGCACTGCTCGATCGCGCCGCCCGCCACTACCTCGACATGTCCGGCGACGAGTTCGCTGTCGCCTGGGAGGCCAGCCCCTTCGACGACGACCCGGGGCGACCCGAGGTGATGGCTGTCGCCATGCTTCCCCCGTTTGGCCGGTAGGACACCGGCCTCAGCGGTTGAGGGCTTCGTCCGCCCCCTGCAGCGGGCACTTTCTTGCATCACCGACGCCGTTCTGGCCGTCGCTGGCGGGCTATCACCCGGGCGGGGACGGCACGCTGCCACGCGTGCAGGAAGTTCAGCCACTTCTCGAGAGGGGAACCGAGAGCTACCGGCTGCGCACGACTCGAAGTTGCCCCCCGTCACGCAAGAAGACAGCGTGAGCGGCGCTGCTACTAGCGCAGCTGCTGAAGGGCGACGTTGGCAGCAACCAGGTCGAACCAGGTCGGATCGAACCGCCCTCCTACCCACTGTAGAAAATGGTCGTGGTCCTCGTGGCCGGGGTCGGCGAGCACCTCGAGCAGCTCCGTGTAGCCGCCCACCCCGCCGCAATCCTCGGGCGGGCAAGCGTTCTGCCCGTCGAGGCAGACGGCGTACTTCAAGCCTCGCGAGGTCCTGGTGAGCTCTTCGACTACGACCTCGTGTTCCCAGGAGTCGCCGAAGTCGTATTCATAAGAGAAGCGCCGGTGCTCGTCAATCGCCCGCAGCACCGTCACCTCCTTCTCGTCAATCTCATCCTCGGGATAGTCGTCGAAGTGCATTCCAAAGAGCTGGGCCCCGATGGTGAAGCTGTGGAGGTGTGAGTCCGTCCACCCCATGGCGGCCTGGAACATGCCATGGAGCTTCGCCAAGCGGACGCTGCCGGGGACGAGGAGGCGCCGCCACACCGTCGGGACCACTTCACCGAGGGTGACGCGCAGCCGGAACACGCTCTGGCCCGGAGGAGTCGGCACGGTGGCAATCTACGAGGCTCCTGCTCCTGTCTGCAGGTGGGCCAGTTCAGATGAGCACGGTCCGAGGCGGATTCACGGGATCCACCGGGCCAATCTCG
>JADDQY010000066.1 GCA_016781135.1 Actinomycetota bacterium
AGGCGGAGTATCGCTGGGCAGCTGGGTTCATACACCTCTTTCCATCCGTGACGAACGACATGAGAAGGAAGGGCCGATGAGACCAGGCTTCACGACGACGAGCGTCACGGCTGTCATGCTGCTGACGCTGGTCATCGCGCTCTCGGTGCCGCCAGCGCTGGCCGCCGGACCCATCCTGGAGCTCTCGCCCGCGTCGGCAGCGGCTGGGGAGACGGTGAAGGCAACCGGCCGATCCTTTCCCGCCGGCAAGAGCGGCACAGTTGCGGTCAACGGGAGCACGGTTGCAAGCTTTCGCACAAGCGGAGCCGGAGAGTTCTCGACATCGTTCTCGGTCCCGCCCCACGAGCCTGGCGTCGTACCCGTCACGGCGAAGGTACGGAGAACGTCGGTCACCGCCTCACTCACCGTTCTCGGCTCAACGACGCCGACGTCCTCGACGACGACCACGACGCCCAGCAACGGCCCGGTCCGCCTGGCGCCCCGGCACGTCGTTGCCACGCAGGGTCCGACCGACCCCTCGAATCTCTATGCCCTGGTGACCTGGGACCGAAGCGATCCTACCGCGACCGCCTACCAGGTGCTCAGGGACGGTGCCGTCGTCGGCACAATCGCAGTAGCCGGCGATCCGTGGGACGACCTCGCCTACAAGGACACCTCTGTGCAGGGCGGCCAGAGCTACGGCTACCAGGTGCGGGGGGCTTTCCCGGGGGGAGCGGTGGGTGAGCTGTCGGCGACCACCGCGATCAGGATCCGCTCCGATGCTGATCTCGGCAGGGGAAAAGTGTTCGAGGTCGACCGACAGACGGGCGAGACGGACCTGGACAAGGCGCAAGCCGCGGTCGACGCGGCGAAAGCCGAGGGTGGCGGCGTGGTGCTGTTCGGTGCCCGCACGTACCGTTTAGATCGAGCACTCGAGATCTCGGCAACGGACAACGTCGTGCTGCGGGGCGCCGGCATCGACAGCACGTTCATCCAGCCAGCGTTCCCGGGTGCGAGCTCGCCCTCAGGCGCTGCTCCTGACCTGATCCGCTTTACAGGAACCACCATGAAGTTGAGCACGACCTTGACCCGAGGCGTGAACGTCGGAGATCGGTCGGTCTCGGTCAACTCCACGGCGGGGCTGGCGCCCGGTCAGGTCATCGTCTTCGACCAGAAGCACGCTCAGGCCGAACCGACGTGGTTCGAGAGCAACGGCATACTGCAAGACCCCGGGAGCGGACGGGACGAGCGCTACCGCTGGGACGCCAACGAGATCGCTGCCGTCGACGCTGGCAGTAGCGTCGTCCACTTCAAGTACCCGTTCTCGCAGTCGTTCACTAGCAGCGTCCCCTGGCTCGGGATCAGCAGTGGGAGCGGCAACGGCATCGAGCAGCTCACGGTGCAGGGGCGCAGCTCGGCTGAAGCCACCTACTACCGGCTCGTGACCGTCAAGGACCAGAGCCGGATGACCATTGCCGATGTCCAGAGCCGATGGGCGAACCAGAGCTACGCCCACATCAGTGGCTACGACATCAGGATGGTGGGCTTCCGGGGGCCGGACGGCGGCCCCAACAACTACACCGACGGTATCTCCAAGTACAAGGTATCCGTCGCCCGAGCGAGCAACTTCACGTTCGTCGGCGGCCTCATGGGCGAGCCGGGGCACGACCGCAACAAGTCCTATCTGACGACCCAGTGGGCTCAGCGGACCCTGGTGCGCCAAAGCCAGTTCCTCGGCTCCCGTACGTACGCCTTCAACGAGCACGGAGGCGGTAGTCGCGACGTGATCTTCGAGAACAACTACGTCACGGGCACGACCAACACCGAGTACGGCGGCGTGTATCTCGGGAACTCCACGTGGGGCTTCGCAGGATCAGCCATCGTCCGGAACAACCTCCAGGTCGGGGGCCCCCGCTTCTTGCACATGGAGGAGAACAGCTACGAGATCAGGGTGCTCGACAACGTGGTCCGCGACTTGGCGCCGTCCCCGCTCCCCCGGGGCACGACCTCGGCTCGCTTCATCTACGGTGAAGGCTGGAAGGGGCCCGACACGGCCCCTGAGCTGCACGCCTCCCTGCGCATGACCGTCCAACGCAACACCATCAGCAACGTCTCCGGCGACGGCGTAGATGTGGGCCGAGCGGGCAGCAACTTCTACCCGATCCTCGGTGTGAAAGACGTGCTCATCTCCGACAACTCCTTCGGCGTGAGCGGTACGGCGGTGAGGCTCCAGGGCTCGAGGACTGACACCAGACGCTTCCAGGTTTTCAACAACACCGGCACCAACCGCTATGTGAGGCCGGAGCTCATCGCTGACGACTACTGGAGCGGCAACATGGACGGGATCAGCTACGGGACCCCGACGGCAGTCGACTGGTCAGCTCCGCTCTTCGCCTGGGAGGCGTACGACCAGGGCTGACCCTGTACGCGGTGTCCTCGCCGATCGGTTGTCACGAGCGGGCCTTATGCTCGGATGGTGGGATCGCGGGATGAACCTCGGGAGGCGGCGCCACCGCTGACCCCCGAACCAATCCGCCCGAGCCTCTACCCTCGGTTCCTCAGCCTGGTCACCCCACTGGTGGTGGAACCGCTGGTCGGTGCCCACTACCTCTCCACCGCGCGGTGGTTGCCCGAGTTCTTCTCGTGGCCCGAGGAGCGTCGCCGGGCCTGGCAGGAACGTCGGTTCCGCGAGGTGCTCCGTCATGGAGCAGCAAGCGTTCCCTTCTATCGACGGCTCCTGCGCGACGACGTGGGTGACGTCACTCTGACCGATCTTCCCATCGTCGACAAGGCGACGATGCGGGCGGACATGGACGCCTTCCGGAGCGAGGGGTGGCAGCACATGCCCCATCTATACAAGAGGACGTCGGGAACGAGCGGCGACCCCTGGGCGTACCCGCTCGACAAGGCGGCGTGGGCCCACCAATACGGGGCGGCGATCCACTTCTGGGAGCGCACCGGCTACCGCTATGGCGAGCGGATGGTGATGCTCGGCTCACCGCCGTCCCTCGTGCCCGACGCCACCTCCTGGAAGGCGCGGCTTCGATCCCGCTTCGAGCGCCGGGTGGTCTCGTTGGCCGGCGTCGACGCCGGTCCCGCCGCCAGTGCCCGGCGAGCCGAGCAAGCCGGCCAGGCGGGCGCCGCCCTGTGGTACGGCTATCCCAGCATCGTGGCAGCAATGGCCGACGCCGTGGCCGAGCGGTCGCTGGAGGTCACGCCGCCCCGCGCCATCATCACCACCTCGGAGATGCTCCTCCCCACCTGGCGACGCCGGATCGAGGAGGTCTTTGGCGTACCCCTGTTCGACGAGTACGGCTGCAACGACGGAGGGACCCTCTCGCTGTCGTGCGCCGCCGGCCGCTACCACCTCGCCGAGAACGTCTCGATCGTCGAGGTCGTGGACGGCGACTCCGCCTGCCCGCCGGGCACCGAGGGCGACGTGGTGGTCACCAACCTCCATGCCCGGGTCATGCCGTTCCTGCGCTACAGGGTGGGCGACCGGGCCGTCCTCGGTGAAGGCCGGTGCCCCTGCGGGGTCGGAGGGGCGACCCTGCAACGGCTGGTCGGACGGGAGGCCGACCAGTTGCAACTCCCGGACGGCCGAGTGCTCTCCCCCCAAGCGCTGTGGAGCATCTTCAAGACCACACCGCACGTGCGTGGCTGGCAGGTGGTGCAGCCCAAGCTCGATCGCGTGACCGTTCGCCTCGACGTGGAGCGAGGGTTCGACGCCGTCGAAGAGGAACGCATCACCCGCTCCTTCCAGGGGCACTGCGGCGCCGGCGTGCAGGTGGAAACGACGACGGGCGAAGCCATCGAGCGCACCGCGGCGGCGAAGCACAAGCTCGTGGTGCGTCTGTTCGAGTAGCGCTCTCGTGCGCCTACGGCTCCGGCGGCGGCCACGGCACCGCCGGCACGTTGTCATCCTCCTCGAGAACCTTCCCTTGGGGCGCGACACGCGAGTGCGCCGGGAGTGCCAGGCGCTGATCGAAGCGGGCTATGCGGTGTCGGTGATCTGCCCGCGAGACAAGGGGGCCGTGGGCCATGAGGTCGACGGTGTCCGGGTCCATGCGTACCGACCTCCGCCCTCGGGGTCCACGGCGTCGGCGTTCGTCTGGGAGTTCCTGTACTCGTGGGGCGCGACGGCCGTCCTCTTGGTCAGGACAGCGTTGGTCGACCCGTTCGACGTCGTCCAGGCGTGCAACCCGCCGGACACCTACTTTGCTCTCGCGCTTCCCGCCAAGCTGACGGGCAAACCCTTCGTGTTCGACCACCACGACCTGTCGCCAGAGCTCTACGTCGCTCGCTTCGGCCGCTGCGGCCTCGTCTGGCGGGTGCTCCGTCTCCTCGAGCGAGCCACCTTCCTCACCGCCGACCACGTCATCGCCACCAACGACACCTTCCGTGGGGTGGCGTTGACGCGCGGGGGGAAGGAGGACGGCGACATCACGGTGGTGCGCAACGGCCCGCTGCTCGAGGAGGTCTACCCGAGGCCTCCTCGCCGAGAGCTGAAGATGTCGAGGCGGTTCTTGTGCTGCTGGGTGGGGGTGATGGGAAGCGTCGACGATGGTGTCGACATCGCCCTGCACGCCGTCCATAACATCGTCCATAACCTCAGGCGCGAAGACTGCCACTTCGCCTTCATCGGCGATGGCGAAGCGTTCGACGACATGCGGGCACTGGCCGTACAGCTCCGGGTGGACCAGTTCGTGACCTTCACCGGCTGGCTGACCCGAGAAGACGTCTTCGAGTATCTCTCCACAGCCGACGTCGCTCTGCAACCCGATCCGAAGAGCGAGCGCACTGATGCCTCCACGGCGAGCAAGACCATGGAGTACATGGCCTTCGGGCTGCCTGTCGTCGCCTTCGACGTGGATGAGACCCGCCGGTCGGCCGGGCAGGCAGCGGTCTACGCGACGGACAACGACCCGAAGAAGCTGTCGGAGCTGGTCGTGCAGTTGCTCGACGACCGCCAACGACGATCGGCGATGGGAATGATCGGCCGTCAGCGAGTTGAGACGGAGCTGGCTTGGGACCATCAAAGGGTGAAGTACGTGGAGGTCTTCGACCGGTTGTTCGATGGCGCGCAGTAGTGAGCAGGTTCCGAGCTGACGCGGGCGTGCGCCCGCACTCCCTTCGCTCGGTCACGCCAGCCTGAACTCGTTGCTTCACCTGGGCCACCGTCGCCGCAATCGACCGGGCGCCGGGGCGTCATCGCCCCCCAGCTCCGCTGGCGGCGGCTGTCTCCGTCGTCGGGAGGGCACGGCGATCGGGGTACACAAGGTCAACCGGGGGGTCCCCAAGGACCTCGACGTGCACGTGATCTTGGACAACCTGTCGACGCACAAGACCTCGGCCGTCCACAAGTGGTTGCTACGTCATCGCCGGTTCCACTTCCACTTCACCCCGACCTACGGCTCTGGGATGAAC
>JADDQY010000091.1:0-4253 GCA_016781135.1 Actinomycetota bacterium
CGGACGGAGTCCGGCGCAGCGAACCCTTGACGGCCCCGGGCATTCCGGGTGGACCATGGAGGGCAAGCTCGCCCTCCGGGCGAGCTTCTGGGTGCCACCCGCTGTTCACCACCCCAGGTCGATCCCCATGTCGAGGCCTCGCTCCAGGCTCGGCGCCGGCGGCGGCATGAGGACCCGGGTGGTCTCGATGGCCAGATCCCACTCCTGGGCCTGGCAGGACTCCACCGGCCGCGTCAGCAACTCGTCGGGCTCGACGCCCCAGTGCTCCCGGTAACCCTCGATGCGCCCGGCCAGGTTGGTCCAGCGCTGCACCTCGTCGGGGTCACCGGCGGGCGCCGGACCGATGAGCTCCACCACATGGTCGGGCTGAGTGACCGCGGCGGCTACGCCGAGCTCCCGGCGGCGCCGGGTCACCGCCGCCGCCAGCTCCTCCCGGTAGGCCAGGGTGTCGGCGTGGTCCTCCAGCCACGCCGCTCGGCCGTCCTGGTGGGCGATCAGGGCGTCGTAGCGGGCCTGGGCCACCTCGAGGCGGCGCCGGTCTTCCCGCCCAGCCCTGGTGAGGTGCCCGGGCCGGCAGAAGTTCAGGGCGTGGTTGAGGCCATGGGTTGCCTGCTGGAGCTCCACGGAGCGATCGGGGGGCATCTGGTCGGCGATCCAGGCGTCGAGGTTGGCCAGGCGGGGAACGAGGGTGGCCAGCGATTCCGAGCGAGCCAGCGCCTCCCGCAGGGCGTCGAGGGCCGCCACCTCGGCGGCGCTGCGGCCCATGGCCGCCACCAGGACCTGGCGCTCGCTCGGGGCTGGCCCTGGTGAGGGGTGCTCGAGGTCGTCGTGGTCACACACGGCCAGGGCCACGTTGAAGAGCCGGCCCCGGGTCATGCCCACGTACAGCCCCTCGGCGGTGGTGCGATGGTCGGCCAGGAGGATCGACTGGTCGACGGTGACGCCTTGGGCTTTGTGGATGGTCACGGCGTAGGCCAAGGCCACGTGCTCGCGCACGTAGTCACCGGGCAGCGTGACCTGCCCCCGCCCGGTGAGGTCCTCGACGAGCAGGGCGTCGTCGCCCAGGCGCTCCAGCACCCGCCAGCGGTCCCCGTTGCGCACCCACCCCTCGGCCGAGGTGACCAGGGACCGGTCGTTGCGACCGGTGACGATCTCATCGCCTACCCCCACGACCTGCTCACCGGCGACCACCCCGCCGGGCTCCACCTCGCCGGCGGCCACCCGGGCGGCTCGGGCCCGGGCGGCCAGCTCGTTCACCGTGGCGTGGTCGGCGGCGCAGACCACCACCGACTCGCCCTGCTCTCGGGCCATCCACCAGCGCCCGAAGGCCTCCTCCACCATGACCGCTCGCTCGCCGCCCACCACCCGTCCCCGGGCGTAGTACTCGTCCACGACCGAGCGATCCCCCGCCCGCAGGCGCAGGCTGGCATCTCGCTCCCACTCGGCGGAGAAGCGCCGCACCGCGGTGAGCTCGGCGGCGTCGGTCTCGGCCACCAGCAGGCGGAACAGCCCGCCGGCCTCCACCGCCCCGAGCTGGCGGTGATCGCCTACCAGCACCACCTTGGCCTCGGCCTCGCTGGCCAGGGTCACCACCTGGGCCAGCTCCGCGCTGGCCACCATGGCTGCCTCATCCACCACCACCACCGCGCCTCGGTTCAGCCTCCACTGAGGATCGGGACCGCCGGGGCGGTAGTGCTCGTAGAGGAACTTGGCGATGGTCTCGGTGGGAATCTCGGCCTCGGTGGCCAACACCCCGGCGGCGGCGGCGGACACGGCCAGGCCCCGCACCGGAACTCCGCTGTCGGCCCAGGCGTCGGCGGCGGCACCCATGGCCCGGGACTTGCCCGCCCCCGCCGGGCCCACCACGCAACAGATGGCCTCACCGGCCAAGGTGAGGCGACGCAGGGCCTGGGCCTGGTCCTCACCCAACCCGTGGGTGGCGATGGCCACCTCGACGGCGTCGGGTGCGGCCACCGAGCGGCCGGCCTCCCGGCCGGCCACGGCCGCGTCCAGCACGTGTTGCTCCCGGCTCAGGGTGGCCAGGGTGGAAAACCGAGGGGCGCCGTGGGCCTCATACACCGAGCGCCCGTCCCGCCGGCGCAGGTCCTGCGGCGGCTCGGGAGCGGGTGCCGCCAGGACCACCACGTCGGGATGGGCCAGCGCCGAATCCGCCACCCGCTCCACCCAGCGCCGGGCGGCCTCGGCGTCGCCCACGTCCACCGGGACCCGCCGGGCGACCTGGCGGACCACGTGGCTTCGGCCCCAGGTGGAGCTGGAGGTGGCCAATTCCTCGAGGCACTCCTCCACCACCGCCGCCTCTGCGTCGACCTGGTGTGCAGGGCCCCGCCGGTCGAGCACCTCGGGCAGCCAGTCCTCGAGGTCCAGCCCGGCGTCAGCGGCGTCGGCCCGCCAGGCGTCGTGCAGACCGACCTCGGACAGTGAGGGATGACCCTTGGACAGGCGCGTCTCCAGCGCCGCCTGCTGGTAGGTGCGCCGGCGCTCCTCGGGAGTGAGACTGCGCTCCAGTTTCGCCTCGGCCTCGGTGATGCGGGCCCGGGCCTCGGCCTCTAGGGCCCGGCGCCGCTTGGAGTAGTGCGCCACCACGGCGGCGGGCACGCCGGCGATGTCGGCCTGGCCGTGGCGATCCACCGGCTCCCAGTCCACGCCCAGTCGGGCGGTGGTCTCGGCGCGCAGCGCCGCTTGGTAGACCATGCCGGCGGACTTGAGCTCTCGGTGCAGGGCCCGGGAGTCCAGGGCCCGCCACATCCCGTCCTGGCAGCGCACCCGTCCGGAGACCAGGACGTGGGTGTGCAACTGGGGGTCTTGGGCTCGGGAGGTCCGGTGCACGAAGGCGGCGGCCAGCAGTCCCTCGGTGTCGACCTGGCGGATGCCGGCCTTGCCCTGGCGGGAGAAGGCGGCGTGCTCCTCGAGGTACTCGAGGCCAGCGGCCACCGCCGCGTCGTGGGCCTCCTTGGCGGCCATGCCCACCTCGCCACCGCCCAGCGCCCACAGCACCGACAGCGACTTCGGCGCCGAGAAGGTCAGGTCCCAGCCGGTGACCCGGTCGGCATCGGCGCGGACGGTGTAGGCAGCGCCGAGGGTTTCGCCGGTGTCGGGATGGACGGCTTGAAAGAGCCGAGCGAGCTGCTCGGGCGACACCTCGCCGGACAGTCCGGCGGCGGCGGAGCCGTGTCCCACCCAGTGGCCCACGGCCTCGCCCCGGCCGGCGTAGTAGTCCTCCAAGCCGGCGGCGACCTCGTCCGTATAGTAGGACACGGTGGCGGGGGTGACCTTCCCCCGGCTCAGCACGCTGGCCCCCGCTGAGGGATGAGCGGGACGGCCGCTGAGGTTGAAGGCACCGCAGGGTGCCAGTGTATGGATCGGTTCTTGGGCCTTTCATCCAGGATGGTCGAAGCCATCGGGATCAGGCCTCGGGGACGGGGCCGGGAAGGTTCGGTGAGCGCGCGCTGAGGGCTGCGGGATCGGAGTTGGCATTCAGGGATGCCTTGTCGTCCTGCGAAGTGACCGAGCGAGCGTCACCGCGTGCAGGACCTGGAGCGATCCTCGGGGCCAGGCCATCGCCGATAGCGAGCCGCGTTGTGTGGCTCATCGCGGCGTCCCCAAGGAGTCGGCGACGAAGAGTTCACCTTGCTCGGAGATCGAGACTCGGCGGCTGGATGAGTGACGGCGAGACCGGGGACGTCTCGCAGGAACGGACTTGGCATTGTCCTGCCGCTCGAGATCCGCCCGGCTCATCGTGTCCGTCGAAGCTGGGCACCCGGTTGGACACCTGTGACCAGCGCGGGCAAGGCCGGCGGACTCGTCGAGGTGCACCACGTAGACCGACCTGGTGAACTCGCCGCTCAGGTCTCGGCCGCTCTGGCGCTCGACGAGGCCGGCGCCGGCGAGGCGCAGCAGCGCCCGCGCTGCGGTGTCCTTGCTGATCCCGAGCTGGAGGGAGATACGCCGCACGTTGGTGAGCGCCAGCAGCCGGCCGTGGCCATCGAGACGAGCGTCGAGGGCGACCTCTTCGAGAACGCTCCACGCCGTGGTCCCGAGCTCTCGGCGGGCCTGGCGGGAACTCGGAGCAACGAGTAGCCCGTCTACCGCTCGGCGGTGCCGGTCGTCGGACTTGGACTGCCCGCTCACGCTCCGGCTGCGCTGCCTTGGCCGCCGGCGTCGAGCAGGCGCAACAGGGCCGCCCGCGGAACCCGCAGGCTGCGCCCAAATCGGACGACGGGAAGTCCCTCTCG
>JADDQY010000091.1:4273-4369 GCA_016781135.1 Actinomycetota bacterium
GCCGGGCCAGGGCGTAGGCCGCGCCCCGGCCGATGCGCAGCACCTTCGCCGCTTCACTGATGGTGAGGACAATCGGGAAGCTCGTCGAAGGAGACC
>JADDQY010000091.1:4378-5318 GCA_016781135.1 Actinomycetota bacterium
ACGACGCGCAGCACCATGGCGGCGAAACTACGCCCTTGTCATCCCTTCGTCAACTGCTATGTTGGTGGACTGTGGAACCATTGACACGTAGTGACACGGCCCGGCACGGGACGGACCGCTGATGCCCAAGAAGGCCAAGAAATCAGCCGAAGCGCCGCCCGAGTACCCCTCCTACCTGGGACTGACCCCGAATCAGGTGGTTGCGTTCAACCTGGCCCTGGCCCGACAGCGAAAGGGCTGGACCCAGGAGGAGGCGGCCCAGGCCCTTGAGCCCTACCTGGGCAAGCGCTGGTCCAAGGCCAGCGTCTCCCAGGCCGAGCGCTCCATCGCCGGGCGCTTCGTGCGCAACTTCGACGCCGATGAGCTCGTCGCCTTCGCCCGGGCCTTCGAGGTGCCGCTGACGTGGTTCTTCATGCCCCCGCCGCCGTGGTCGGACCAGCCCGGGGTGGCGGTGAAGCTGGCTACCCCTGACGCCGAGCGCTTCGGCACCGCCTTGGCCCTGCTGGTCGATCTGGTCTTTGGCGACGAGGTCCAGGCGGCCGAGCTGTCGATGCGCCTGGACTCCTTCTTGGACCAGCTCGGAGCCAACCCTCTCACCCGCTCTCAAGAGCGGATCGTCGCCGCCGTGAACACCCGCATCGAGGCGCTGGTGCGCCACTCGTTCGAGGGCCTGGGTCAGTGGCAGACCATGCTGCGGGGCATCGCCAACCAGCTCGAGGACCTGGAGCGCCGGGCCAAGGGCCGCACGAGTGAGGAGGAGGGACTGACGATCGACGAGCTCGTGGCCCGGGGCCTGGGGCTGCCCGAGGACGAGAGCAAAGAGCCGGAGGAACCACCGGCCCCGAAGACCTCGCTAGTCGATGAGACACACGGCTGAGGACCCCAGAGCCGAAATGCGGTTGCCAGGGACCGATGGCGACGTGCCGCGACTGGCGAGGAT
>JADDQY010000077.1 GCA_016781135.1 Actinomycetota bacterium
CCGAGGTGTCGGCGGTCAACTGCGCCCCGCCGGCCCCCGCGCCGGCCCCCCCGGCGCTGACCCCCACCGGTGACGCCCGTCCGTCGCTGCCCCGCACCGGTGGCCTGGGCGCCCTGCCCGCGGTCCTCGGTGTCGGCCTCCTCGGTGGTGCCCTGACCGCCGGTCGCCTGGCTCTTCGCAGCCGTCGCGGCAAGGACCTGTAACGACCTGAGCACGACCCGCACGAGGGGATGGGGATTCGTCCCCATCCCCTCGTCGGCGTTTTGTCCGGCTACGCTCCCGCCGCCAGGTGGGTGTCCGATCGAGGATGGGAGCTGCATGAAGCACAAGGTGGTGCTCGCCCTGCTGAGCGGGTTGCTGGTCCTGTCGCCGCTCGGCGCCGCCAGCGCCGCCCCCTCGCCCCAGGCCGAGAAGTGGGCGGTGGTGATCGGGATCAGCGAGTACCAGGGCAGGACCCAGTCAACCCCGGGCAGCGCCGGCGACGCCGCCATCGTGCGGGAGGCGCTGCTCCGCAACGGGTGGCCCGACGACCACATCAAGGTGCTGGTCAACGAGGCCGCCACCGACGGCGCCATCCGCAGCGCCCTCGCCTGGCTGGTCGAGCGCAGCACCGACCAGTCGTTCTCGGTGTTCTCCTACTCCGGTCATGTCAAGCAAAAGCCCAACGACGCCGCCCGGGACGGCGACCAGGAGGGCAACGACGAGTTCATCTGGCCCACCAACAACCTCCACATCGCCGACGGTGAGATTGCTGGCTATCTCCGCCAGATCAAGGGCGACTCGTGGGTGACCATCGCCGGTTGCGAAGCAGCCGGGTTCGACGACGGGGTCAGCGGCCCCCGGACGCTGTTCACCGCCGCGTCCCAGGAAGACCAGAAGGGCTACGAGCGGGGCGACTGGCGCCAGTCGGTGTTCCACGGCCTCATGGTCGACCAGGGCTTCCTCAAGGGGGGCGGCGACGCCGACCGCAACGGGGCGGTGTCGATCCAAGAGGCGTTCAAGCTGGCCGCCGACCAGGCCCCGGGGATGACCCAGGAACAGCGGTTCGGCCCTCAGCACCCCTACATCGCCGGCGGCGACGGGACCGAGTGGTTCCTCTCGCCGCCCGCTCCACCCAAGCCGGCGCCGACCGGCGGGGACTCGGGGCTGCTGGGCGGCCTCCTGGACGGGGTCCTCGGCTGAGGTTCGCCCCCCAGGAGGAAGGGGGCAAGGGCGGCGACTCAGCGCAGCGCCCGGCGGACGGACGAGCTGACCATATCGACGGCGACGGTCAGCACCACCAGGGCGGCCAAGGTGGCGGTCGCCCCCCGGTAGTCGAACGCCGCCAGCTGCTGGGCGAGCAGCCGCCCCAACCCGCCGGCACCCACCAGGCCCACCACCACCGTCTCGCGGATCGCCACCTCCCAGCGGTACAGCCCGAAAGCGGCGAAGCGGGGGAGGGTGCGGGGCAGGATGGCGTAGCAGAACGCCTGCGGCGCCGACGCCCCCTGGCTGCGCAGGGCCCGCGCCGGAGCCGGATCGAGGTTCTCCACCACCTCGGCCATCAGCCGGCCGAGGATGCCGGCGTTGTAGACCGCCAGCGCCAGGGCACCGGGGAGCGGGCCGGGGAGGAGCACGAACAGCAACAGCAGCGCCCCGACCGGTGGAGGAACGGCCCGGCAGACCAGCAGGAGCCCCCGGGCGGCGCCGGCCCCCACCCGCTGCAGGACCCCTGCCCGCTGCTCCGCCTCCACCCCGCCGGCGATCACGAAGGCCATGGCCGTTCCCGCCAGCGACGCCACCACGGCGGCGATCACCGACATCTCCAGGGTCTGGAGGCTGAGGACGACCAGGCGGGCGAGCTCTTCGACCCCGAGATCGGGTGGGAACGACGAGGCGGCCATCTCGCTGGCGAGGCGCTGGGCCCGGGGTGCCCACAGCGTGGACACGTCCACACCGAGGTGCCACAGCGACACGACCACGAGCGCCACCACCACGGCGGCCGACGCGTGCAGCCGGCGGTCACGGCCGAGCGCCGAGCGGGTGGCGCCGGTGAGCCGTTGCTCGGAATCGCCGACGTCCCCAAGCCCGGCGATGGTACGGGGGGGCAGGGCGCTGCGTCGCCGCAGCGCGGTGCTCCACCAGTCGGCGAGACCACACACCGCCATCAGGGCATAGATCAGCGTCCACATCTCGTCGTAGCGCAGGGACTGGAAGCTCAGCGCCAGCTGGAACCCGAGGCCGCCGGCACCGATGATCCCGAGGATGGCCGCGCCCCGGATGGCGCACTCGAAGCGGTAGAAGGCGTAGGACAGCATGTCGGGGAAGGCGAGGGGCGCCAGCGTGTAGGTGAGGGCGCGCAGCCGGCCCACCCCGGCGGTGCGCAGGGCCTCGAACGCGCCTGTGGGCGTCTCGTCGAGCAGCTCGGCGTAGACCTTGGCGGTGACCGCTCCGTAGGGGACCCCGATGGCGAGCACGCCGACCAGCGGGTCGAGTCCGAGGATCGTCACCAGGGCGAGGCCCCACACCGCCTCGTGGACGCCGCGGGGCAGGCTGACGACCAGTCGGGACGCCAACCAGGGGCCGACCTCCCCGGCTCGCCCGGTGCGGCGGGGACGCCCCGAGGGAGGGCGGCGCCACCAGCTCTCGGAGATGGCCACTCCGCCCACCACACCGATGCCGACGGCCACCGCGGTTCCGAGGACCGCGTAGGCCAGCGTGGTCAGGGTGGCGTCCAAGGTGAGGCGGATGAACTCGGGGGAGGTGGCCGGGTGGGCGGCAGCGGCGAGGAAGCGGCGGAGCTGGGGCCATCCGGCAGGGTTGAGTGTCCCCTGGGAGCCCAGGCCGGCGTGCACCAGCGAGCCGGCGAAGGCGAGCACGACCAGGGCGGTCCAGACCCGGCGTCCGGAGCGCGGCGGGGCCGGCGCCCCACACCTGCTGCCCGGACCCGGAGCCGGGGGGGGCGCGACATGGGGGAGGCCCGAGACGGGGAGCCCGACGCTCAGGCGGCGCCCTCGCCGTGCTCGTCGGTGCTTTGGTCGATCCGGTAGAGCTCCTCCACCATGACCGGGGTGACCTCGGCGGCGGCGGCGTCGAACACCAACCGGCCCTGGCGCAAACCGACCAGGCGGTTGCAGTGGCGCAACGCGTGCTCCACGGCGTGGAGGCTGACCACGAGGGCGCGACCGGCGTCGCCGGCCAGGCCGGCGAGCAGCTGCATGACCTCTTCGGCCCGGGCCGGGTCGAGGCTGGAGATCGGCTCGTCACCGAGGATGGCCACGGGGCGCTGCACCAGCACCCGGGCCAGGGCAACCCGCTGCTGCTGGCCACCCGACAGGGTGTCGGTCCGCTCGTAGAGCTTCTCGGCGATCCCCACTCGAGCGAGGGCGGCCTCGGCGGCGGCAACGTCGGTGGGCGAGATCAGCGAGCGGACGGCCTCGAGCAGCGACCACTCCCCGAGCCGCCCGGCGTTGACGTTGTGGACCACCCGCAGCGGTCCCACCAGGTGGTGCTGCTGGTGGACGGTTCCCACCCGGCGCTGGAGGTGGCGCAGCTCGGAGGGCCGCACGGTGGCCAGGTCGCGACCGAGCACGGCGACCCTGCCCGCCGTCGGGCGGCGCGAGCCGTTGAGCAGCGACAGCAGGGTCGTCTTGCCCGCACCGCTGGGGCCGACCAGCGCCACCCGCTCGCCCGCCCCCACCTCGAGGTCGACCCCCTCCAGCGCCCACGTGGCGCCGAAGCGCACCCCGGCGCCCCGCAACGAGAACACCGGCGCCGTTCCCGGGTCGCTCTCCCGTTGCCTCCACGAGCGGTTGCGGATGCCCCTGTTCCCCCCGCCAGGATCGGGGCGGATCACTGGGCGATGAGCCCGAGGTCACGGGCGACCTGCTCGATCTCGGCGTAGTTGTCGTTGTCGGTCTCGATGAACTCCTCGGCGCCGAACAGCTCGAGGATCTCGGCGTCGTTGGGGTCGCGGGGGTCGAGCTCGGTGAACGCCGCCTTGACCCGGGTGACGAAGTCGTCACCGAAGCGCTCGACGACGTCGGGGCGGATCACCCAGTGGTAGTCGTGGTACGGCGGGGTTCGGAAGATGGCGGTGACCTTGTCGAGGTCGACCTCACCTGCCTCGGTACGGCTGGTCCACACCTGCTCGTTGACCACCCCCGCCTCGAAGGTGCCGGCGGCGACCAGCTCGATGGTCTTGTCGTGGGACCCCGAGAATCCGGCGGCGCCGGCGAAGTCGGTCTCGGGCGAGACCCCGGCCTGTTCGAGGAAGAACTGGGGCATGAGCCGCCCCGACGTGGACGACTCGCTGCCGAAGGTGAACCGCTTGCCGGCGAGCTGCGACAGCCCGGCGACGTCGTCGACGGGCTGGAGGCCGGCGGCGGTGTTGGCGATGAAGATGCTGTGGAAGCGCTCGTCGATGCCCCGCTGGAGGATGGCCTCGGCGCCGTCGACCTGGAGGCGGGCCTGAACACCGGTGAGCCCGCCGAACCACACCATGTCTAGGTCGCCGGTTCGGAACAAGCTGACCGAGGCGGCGTAGTCGGTGACCGGCTCGTACTCGACGGCCACGCCCAGCTCTTCGCCGAGGTGGTCTGCGACGATGCCGTAGAGCCGCTGCAGCCTCTCGGGGTCCTGGTCGGGGATGGCGCCGATGGTGAAGACCTGGTCGTCACCACCGCTGGCCCGCTCGCCGTGAGTGGCGCCGTCGGTCGAAGCGCAAGCGCCGGTGACCACCAGCAGGGCGGCGAGCACGAGCAACATCCGGGCGCCCGGCAGGCGCCGGAGCGGGCGCCCCGACGGGCGCGTGGCGCTGGTGCCGGCCCGGGTGGTCCTCGGCCGGAGGGGAGTGGTGCAGGCCTCGAACACGTCGAGGCTGTCGGTGGCGTTCATCTCGGTGGCCTCGGGGCAAGGGGCCTGAGGTGGCGGGGCGGGCTGGACATGAGGGCTCCTCTCGTCGGCGTGGTCCTGCGGCCAGGGCGCGGAGAAGCTAGCAGCACCCGGGCCGCCACCGCCGGGCGCGTCCCACGCCTGGACCACAATGGGGAGATGGCGAAGGTCGAACAGGAGAGCCTCTTCGCCGCCGAGCACACCTACGGGGTGGGCGAGCTGGCGGCGGCGCTCAGCCGGGTCGTGGCATCGGCCTTTCCCTCCGAAGTATGGGTGCGGGGCGAGATCGACGGGCTGCGTCCGGTCAACGCCAGCGGCCACGTCTACTTCTCGTTGTGCGAACGCAACTCCCGGCAGGGACCGACGGCCAGCTTCGCCGTCGCCCTGTTCCGCAAGGAGCGGCTTCGCATCGAACGGGAGCTGGCGGCATGGCCGGGCTTCGCCCTCGCCGATGGGTTGGAGGTGCGCATCCGCGGCCGGGTCCAGCACCGCCACGGGCGGATCCAGGTGGTGATGTCGGCGGTCGACCCGGTGCACACCCTCGGCCGCCTCGCCGTGGCTCGCGACCTCGTGCTGCGCACGCTTGCTGCCGAGGGGCTCCTGGAGGCCAACCGAAGCCTGGCCCTGGCGGTGGTGCCCCTGCGAGTGGGGCTGGTCACCAGCGAGGGCAGCGCCGCCTGCGGTGACGTGCTGTCGAGCCTGGCCAGCAGCGGCTTCGGCTTCCAGGTGTTGGTGGCCGATGCCCGGGTGCAGGGCAGCGGAGCCGAGCTCTCCCTGGTCCGGGCGCTGCGCGCCGTGGCGCGTCACCGGCCCGACGTCGTGCTGGTGGTGCGAGGTGGGGGCCCCCGTACCGACCTGGCCACCTTCGACAGCGAGCGGGTGGCTCGGGCGGTGGCCGCCATGCCGGTGCCCGTGCTCACCGGGATCGGCCACGAGATCGACACCAGCGTGGCCGACGACGTGGCCCACACCGCCTGCAAGACGCCCACGGCGTGTGCAGCCCTGCTGGTCGAGCGAGTGGCGGCGGCATGGGCCCGTGCCGAGGCCGCCTGGTCGAGGGTGGTCCGCCTCGGTGTCGGCACCACCGCCACCGCCGACCAGGCGCTGACCCGGCGGGCCCGGGCGCTGGTGGTGCGCACCGGCGGGGCTCTGGCGGGAGCTCGGGGTCGTCTCGACGGGCGCGCCGCCCAGACCGCCACCCTTGCCCGCTCGCAGGTCGCGGGGGGCGCGAGCACCATCGAGGCCGCCGCCCGGCGGCTCGACCCCGTCCGCCTCGACGCCCGGCTGTGCCGGGCCGAGACCAGCCTGGCCGAAGCCACCCGAAGCGTGCGTCGGGCGACGGCGCGGGTCACCTCGGGGGCCGACGCCTCCCTCGCCACCGCTGCCGCCAGGGTCAGCGCCGCCGATCCCGCCCGCGCCCTGGCCCGAGGCTGGTCGCTGACCCGGACGGCCGACGGCCACCTCGTGCGCAGCGCGAGCCAGTTGGCCTCCGGTGACGTCCTCGTCACCACCTTCGCCCGAGGCCGAGCCCGCAGCACGGTGACCGACACCGCCGTGGCCGACGCGGGAGACGAAGCCTGATGGCAGACCTCCAACCGCCCGAGCCGCCGACGCCGCCCGACCTCGGCTCCCTCACCTACGCCCGGGCCCTCAGCGAGCTCGAGGCCATCCTGGCTCAGCTCGAGGACGACACGCTCGACGTGGATCGGTTGGCGGAGCGGGTGGCAAGAGCGGCCGCCCTGATCCGGCTGTGCCGCAAGCGCATCGCCGACACCCGGATGGAGGTGGAGCGCATCGTCGCTGACCTCGACGGGACCGACGCCGGGTCAGGCCCCGGGGGCGGCTGATGCAGTGCCATCGGCGTTCGAGCAGGTCTCACGCCCGCCACTTGCTGTCACACTGGTGATGACGCCGTTCACAGCAAGCCGACGATGCCCGGGGTCGACGACAGGAGGTGGCCATGGCTGATGAGCACCGCTTCCACGACGCCTCCGACGCCTCGGTGCAGATCTCCTCGTTGGCCTTCCTCGCCGAGGCGTCGGCGGTGCTGGGGGCGTCGCTCGACTACGAGGTCACGCTGACCCGCCTGGCCCAGCTCGCCGTTCCTCGCCTGGCCGATTGGTGCGTCGTCCACCTCGTTGACACCGCCGGAACGCTCCAAGCGGTCACCACCGCCCATGTCGACCCCGCCCGGGCAGAACAGCTCGTCGATCTCCAGCAGCGCTATCCGAGGCACCTCGACGACGACGCCGGTCCCGGCGCGGCGTTGCGCACGGCGACCACCCTGTACGTCTCGGAGGTAACCGAGGAGATGCTCGCCCAGACCACCGCCAGCGCGGAGCATCTCGAGCTGGTGCGGGCGGTGGGGATCCAGTCGGTGGTGATCGTGCCGTTGATCGCCCGACAGCGTCGCTTGGGCATCCTCTCGCTGGTCACCGAGCGGGGACGTACCAGCAGCCCCGACGACGTTGCCCTCGCCGAGGAGCTCGGCCGGCGGGCCGCCCTCGCCGTCGACAACGCCCGGCTGTACCACGACATGGACCTGGCCCAGCGCGAGGCTGCCTTCCAGGCAGCGCTCCTGCGAGCCCAAAACGAGGCCGGGGTGGAGGGCCTCCTCGTGGTCTCACCCACCGGCGAGATGACCTCGTTCAACCGACGCTTCGCCGAGATGTGGGGCATACCCGACGACGTCATCGCCAGTCGCTCGGACGAGGCCGCTCTGGCCCGGGCCATGGAGCAGGTCGTCGACCCCGAGTCGTTCATCCGGCGGGTGCACGAGGTCTACCAGGACCCGGTGAAGCCCGTCCGAGACGAGGTCGTCTTCATCGACGGCCGGGTGCTCGATCGCTACGGCGCCCCCTGCCTCGGTGACGACGGCACCTACTACGGGTGGGCCTGGTACTTCCGCGACATCACCCAGCAGAAGCGCACCGAGCAGGCCCTCCTCGAGTCGGGCGAGCGCTTCGCCACCTTGGCCCGCACCCTCCAGGAGAGCCTGCTCCCCCCAGATCTGCCCCAGGTGCCCGGCGTCGAGCTGGCCAGCCGGTACCACCCCGCCGGCGCCGGGCTCGACGTGGGCGGCGACTTCTACGACGTGTTCAAGACCGGGCGAGGGACGTGGGGCATCGTGGTCGGCGACGTGTGCGGGAAGGGCGCCGAGGCCGCCCGCCTGACCGCTCTGGCCCGCTACACGGTGCGGGCGGCCTCGATGCAGACCCGGGCGCCCTCGGGGATCCTCACCATCCTCAACGAGGCCCTGGTGCGCCAGAGCGCGAGCGAGGGCGAGCGCCACGACGCCCGCTTCGCCAGCGTGGTCTACGCCAGCCTGCGGCGCTCCCCGGTGGTGGCGTTGACGCTCAGCTCCGGGGGCCACCCACCAGCACTGGTGGTGCGCAGCGACGGGACGGTCGAGCCCCTCTCCTCGCCCGGCATGTTGCTCGGCTTGTTCCCCCACCCGAGGTTGGTCGACGTCACCGTCGAGCTCGGCTCGGGCGACAGCCTCGTGCTCTATACCGACGGCGTCACCGAGGCCCGGGGGCGCCGAGGCGAGTACGGCGAGCAGCGGCTGGCGTCGCTGTTGGCGACCTGCGCCGGCATGAGCGCCAAGGCCGTGGCCGAGGCGGTCGAGACCGCGGTGCTCGACCACCAGGACGGCGTCGCCCGCGACGACATCGCCGTCCTGGTGATCCACGCCGCGTGACCTCTTGCCGGCCAGGCAACGCGCCGAGCTGGCGTCCTCGTCGTTCCCGCACCGCCGTTGTCAGGACCAGGCGTCCAGCACCGCCGGCAGCTCCGATAGCGAGGCGATGACGGCGTCAGGGGTGACGGACCAGGCGGGGGCGTGGTGGTTGGCGACGAGCACCCCTCGCAGGCCGGCGCGCTGCGCCCCCCAGACGTCGTCGTAGGGCCGGTCGCCGACGAACACGGCGGCCCCGGGATCGCCTACCCCGAGGGCGGCGAGGGCCTCCTCGAACACCGAGGGGTGGGGCTTGAGATGGGCCATCTCGCTCGTGTAGAGGCGGGCGTCGAGCAAGTCGGCCAAGCCGTCGCGCTCGAGGAAGCGCTCGTGGAACGCCCGTGGCCAGTGGGTGTTCGACAACAGGCCGAGGCGGAGGCCGCGCTCTCGGAGCGCCATGAGCGTGGCCCGGGCGTCGTCTGCGTGGCGGATGTGGGGCGTCCAGGCATCGAGGTGGCGCACCGCCGCCTCCTCCAGCACCGCCTCGGCGACGTCGAGGCGAAGCTCGGCCGAGGCCTCGGCCACCAGCTCGGCCAGGGTGGCCGACCGGCACTCCCCGGCGGTGCGCTCCCAGAACTGGGCCTCGATGGCACACAGCCGTTCGGCGACCTCGGCTTCACGCCCCGGGGCCAGGTGCTGTCCGGCCAGGGTCCACACGTCGATCATCTCGATGGAGACGAACTCGGACAGGGTCCCGCCCCAGTCGAACACCACCGCCTCGACGGGTGCCCTGACCATGGGGCGAGGGTACGGTGCCGGACCAGTGGCCGCGGGGACGCTCGCCCCCACGAGGAGGCGGTGAACGTGCGCCCCCGGCCGAGCTGGAGCCGCCCAGCCAAGGTCGGACGCTCTTGTGCCGAGCGGCTCCACACCGCCCTGCGCCCGTGGCTTCTCCTGGCGGTGGTCTCGGCCGCGCTGCCAGGCCGCGGGCTTCTCAGGTGAGGTCGGCGGGGGTGACCGGGCGCCGCTCGGTGGCTTCGTAGCCGACCGGCAGGAGGACGTCGCCCAGTGCGGTGGTGAAGTAGACCTGCCAGGCGTGGTAGCCGAGATAGGCCCGGTCGTCGGCCTCCATCTGCTCGGCGTACAAGGTGACCGCCTTCACGTACCAAGACACCGGGTTGTAGCGGTACAAGGCGTTGGCCAGGTTGCCAGACCCTCCACCGTTGGCGGCCAGATAGCGAGCGGCAGCGAGGATGGCGTCGTGGGGGTCGTCGATGTCGCCCTGGCCGTAGCTGGCCCACGTGCTCGGGATGAACTGCATCGGGCCCCGGGCCCCGGCGGTGCTGAGTCCCCGGATGCGCCCCATCCGGGTCTCGGTCAGGTTGATGGCCGCCAGGTACTCCCAGGGCACGCCGTAGCGGGCCTCGCCCTCCTCGTAGTAGGCCCGCAGCTCGGCCGCCGGCGCCGGCTCGACGATGCGCCATGCCGGCAGCTGGGTCTGGGGCTTGCGCAGCGGGCGGCGCAGCTCCCGCCCGGCGGCCACGTTGGCGGCCATGACCGGGCGCAGGTCGGGGGGGAGGGCGGCGGCCACCTGGGCGTCCCACTCGGGGTGGACCACCAGGGCCCGGTAGGCCACCTGCTGGAGGTGGCCGAAACGAGCGATGGTGGTAGGCGTGGCGCGATCGTCGCGGATGGCCCGCTCGGCCACGAGGATCTGCTCGGCGAGCCCGGCGGGGTCGTCGGCGGCCACCGGGGCCACCGCCAGGTCGATCTCCGGGGCCGCGGATGGCGGCGGGGGCTCGGGTTCTGGCGGTGACTGGACCACCTGGTCGGCCGGTTCTGCCGGTTCTGCCACGGGCGCCTCGGCGATGGGCGGCTCCCCGGTTCGGGCCGGTGCCCGGTACAGGCGGTCGCGGTTGGAAGCCTCACCAGCAGCCACGCCGGTAGCTGCCCGCCGGGGCGGGTCGTTCGTGCTTCGCTCGGCGGCAACCCCTGCAGCCACGGCCACCACGACGGCGAGCACCAGGAGACGTCGGGACACGAGCGCCAAGGCTAGTGAGAGCGTCCTGGCGACTGGCATCGGGCCACCAGGGCGGCGACCTCCCGGGTGAAGGCCTCGGGCTCCTCGAAGCTCGAGAGGTGGCCGGCGCCGGGGATCATGGCCAGGGTGGCCTCGGGGATGGCATCGGCCATGTGCCGAGCCACCTCGGGAGGCGACACGGCGTCGTCGTCGCCGACCACCACCAAGGTGGGCACGTCGATCGAGGCCAGGTCGGGGGTCGAGTCGGGGCGGCGCTTCATCGCCTCGAGGGCGCCGATGAACCCGGCAGGGGGGTTGTCCATCAACCGGCGGGCGGCGTCGACGACCATCGGGCGGTGGGCGCGGGTGTGGTCGCCGAGCAGGCCACCGAGCAGGGTCTCGATGAGCGTGGTCGTCCCCTCGTCCGCCACCTGGCGGGCCTGGGCGGAGCGCCGGTCGGCGACCTCGGCCGTGTCGAAGCCGGGTCTGGTGTCGGCCAGCACGAGGCCGGCGAGGCGGTGGCGGTGGCGGCGCCAGAAGGCGAAGGCGACGTAGCCGCCCATCGACAGGCCCCCGAGCACGACCCGGTCGAGCCCCAGGTGGTCGAGGAGACCGGCCACGGCGTCGGCCCAACGGTTCACCGAGTAGGCGTTGGGATCGTCGGGAGCATCGGAGGCGCCGAAGCCGAGCAGATCAGGAGCGACCACCCGGTAGCGGTCGGACAGCCCCTCCAGTTGTGGTTCCCACATCCCGGCGTGCAGCGGGAAGGCGTGCAGCAGCACCACCGCCGGCTCCCCGCGACCGGCCTCGAGCCAGTGCGTCCGAACCCCGTCCACCACCGCGGTAGGCATCGACGACGACGCTAGGCGTTGGCGTGGTGAGGAGCGCGCCTCAAGGATCGAGACGCAGCACCGACCCGGCGATGGAGATGACGTACAGCTCACCGTCGGCGTCCTCAGCGAACGACACCAGGGTGCCCTCGGGGACGGCGACCCCGAGGTCGACGCGCCCGGTGACCTCGCCGTCGCCATCGACACCGAGGGCCCACAGCCGGGCGGTGAGGAGGTCGCCGAAGACGTAGGCGCCGGCCAGGCCGGGGAGGCGGCTTCCTCGGTAGACGAAGCCGCCGGTCACGGCGACGCCGTCGGCGTGGGTGTACTCGTACGCCGGGGCCAGCGCGTCGGGGGGCGCCGGCGACCCGTCGTAGGGCCGGGTGCCCTCGAGGGCAGGCCAGCCGAGGTTGGCCCCAGCCGCACGGGGCGGGATCCGGTTGATCTCCTCGACGTCGCCCTGGCCGACATCGGGGATCCACAGGTCACCGGTGGCCCGATCGAAGGAGAAGCGCCAGGGGTTGCGCACCCCGAACACGAAGATCTCCCCTCGGCCACCGCCGGCGACGAAGGGGTTGTCCGCCGGGATCCGGTAGGGCCCGCCGGGGTGGGGCCGGGGGTCGATCCGCAGGATCGAGCCGAGCAGCGTCCCGGTGTTCTGGGCGTTGCCCTCGGGGTCACCGATGCCACCCCCGTCGCCCAGGGCGTAGTAGAGCATCCCGTCGGGGCCGAAGGCGACGTGGCCGCCGTTGTGGTTGGAGAAGGGCTGGCCCACCCGCATGACCGTGCGCCGGGAGGAGAGGTCGATCTCGGTGGGGCCCTCGCCCATCGTGTACTCGTCGAGCCGGCTGTCGCCGTCGAGGTTGGTGTAGCTCAGGTACAGGTGGCGCCCGTCGGGCGAGAACACCAGGCCGAGCAGACCCCGTTCACCGTCGGTGGTGGTCTCCACCTCCACCACGGGCTCGGGCCGAACCCTCCCGTCCTCCACCACCCTGACCCGCCCCGCCCGTTCGGCGACGAACAGCAGGTTCTCGTGCCCGGGGCGCACGACCATGGCGATGGGCGCGTCCAGCGTCGCCACCTCGGTCAGCGTCACCGGCACCTCGGCCAGCTCCTCGAGCGACGCCGAACCCCGGGGGACCGGTGCCGGGGCAAGGGTCGTCGGCGGCGCGGGGATGGTCGCGGTCGGCTGCGGGCTGGTACGGGCCTTCAAGGTCTGCTGGGCGCCGCCGGCGCATCCCGACGCCACCAGCGCGGCGCTCAACGCTGCCATGTGAAGCAACCTTTTCACTGGATGATCGTGGCACGAACAACGAATCGTGGCCCAATCGCTCTCGGTATGCCGCCGCCCACTCGGACCAGCTGCCACGGGGGCTGACGCCGAGGTGGGGAGCGACCGTCTGCACCGCTAATGTGGCCCGGTGCCTCCGTCGTTGGGCGCCTGGCCCTGGCCCTGCTCGGGCTGGCGTTCTCCACCGTGCTGGTCCACCTGGCGGCCGGCTGGAACGACAGCACCGCCGTCGTGAGCGCCGCCAACCTGACCGCCTTCGGCATCTTGTGGGTGGCCAAGTACCTGCTGCTCGACTCGTTGCTGTTCGCCCTTCCGGGCGACGATTCGGAGCTGGCGACCTCCTGAACGCCGCCCTCCGCCGGCTGGCCCGCTCGACGAGGGGCTTCATGCCCGACGACGAGGGGATCGTGCTGTACCGCTCGGCCCGGGCTGCTCTCGCCGCCGTCCCCGGCGCCCCGGTGGTGGAGATCGGGAGCTGGTGCGGACGGTCGACGCTCTACCTGGGCGGCGCTGCCGCCGAGCACCGCGGCGTGGTCTTCGCCGTCGACCACCACCACGGCTCCGAGGAGCAGCAGCCGGGATGGGAGTGGCACGACCCTTCCCTGGTCGACCCGGTCACCGGCGCCATCGACACGCTGCCCGCCTTCCGCCACACCATCCGGGAGGCGGGTCTCGAGCAGTGGGTCGTCGCCGTGGTGGGCGAGTCGGACACGGTGGCCCGCCACTGGTCGACCCCCTGCTCGCTGGTGTTCATCGACGGCGGCCACGGCGCCGGTCCCGCCCACGCCGACTACGAGGGCTGGGCCCCCCAGGTCGCCCCCGGTGGGCTCCTCGCCATCCACGACGTGTTCCCCGACCCCGCCGACGGCGGGCGGCCCCCGTACGAGATCTACTGCCGGGCCCTCGCTGACGACTTCGTCGAGGTGTCGGCCGCCGGGTCGCTGCGGGTACTGCGCCGCCCGGCGAACAGCGCGGCGGCGGGGGAAGCGCCCGAGAGGGCGTCGGCGGCCAGCACCACCGCCGCCGCGCTGTAGGTCGAGCGCTCGCCGCCGGGGAAGTGCACCTCGTCGGGCACCACCACCCCGGTGAAGTAGCGACCGTCACTGTCGCGTAGGCGCTGGGCCCAAGCGAACAACGACTGGGCCCGGGCGCGCTCGCCGGCGACCAGATGAGCGATGGCGCACTCGCTCGTCTCCGCCGCGGTCACCCACGGTCGATCGGCGACGCAGCGGGTCCCGGCGCCGTCGATGACGAAGCGGTCCCAGCCGGCGGCCAAGCGCTGACGGCCGGCCTTGCCGCCCACGACCCCGGCCAGCACCGGGTAGTACCAGTCCATCGCCCAGCGGTCCTTGGGGGCGAACGCGTCCGGCACATGGGCGATCGTGCGGGCGAGAGCGACCCGGGCGCGCTGCCAATGGGGGCGGTGGTGACCGAGGCGGCGGGCGACGGCGAGCGCCCGGCCCAGGCTGTGGCAGATCGACGACGAGCCGGTGAGCAGGGCAAAGGGCCAGGGGGTGCCGTCGGGGTGGCGGGCCCACAGGATCTCTCCCCGAGCGGTCTGGAGCCCGAGCACGAAGTCGACGGCCGATTCCACCACCGGCCACATCGCCTGCAGGAAGCCGGCATCGCCGAAGCAGAGGTGGTGGTGCCACACGCCGGTCGCGACATAGGCGCACACGTTGGCGTCGAGCTTGGCGTCCTCCACCCCCTCGGCCAGGTAGTACTGGTGCCAGGCGCCGTCGGGGCGCTGCTCCCGGGCCAGCCAGGCGTAGGCGGCCTCCGCCTCGGCCCGCCGTCCGCCGACGGCCAGGGCCATGGCCGCCTCCACGTGGTTCCACGGGTCGGCGTGACCCCCTGACCACCACGGGATCATCCCCGAGGGAAGCTGGACCTCGGCGATGGTGTCGACGGTGACCGCCACCTCGGCGGCGCTGAGCACCCCAGGCACGTCGGGCAGGCGGAGCCCGAGCGTTCTCTCGTCTGCAGATCTCACCCGGTTGCGGGCAGGGACGAAGCAAGAGCAGGGGCGGGCTTGGTGGCGTAGACGACCAGGCTCTTCGCCAGCAGCGGCCGCAGCACGGCGTCAGCGGCGCGGGTGACCCGAGGTGCCCGCACCACGTCCCAGACCAAGAAGCGGTGGTAGGCCCGCACCAGCGGGTGCCGGTCGTTGCTCAGTCCGACCAGGCACCGCAACCACCAGTACGGCGTGTGCAGGGCGTGGGCGCGGTGGGAGGCGGTGGGCACGAGCCCGGCCGCTTCCAGCCGCCGGCACAGCCCTGTCCTGGTATAGATGCGGACGTGGCCGCCGTCGACGGCGGGAGCGTGATAGTCATCGGCCAGCGCCCAGCACACCCGCTCCGAGAGCCACGCCGGCACGGTCACCGCGAGGGTGGCGCCCGGGCGCAGCACCCGGGCGAGCTCGGCGAGGGCGGCGTCGTCGTCGGGCACGTGCTCGAGCACCTCGGCGGCGATCACCCGGTCGAAGGCACCATCGGGGAACGGAAGGTGGAGAGCATCGCCCCCGACCACCGCTCCCGAGCCGGCGCCCGGCTCCGGTTCGGCGGCCAGGGCCTGGAGCCACTGGCGCACGTCCTCCAACTCGGCGAGATCGACGTCGAGGGCCACCACCCGAGCCCCTCGCTCGGCGGCGCCGAAAGCGTGCCGGCCGCCGCCACAGCCGAGGTCGAGGAGCCGTTCGCCTTCGACCAGGCCCAACTGCTCGTAGCGGGCGGTCAGCACGTCGCTCGAAGGGCGATGACGTCGCGGTACTGGGCCACGGTGGCCCGAGCGGTCATCGGCCAGCTGTAGCGGTCGAGCACCCGGGCCCGGCCTGCCCGGCCCAACTCGTCGCGCCGGCGGCGGTCGTCGAGCACGGCGCCGATCGCCGCCGCCAGGGCGCCGGCATCGGCCGGAGGCACCAGCACCGCGGAGGTCCCGTCGTCGCCGACGACCTCAGGCAGGGCCCCGCCGGTGGTGGCGACGAGCGGCACGGCACAGGCCATGGCCTCGACCGCCGGCAGCGAGAACCCTTCGTAGAGCGACGGAACGACGGCCACCTGGGCTTGGGCGTAGAGCTCCACCAGGCGTTCGTCGCTCACCCCGGCCACGAAGTGCACGGAGCCGCCGAGGTTCAGCCGCTCGACGAGGGGACGCACCGGGCTGTCGGAACGCAGCACCCCGACCACCACGAGCTCGGCCTCGGGGCGCTCGGTGCGCAGCTTGGCCAACGCCTCGAGCAGGTAGGCGAGGCCCTTCATCGACACGTCGGCCGACGCCGTGGTCATCAACCGGCCCGGGACCCGGGCCACCTCGGGACGGGGGCGCCAGCGCCGAGCATCGACGCCCACGGGCACGACGCGGATCCGCGAGCGCTCGACGCCGTGGCCGGCGACGATGTCGTCCACCGAGGAGCTCGAAACGGTGACGATCCGCGGCAGCCGGCGAGCGACCCGGGTCTGCATGCGGGTGAAGCCGTAGAAGCGGCGCAGGGTGAGCCGTCGCAGCCGGTCGCCGGCATGGGTCAGCTCCACGTCGCGATCGACGGTGATGGGGTGGTGGATGGTGGCCAGCACCGGCAGGCCCAGCCCCGCCGGCGGGGGCGCCTGGATGGCGAGCAGGCCGGTGCCCAGGCTCTGGTTGTCGTGCACCACGTCGAAGTCGTGGCGCCGCTCGGCCAGCGCCCGTCGGGCCCGCAGGCTGAAGGCCCAGGGCTCGGGGAAGCCGGCGGTGCACATGACGCCGTACTCACCCACGTCGACCAGAGAGCGCAGCTCGTCGAGCCGGGGCCGCCGGAACGGGTCGGGCTGGCGGTACAGGTCCAGGCCGGGCAGGCGCTGGAGGCGCACCCGGGCGTCGAGCTCCGGGTAGGGCGGTCCGCTGAGCACCTCGACGTGGTGGCCGAGGTCGGTCAGGGCGGTGCTGAGGTGCCGGGCGTACACCCCCTGGCCCCCGCAGTGGGGATTGCCCCGGTAGACCAGCAGGGCGATCCGTAGGGGAACGTCGCCGGGGGCCATTCGGGCAACGTTGTCGCCGGCGGGGGGAGGCGGTCAACTCCACTCTCAAGGAGCGGGGGACGCCGGCGAGAGGGGGTGCGCCCTCTACCGTGGCCCACCGGTGCGGGCCTTGGTGCAACGGGTGTCGTGGGCGCGGGTGCGGGTGGGCGACGAGGTCGTCGGCGAGATCGGTCCGGGCGTGTGCGTGCTGGTGGGGGTCACCCACGACGATGACCACCGCACCGCCCAGGCGCTGGCCGACAAGGTCTGGCACCTGCGCATCGTCGACGACGGCACCGGCGCCATGCAGCGCTCGGTGGCCGAGACCACCGGGGCGGTGCTGGTGGTCAGCCAATTCACCCTCTACGGGGACATCCGGCGGGGGCGACGGCCGTCGTGGGCGGCAGCCGCCCGCCCCGAGCACGCCGAGCCGTTGGTGGCGGCGGTGGTGGCGCGGCTGGCGGCCTCGGGAGCGACGGTGGCCACCGGTCGCTTCGGCGCCCACATGCACGTCGCCTTGGAGAACGACGGGCCCGTCACCCTCCTCATCGAGGTCGCGCCGCCCGGCGCTCCAGGACCCACGCCGCCCCCAGGATGAGCCCGGCCAGCGTCACCACCGGGAGGTCACCCAGGCGGGTGTAGAGCGTCGTCCCCCGCCGGCGCTCGACCTCGCCGGCCACGACCGCCGCCTGGCCGAGGTCGCTCTGGCGGCGCACGCGGCCGTCCGGGGCGACGATCGCGCTGAACCCGGTCGGGGCCGCCTGCACCACCGTCCGGCCCGTCTCGATGGCCCGCAGGCGGGCGGCGCCCAGCTCGAGGGCGGGCATCTGGGTGCTCGGGAACGAGGAGGCGTTGGTGGGCACGAGCAGCACTTCGCCTCCGGCGAGCACCGCCGCCCGGGTGCGGCGGGGGAAGAAGACCTCGTAGGAGATGGCGACGCCGAGGTCTCCGGCCGGCGTGGGGATCAGCCCCGCCCCCTTCCCCACGAAGGCGTCCCGGGGGACGAAGCGGACGTCGGCCACCTGCTCGACCACCGTGCGCCAGGGGATGTACTCGCCGAAGGGGACCCGCTGGCGCTTCTCGTAGCGCCCGGTGACCTCACCATCAGGCCCCCAGGCCACGGCGAGGTTGTGGAACCGGTTGCCGGCCCGCTCGATCACCCCGGCCACGATGGTGGCCCGGAGCCGCCGGGCCAGTTCGCCGACGCGGCGCCCGGCGCTGGTGGTGGCCACGTCGCCCTCGACGGTGATGGCGTTCTCGGGCCACACCACCAGCGCCACCCCGGGCCCGAGCACCCCGGTGGCCTCGAAGGCGGCGTCGAGGCCTCTGGCCGACGGGTTCTCGACCGCCCGCAGGCCGCGAGGACCCCCGCCCTGGATAGCGGCGACGTCGACGTCGGCGAAGGCGTGGCCGTGGGGTGCCACCAGCCCGGCCAGGGCGACAGCACCTCCCACCGCCCCGGCCACGGCCGCCGGTCGCCACCGCCGCCGGGCGGCGGCGGCCAGGGCCACCCCGCTCGCCGCCACCAGCCCCGCCACCAGGAGCCCGCCGCCCAGGCGGGAGGCGAGGGCGAGCGGTCCCCCGATCTGGGTCTGGGCCAAGGTGGCCACCGGCACCCCCCCGAAGGGCCACACGCCCCGTAGCGCTTCGGCCGCCACCAGCGCCGCCGGTAGGCCGACCACGAGACCGGGCCCCGAGGGGGCGAGGGCTACCCCGAAGGTGAACAAGGCTGCCTCGACCACCACGGCGAGGGCGTAGCCGGCGACGTGGAACTCGGTCATCCACCACAGGCCGGGACCGAGGAAGCCGACCCCGGCGGCGAGCCCCACCGCCAGGCGTTGGCCCAACGCTGTCCTGTCGACCACACCCACCAAGCCGCCCGCACCCAGCAGGGCGAGAGGCCACCAGCCGAACGGGGGCAAGCCACTGCTCAGCAGCACCCCGGCCACCACGGCCAGGGCCAAGCGCCGCCCGCTGGTCAGGACCCGAGCAGAGCGGGGCCGGGTCCGGTGGCGGTCACCGAGTCGAGCGCCAGCTTCACCACGTAGCGGTACCGGGCCGAGCCTGGCGGGTGGCAGGCGAAAAGGGTTCCGGTGGCGTCGGCGGTCTGGTCGACGATGCGCATGGCGTCGGGCGTCACCACCTCGTTGCCCGTGACCCGGTAGGTCGACCGGCGCCCTTCGGTCGTGAAGATCACCGTGTCCCCGGCCTCCAGCTTGTCGATCCGGCGGAAGGGGGCGGTGTGGGTGACTCGGTGGCCGGCCACCACCACGTTCCCGGTTTCGCCGGGCATGGCCGTGCCCGGCCAGTGGCTCGGGCCCCGGTCGATCGAGGTCAGGGAGATGCCCTGGTTGAGGGGGACGGCCAGGCCCAGCCGGGGGATCTCGATGCTGCCGATGACCACGTGGGGTTCGGCCTCGTACTCGTTGGTCGGGGGCTGGACCGGGGTGCGCAGGGGCGCCGGGGCGGCTGTCGTGGGAGGGCGGACCTCGTCGAGGGTGAAGGGCCGCTTGGCGCGCGCCGCCAGCTCGGAGGGCAGCTCGACCACCGGGGGCGGCGGAGCTGGAGGCGCCGGCGGGAGCGTGGTGGTGGCCAGCACGACCCCCTGTCCGACGATGGTGGCGATCAGCACCACGGAGGTGAACGGCAGCACCCGGCGGAGGGTCAGGTCACGGCCAGCCACGCTGTGCATGGTAGGCGGAACCATGGTCCGCCACCCGGTCGCGGCACCGCAGAACGGACAGGCGGCGGCAACGTCGTCGAAATCTGCCCCGGGGACACTTTCCTCGTGGTACCCGGGCCGTTCTCCACCGCCTCCTCAGCGCTCTCCCTCCGGGGCTTCTCGGTCGGCATCGCCGCCGAGCGGCGCTGGCAGGAGCAGGCCCAGGCACTCGGGGCCCTCGGCGCCCGGGTCGTCCACGGGCCGGTCGTGGGGCCGCTGCCTCTGGTCTCGCGGGAGTCACTGGAGATCGCCGTCGACGAGCTGGTCGTGGCTCCACCCGACGCCGTGGTGTTCGTCTCCTCCGCCGGCCCCGAGAGCTGGCTGGCCGCGGGGGAGTCCCTCGGCTGCGAGTACGCCCTGGGAGCCGCGGTGGGCCGGGCCAAGGTGTTCGTCGGCACGGGTGGGCGTGGTGCCGCCGAAGCTGGCGGGATGGCGGTCGCCGCGGTGTTGCCGGCAACGACGGAGGCGATGGTGGGCGAGCTGATGGCTGGCCTGCACCGAGGCGCTCGGGTGGCGCTGCAACTCGACGGTGGGGGGGCCGAGCCCCTGGCCGCCGCCTTGCTGGGCGCCGGCTTCGACGTCGTGGCCGTCCCCTGGTGCCCGGCCGTGCTTCCCGAGGACGCCACGGCCGCGCTCGCGCTGGTGCAGGCAGTGGCCGAGCGGCGTGTCGACGCCGTGACCTTCACCACCGCCGCCGAAGTGCGCAACCTGGTGGCCATCGCCGCCTCCGCCGGCCTCGACGAGGCGGTGTTGGCGGCGCTGTCCGACGACGTCGTGCCCGCCTGCAGGGGGACGCTGTGCGCGGCCGCGGCCACCGCGGCGGGCATGTCGGGGCTGGTGCAGACCGAGGCGGCCCGACCCGGCGCCACGCTCGATGCCCTGGCGACCCGGCTCGCCGATGCAGTGGTCCGGCTGCGCTTGCACGGCACCGACGTCGAGGTTCGCGGGCAGCTGGCACTGGTTGGCGACGACGAGGTGTGGCTCACCGAGCGCGAGCGGGCGCTGCTGGCGGCGCTGGCCCGGCGACCCGGGGCCGTCGTCACCAAGGCCGACCTCCTTCGGCGGGTGTGGCGATCAGACGGGATCGACGGAGCCGACGGCCATGCGGTGGAGGTAGGCATCGCCCGCCTGCGGCGCCGCCTGGGCTCCGCCGGCGCCGGTCTCGTGGCCGTCCCTCGCCGCGGCTACCGCCTGGTGCCCGACTGACCTCAGCGCGTCCTGCGAGGTGTTGTCGCCGGTCGCCCGAGGGGTGGTTGGGGCGGGCAACCGCACCGAGACCGCAGGAGGAATCCTCATGTCCGCTGCTTTCGTACTCGCGCAGGCTGCGAACGGAGTGAGCACGGGGCGTGCTCCCCGGCATCCTCGCCGTGGTCGCCGTGGTGGTCGCCGTGGTCGCCGTGGTCGGCGCATCTGATCCTGATCATCCCTCGGGTCCTCAACCACGTCGTGGCCATCCACCTCCTCGCCTCCGGAGCCCTGCTCATCGTCGGCGTT
>JADDQY010000069.1 GCA_016781135.1 Actinomycetota bacterium
ATCGAGGGTGCGAATGCCCTGAGGTCGGCATGCCGAAACGGGTGCCGATCTGGGCGGCTCGCACGGCGAGGTACTGGCGGTCACGGAATCGCCGGCGCAGCCCTCTCGACGCGAGGGCAGAGGTGATGGATCCCCCAGATCGGTGCAAAGAGCCGGCAAAAGTTGTATCAGGGCGCTCTCTCGTCGCTCTTGTTCTCGTCCGGCTAGTGACGGGAGGAGGTGTCGATGAAGGAACGGACGTCCAAGAGGGCCAGGCGGCTGGCCAAAAACGTTGTGCTCGCCGCCACCGTCGGCGGGTTCTGGCTCGCCGCCGGTGCGCCCTCTACCGAAGTGCTGGACGGCTCGCTCCCCGAGTCGTCGACTCGCCGTCGCCATTGGTACCGGTTTCTAGCCGGCGCGCGCTAGCGCGCAGTGACACAAACAACCACGCACAATGGAGGTATAGCGATGACCGATCTGTGGAAGAAGCTGCTTGCCGGTGGCGCCGTGGCCGGGCTCATGGTCGCGGGGGCGGCCACGCCTGCCTTCGCCGCCGACGAGGAGGCGGAGCTTGAGGTCACCGTGACCGTCGCCGTCGATGTCGACGCCGAGGCCCCTGAGGCCTAGGCCCTTCCCTAGCGTCGTTAGGGCATTTTCTACATCTTGCTCCGTTACGGTATTCTCAGTCTACATCTAGCGGAGCGGCGAAAGACAAGGCGAACTCACCCTTTGGGTGAGTTCGCCTTGGCGCGCCTTGGGGGCTCGAGGCCCGAGCATCGTGGCGAAGATGACAGCAACCCCGTCTCCCCCTTCGACCGTGGCTCGCGGTCGGCGCCCCTCCTCAAGGGCGCGACGGAAGGGCTGGTCTACCGGCGGTGGCTTCGGGTCGGCGGCAGGTCCTCTGGTGGGTGTCGGCGAGGTGGCGTCGCCGGGCCGGCGCCGGGTGGCGTCGGGTAGGCCCTGTCACGGAACGAAGATGGGGGAGCGGCGGAGGCCCGGGCCTGGTTACGTTCGGCGAGGGCCTGCTCGAGCTCAGGCAGGACGAGTTGGTCCTTGGGCCGGTTGGCGAGCCTCTTGGAGGCCACCACGTCGGCGAGGTCGGCGACGGGGATGTCGACGCCTCGCACGGTGACCGCCCGAGCCCGCAGGGCCAGGTGGTTGTAGCCACCGGCGGCGGGCTCAAAGGTGATGTCGAATGCGCCGTAGGCACACTGGAGGTTCCACATCTTGGCTCGCCCGAGCGAGGCGCCGTCATGGGCGAGGCGAAGCCTTGCTCCTCGGCGTGGCTGCGGATGCGGGCCCCGAGTTCAGTGAGAGCGGCCGAGAGACGCGCCAGGTTGTCCCGATCGGTCGCTGGTGTGAAGTCGACATCGCGGGTGATCAAGCGTGGCACCGAGAACTGGGCGGCGGAGCTAGCGATCACGACGTAGCGGACACCGTGGCGGTTGAGCACCTCCACCAACGCAAGGACGTCAGGGAACTCCGGAACGCTCTCCCGATCGGAAGTTTCGCTCACTGGGGGAGGAGCGGACGACTGTGCGCCATCGCCTGGCGCGCCTCGTCGTAGAAACTCGCGCAGAGCGGTGTTGTGGGCTCGGCGGACCTCGGGGTCCATGTCGGCACCGAGCGCTTTGAGCACGTCGTCGTGGTCGTCATGGGGAGCGAGCTGGGTCAACAGATCGAACCCGGCGGCGACGAGGATCTGCCGGAGGCGCTCCAGGCTCGGGTCTCGCCTCCCGTGTTCGATGGCGCTGATGGCGCTGCGTGACGTGCCCGAGCGCTTCGCCAACTCGAGCTGAGTGAGCCCGGAGCGCTGTCGAGCCTGCACGACCAAGGCCGAGGCCAACGTCGGCATCCGGCGCCCTGGCTGGATGTAGAGCTCGTCATCTTCGACCAGATCGCCAACGTGCGGACGGATCTTCGTCACATCCGCAGTGCACCAGATTCGATACATCGCCGACGCTGGCACCTCAGCGCTGACAGGGCCGGTGCGAGAGCACCGGCCCTACTGCTGAGTAGGCAGACTTCTAACGTTTCTTCTAACGTCTTCTAACGTCTGGGTGTGCGAAATCCGGTTGGTGGTCGACATCGTGACCGCAGCTGACTGCTATTTCTCGGACGCGGCTCCGGTACCTGGGCGACACTGGCTCCGGTTCCTGGGGGGGCGTCGACGTCGCCCCGGCGCGACGGCGTGGGCCCCCAGACGGTGCACGAGTGGCTGCGCAAGTACGCCACCGGGGGATGGCGGTGCTGGTCGACCGGTCGTACAAGCCGGCGCCGGTGCGCCCATCAAGAGATCCGCCGCTACATCGCCTGGCGCAACCGTCATACGGACAGTGAGTGACTCCATGCTATGCAATCCGCGCAAACGTCGCCTGACGCGGCACTAGCTTCATCGGATGTGACCGAGCGTCTTGCGGCGATCTGCGCACACACATCCTCAATCCCCTCGGGCGCAAGGATCGGCACAGCGTTCGACCAGTGCCAGAGCGTGGCCCAGGTCAACGAGGCGGGGCGGCAGATGGCCGAGACCCTGCCAGTGAGCGTGCGGGAACGGCGACTACATGCTACGTACGGGCGTGGCCCTCTACTGCGCCGGCCACATCCCCAGTCTCCCGTGATCTGGGCGGGGCACTTGCCGCATTTTCGCGGGCGATGGGGGAGGCTGGCAGCGTCTCTGAAGGGAAGGCCCTCGGTGGCGACCCGCCACAAATCTCTCGGTGTCGGTCCGCTAGCGCTGGTGGTGGTTGTCCTCCTCATGGCGTCCGCGTGTGACCCATCAGATCGGGGCGTAACCGTGGCCGGCGATATGGACGGGGAGGTTCGGAGTGTCCGCGGTGGACGCGTCACCTTCGCCTCGGACCAGGAGCCCACCGGCTGGAACGTCGCCACGGCCAGCGACAGCCTGCTGGCCACAGGGATGATCGTCGAGAACGTCTACCCCAGCGCCTTCGTGCAGACGCCCGAGCTCGACGTGGCCATGAACGACGACCTCCTGGTCAGCGCCGCGCAGGTGTCCGACGAGCCGCAGGTCGTCGAGTACCGCATCAGGGAGGAGGCGGTGTGGTCAGACGGCATGCCGATCAGCGCCGAGGACTTCGCCTACGCCTGGCGCCAGCAGAACGGCTCGGTCCCCGGTAACGACGTCGCGTCTACCGTGGGCTACGAGCAGATCACTTCGGTCGAGGGATCAGGTGACGCCAAGGTGGTGACCGTTACCTTCGCCGAGCCCTTCGGGGAGTGGCAGAGCCTGTTCCACCAGCTCCTGCCGGCCCATGTCATGAGCCACCTTCCCGGCGGTTGGAGCGATGGCCTCGACGGAACCCGGTTGCCCGAGTTCTCCGGGGGCCCCTTCCGCTTGGTCGACTACGTACCCGGACAGAGCGTGAGCCTGGTGCGCAACGACGCCTGGTGGGGGCAGCCGGCCCGGCTGGACGAGATCGTGGTGCGCTTCGGCATCGACGCCGCCGCCCTGCCCCAGGCCATGGCCAATTCCGAGGTCGATATGGCCTACCCGCAGCCTGAACTCGACCTGGTGCAACAGGTGGAGGACCTGGCCCCCGAGATCGAGAGCCAGATGAGCTGGGGCCTGTCGTTCGAGCACCTTGACTTCAACCTGGCCCATCCCTTTCTGGCGAAGAGGGAGGTCCGCCAGGCGATCGCCCTCGGCCTCGACCGAAACACAATCGTACAAGCCACCGTCGCCCAGTTCGACGACCGCGCCCAGCGCCTCGACAACCGCATCTGGTTGGTGGGCCAACCGCAGTACGAGGCTCACGGTCAGCGCTACGCCGGGCGTGATGTCAAGGCGGCACGGGCACTACTCGAGGCTGCCGGCTTCATCGAAGGGCGCGACGGGATCTACCAGCTCGGCGGCCGACGACTGTCTTTGCGGATCTCGACGACGGCCGGGAACCGTCTGCGGGAGGACACCGAGCTGGTGATCCTCGACCAGCTTGCCGACGTGGGCATTGAGATCACCATCGACAACCGTGAAGGTTCCGCCGTGTTCGACAAGTTCTTCCCCGGTTCGGGAAACCCCGCCGACCGGGATTTCGACATCGCCCTGTTCGCCTGGACGGGCAGCCCCTTCCCGAGCTTCAACTCGTCGCTCTATGGCAGCGGCTCCGGTCAGAACCACATGGGCTACGCCAACCCGGAGTTGGACGCTCTGTTCGATCAGGCCCTCGCCGAGGACGACCCCGAAGCGAGGGCGGCCCTCTACAACCGGGCCGACGAGCTGCTGTGGGAGGATCTGCCCACCATCCCCCTCTACACGAAGCCGACCTTCCTGCCCTACCGCTCGACCATCACCAACGTGATCGACAATCCCACCACACGCGGCCCGCTCTGGAACGCCGAGCAGTGGGCCGTGCGGGCCCGCTAGGGCGTCGCCATGGGGGGCCTCGTGGTACGCCGGGCCGCGACGGCATTGGTCGTGCTCGCCCTGGCGTCGGTAGTCGTGCACCTTCTGGTCACGGCGCTTGGCGACCCCTTGGCCGAGCTACACCGGCGCAACCCTCCGGTCTCCACCCAGGTGATCGAGGCCCGACGCCAGGACCTGGGCCTCGACCGCTCCGCCCCCCAGCGCTACGCCGAGTGGTTGGGCGGGGCCGTGCAGGGAGATCTCGGTGAGGACATCGACGGCCGTCGGGTCGCTCCGGTGGTGTGGCGTCACCTCCTGGTGACCCTCCGCCTGGTCGTCGCCGCCGTGGCCGTCGCCCTCGTGCTGGCCGTGGTGGTGGGCACCTACGCGGCGGCGCGCCAGTACTCCGCCGCTGACCACGCCGCCACGTTTGCCGGCTTTCTCTTGCTGTCCACGCCGGTGTTCTGGCTGGCGACCCTGCTGAAGGAGTACGTGGCCATCTGGACCAACCAGGCCTTGGGCTTTCAGGTCCTCTACACCGTCGGTCCGCAGACCCCGAACCTCGTCGGTGGATTCTGGGTGCAGGCCGCCGACCGTCTGGGCCATCTAGCCCTTCCCGCCACCGCCCTGGCCCTGGTGTTGTTCGCCTCATGGAGCCGCTTCCAGCGGGCGGCCACCCTGGACGGGCTCGAGAGCAACCACGTCCGCCTGGCCCGGGCCACGGGCGCAAGTCCCCGCCGGGTCCTGGTCCGCCACGTCGTGCGCAACGCGCTGGTTCCGCTAACCACCGTGGTCGCCGTCGACTTCTCGCTGGCCTTCGGGGGGGCGATTCTCATCGAGAAGGTGTTCGCCTGGCAGGGTATGGGGTCGCTTCTGGTGGAAGGTGTCACCGAGCGCGACCCGAATCTGGTGATGGGATGGCTCATGGTGACCGGCGTGGTGGTGGTCGGGTGCAACCTGGCGGCGGACGTGATCGCCGCCGCCTTGGACCCGCGGGTACGACGTGGGTGAGGCGTCGGCGGCGGTGCAGGCGACCGCGGTGTCCGGCCGGGCTCGCTCCGTCGCCCGACAGTTCTGCCGCCGCCGCTTGGCGGTGGCCAGCCTTGTGATGCTGATCGTGGTGGTGCTCCTGTCCCTTGGTGGCGGAGCCGTGTGGCGCTGGGACCATGACGAGAGGGATCCCGCGGCCTTTTCTTCGCCGCCGTCGAAGGTGCATCCCATGGGGACCGACGGCATCGGGCGCGACGTGTTGGCCCAGGTGCTCCAGGGCGCGCAGCGGTCCGTCCAGGTGGCCTTGGTCGTGGCCGTCATCTCCACTGCGGTGGGGACGCTGGTCGGCGCCCTCGCCGGCTACCACCGAGGTGCCGTCGACGCCGTGCTCATGCGCCTCACCGACGTCGCTCTGGTCGTGCCCAGCATCGCCGTGTTCGCCCTGCTGGCCGGAAGCTCGGGCGGGGGCTGGCTGACGGTGGCGCTCGTCATCGCCCTGTTCTCTTGGATGTCGGTCGCCCGGGTGGTCCGGGGGGTGGTTCTGTCGCTACGGGAGATGGGTTACGTGGAGTCCGCACGCGCATCGGGGGCCGGCCCGGCCCAGATCATCGCCACGCACCTCCTGCCCAACGCCGCGGGGCCCATCATCGTCAGCGGCACTCTGGCGGTGGCGGTGGCCATCCTGGCCGAGTCAGGACTCAGTTACCTGGGGCTCGGCATCCAGCCGCCCGACGTCTCTCTCGGTCGCCTGATCGAGACGGGCCAGCAGGCGGTGCACACCCGACCGTGGCTCTTCTATTTCCCGGGTGCGGTCATCGTGGTCATCTGCCTGTGTGTCAACTTCGTGGGTGACGGCCTTCGCGACGCCTTCGACCCCACCACCGACACACGTACGTGACGGGCATCTCACGCCGCCCCGCCGGAGGACAGAAGGTCAAAGGGCTGGGCGAAGTGGCAGGCCACGGGATGGCCCTGGCCTCGTTCCACCAGTGCCGGTTCCTCCGAGGCGCAGAGCGGCTGCGCCTTGGGGCAGCGGGTGCGGAACCGACAGCCCGAAGGAGGCGCGGTGGCGTCGGCCACCTCGCCCTGGAGCACGATGCGCCGGCGTGTCCGCTCGACCGCTGGATCGGGGCTGGGAACAGCTGACAACAGCGCCTGGGTGTAGGGGTGTGAGGGTGTGAGATAGATCTCCTCGGTGCTGCCGGTCTCCACCAACTTGCCCAGGTACATGACCGCCACGTCGTCGGCGAGATGGCGGAGCATGGCTAGGTCGTGCGAGATGAACAGGTAGGCCACACCAAGACGGCCCTGGAGCTCTCGCAGGAGCTCGAGCACATCGGCCCGGATACGAGGATCGAGGGCCGACACCGGCTCGTCGAGGACCATCACCTTGGGCTCGAGGGCGAGCGCCCGCGCGATGGCGACCCGTTGGCGCTGCCCGCCCGAGAGCTGGTGGGGATAGCGACTGCTGTGCTCGGGCGGCAGTCCCACCGTCCGCAGCAGCTCGCGCACCGCCGTCGGGCCTCCCTCACCGAAGCGGCCGTGGATGCGCAGGGGCTCGGCCACGATAGCGCCGATCGGCATTCGGGGATCGAGGGAGGCGTGGACATCCTGGAAGACGATCTGAAGGTCGGCGGCAAGGGCTCGACGCCTATTAATATCCATGCGTGAGACGTCGTGTCCCTCGAGATGGACCGAGCCCGACGTGGCCGGGACGAGGCCGAGCACGCTACGGCCGAGCGTCGACTTGCCACAGCCGGTCTCCCCGACCAGTCCCAATGTCGTACCGGGAAAGAGATCGAAGCTGATGCCGCAGACGGCATGGACCCGGCGTGCCCGGCGGAGAACGAGCCCTCGGTCGGGTCGTTCGAAGTGGATCACCAGGCTTCGGACGGACAACACCGGCGATGCGGCTTCTCCGGAGTAACGGGGACAGCCGGCGTGCTTTACGGCACCTGAGTGCGGTGATCGGCCCAGTCTGCCCCGGGCGGGGACACGGGGCACAGAGGCCACGAGCTCTTGGGTGTAGGCAGCTCCCGGGCGGGCGAAGATGTCGTCGACACTCCCCGTCTCGACGGCGGTACCGCCCTGCATGACCAGTACCCGATCGGCGACCCCGGCGACCAGGCCCAGGTCGTGGCTGATCAAGACCATGGCCGCTCGCGTCTCCACCCGGGCTCGCTCGAGGGTCTCGAGGATTTGCGCCTGCACCGTGGCGTCGAGCGCCGAGGTCGGTTCGTCGGCGATGATCACCTCGGGGTCATGAGCCAGTGCCATGGCGATGACCGCCCGTTGTCGCATCCCCCCGGAAAGCTCGTGGGGGTAGGAACGCGCCCGCCGGTGCGCGTCGGTGATCCCGACCAGCTCGAGGAGCTCGACCGCTCGATCAGCGGCTGCCCGCCGGGATGCCTTGTGGTCGTGGATGCGTACGACTTCGGCCACCTGGCGGCCCACGGGGTGGACGGGATTGAGCGAGCTCAACGGCTCCTGGGGGATCAGGGCCAGGCGTGCTCCGCGGACGGTGTCGAGTTGCTTCGAGGGTAGGCCCAGCAGTTGGAGGCCCCGCAAGCGGACCGAGCCGCTCACCCGGGCGGTGACAGGAAGCAGGCCCATGAGCGCCAGGGCGCTGGTCGACTTCCCGGCGCCGGACTCTCCCACCACGGCGAGGGCCTCGCCGTGGGCAAGAGTCCACGACACTCCCCGCACGGCGTGGACGACCGCCCCGCCAATCGGGAAGGCGACCCGTAGGTCCTCGACATGGAGGAGCGGCGGTGGCGGGCCGTGGTCTGGTGAGGCGCCGCTTGGCGGTGACGTCATATCCACGGCCCCATCCCGGTCGATCCTCGCACGCCCGCCACTGTTGGGCCGGCACTCATTAGTATTTTCGCTGGCCGCCATCAATGCGGCGAGGTCGGCACGGGTACGACGCAGGGGTTCCGATTTGCCGACCTCGCCGTCTTGATGGCGGCCACACTGGTGAGCCGGGTGGGACCCCGCAACTGGATCAGTAGTACTGGTAGAGGGGTGCTCCGGCCGCCAGCCAGCAGGCAGCCAAGGTGGCCACCGCCATGGCACTTCGGTGCAAACGCCGGGTTGCTCGTGTCCGTTGATGGTTCATGTCTCTCCTTGGTGGGGGCATTACACCAAGAGTGAGCCGGGCACACCGCGTCTGATACAGGTTTTGATGACCGCCGTCGCGTCGAGTCGTAGACTGCAGGAGTGCTCCACGCCGAAGCTTTGGTCGACGACGTAGTAACCGACGTGCTGGCTGCGGCCTCCGGCGACAGTCAGGCGTGGGATCGCTTGGTCGAGCGGTTCTCGAGCTTGGTCTGGGCGGTGGCCAGGTCTCACCGCCTGAACGACGCTGATGCCGCCGATGTCAGCCAGACCACCTGGTTGCGCCTGGCCGAGCATTTGCACCGGCTGCGCCAGCCGGAGCGGGTGGCTGGGTGGCTGGCCACGACGGCCCGCAACGAGGCGCTGCGCACGGCTCGCCGAGCAGCCCGCATGGTCCCCGTGGACGACGACTTCGACCTGCTGGTGGACCAGGAGGTGCACGACGTCGACCGCCGCATCCTCGACTACGAGCGAGACGCCGCCTTGTGGATCGCTTTTCGGGCGCTGGCCCCGCCATGCCAGCGACTGTTGCGCACACTGATGGCCGACCCGGCGCCCAGCTACGCCGAGGTCAGCGCCGCCCTGGGGATGCCGGTGGGTAGCATCGGGCCAAGACGGGCACGCTGCCTGGAGCGCCTGCGGTCGATAACCGAGGGGACCGCTGCTTCACTGGAGAGCGAGCCGAGGATGACCGTATGACCGAACAAGAGCTCGACCAATTCATGGGGCGCTTGCGGAGCATCGGGAGCCGGGTGGATCCCGTGCCTCCGGCGGTGATGTCCGCCGCTCGGGCGGCGTTCGAGTGGCGCATGGTCGACGCTGAGCTGGCCGAGTTGACCTACGACTCCTGGGTGGACGATCGGGAGCTGGCCGGGGTACGGGGCCGTGGCGGCCGGCGCCAACTTACCTTCGAGGCACCGGGGCTCACGGTCGAGGTGGAGGTGGCCGACGGCGCCGCGCCCGGTCTGGTCGGCCAGTTCGTGCCCGCCCATCGCGGCACGGTCGAGCTCCGTCACGGGACAGGGGTCCTCACCTTGGCGGTCGACGACCTGGGCCGCTTCACCGCCCCACAGTTCCCCGCCGGCCCGTTGAGCCTGCGTTGCACCGCCGATGCCGCCTCCCCGGTCGAGACCGAATGGGTCGCCGTCTGAACCTGTCGCCGGTCGCGACACCGACGCTGGTGGAAAAGGCTGAGCGAGCGGTC
This sequence comes from Actinomycetota bacterium, assembly GCA_016781135.1. Classification (GTDB taxonomy): domain Bacteria; phylum Actinomycetota; class Acidimicrobiia; order Acidimicrobiales; family CADCSY01; genus JADDRA01. The sequence goes on from JADDQY010000069.1 coordinate 9,657, forward strand.
GAGCTCAGCCGGCATCGGCCCCCGGAAGCTGCAAACCTCGCGAGTGACCTCTGCGATCAGGCCATTCGTGCTGCCGACGTGGAGGCCGTATCAGTGGCTCAGCGGGCACTGGGGCTGGCGGCCCGGGAACTGGGTGATCTGACCGCCGCCGAGCTCCACCTGCGTCGGTCGGTTCTTACGGCGACGGAGGCTGGCCTCGGGCAGCGGGAGGGCGAAGCCCGCATGACCCTTGCCTCCGCCCTATCGATGAGCGGGCGCACTGACGACGCCTTGGAGCAGGCTGACCTTGCGGCCGTCGTTCTTGCGGGAGCTGACGCGGCGCGACTCCAGGTGCAGCGGGCACTCATTCTCCAGCGCCTCGGTCGCCACGACGAAGCGCTGGAGGGCTACCGAAAAGCACTGCACGCGTTCGGCTTGTTGGGCCTGGATGCAGATCGGGCCCGAGTGTGGGTCAACCGCAGCGTCCTTCTGGCATACCGGGGCGACTTCTCCGGTGCCGAGAGCGACCTACGCCAGGCTGAGGGCTGCTATGTCGAGCTCGGTCTGGGGGTGGCCGCCGCCGAGGTCCGTCACAACCTCGGCTTCGTCGCCGCCTTGCAGGGTGACGTGCCCGCGGCCCTGAGCTGCTACGACGCTGCCGCGGATGAGTTTCGTCGCTTGGGGGCCGCTCGACCGGCTGCGGTCCTGGACCGTTGCCAGGCCCTGCTGGCGGTGGGCCTCGCAGATGAGGCTCTGCGGCTGGCCCAGGAGGCCGTCGGCCACCTGCAGACCACCGGCATGGAGGTCGATTTGGCCGAGGCCCGCCTCGTCCTCGCCCAGGCCGCCCTCAGCGGGGGCGACTACCCCCGGGCCCAGGCGGAATCGCACCTGGCTCGAGAGGCATTCGTCGCCCAGGGCAGGGCGGCGTGGGCAGCGTTGGCGCGCCACGTGGCCTTGCGAGCGGCATGGGGCGGCGAGCAACTCGGCCAGGGCGGGTGGGGCGAGGCTCGTGCCACGGCCGACGAGTTGGAACAGAGCGGGTGGATGGGTGCGGCCGCCGACGCTCGTCTCATCGCCGCCCGGTTCGCCCTGGCCGCAGGACGGGTGGACGAGGCCGAGTCGGAACTGATGCGGACCAGCCTCGCCCGCCGTTCCGGCCCGGTCGACCTTCGGTCCCGAGCATGGCACGCCGAGGCGATGCTCCGCCTGGGCCGGAACGATCGCCGGGGCGCCTCGGCGGCGCTGCGAGCAGGCCTGCGGATCCTCGACCAGCACCGGGCCACCCTGGGCGCCACGGAGCTACGTGCCTCTGCCGCTGCCCAGGCCACCGACCTGGCCTCCCTCGGTCTGGGCCTGGCGCTGGCCAGCGGGCGCCCAGCCCGCGTCCTGGCGTGGGCGGAGCGGTGGCGGGCCGGATTGCACCGGATGCCTGCGGCCCGGCCTCCGAGTGACCCGGGCATCGCAACCGCACTTGAAGGGCTGCGCCTGGTGGTGCGCGAGGTGGACGAGGCGCTCCTCGCCGGCCAGTCCGCCTCCTCCCTCGTCCGCCGCCAGGCCGCGCTCGAGGGATCGATCCGTCGTCGCGCTCGCCACTCGGCTGGCCGGCAGGTCCCGGGCCTCAGCCGGCCGCTCGACATAGGGGAGCTGGCTGAGCGGCTCGGAGAGCGCGCCCTCGTCGAGGTGGTGGAGGCACAAGGCACCCTTCATGCCGTGACCGTGGCCGGCGGCCGTGTTCGCCTGTGGCCGCTCGGCCCCTATGCCGAGGTCACCACTGAGGTCTCCCAGATCCGCTTCAGCCTCAGTCGCCTGGCTCACCGGCGTGGTTCCGTAGCCTCGAGGGAAGCGGCGGCAACGGCTCTCACCCACGGGGCCCGGCGACTCGACCACCTCGTCTTAGAGCCACTGGCCCACGAGCTTGGCGATCGGCCCTTGGTCGTGGTGCCGACCGGAGCATTGCACGGGCTGCCCTGGGCGGTGCTGCCCTCGTGCCGGGGCTGTTCTGTTTCGGTTGCTCCCTCAGCTGCCCAGTGGCTGCTTGCTGAGCGCCGGGCTCCGTCCGGGCCACCGTTCCGGGCCGTCCTCGTGGCCGGACCGGGCATCCTGCACGGGCAGGCGGAGGTGGCTGAGCTGGCCCCCTTCCATCCCGGAGCGACCTCACTGACGGGGACATCCGCGACGGTGAGCGCGGTCGGCAAAGCCCTGCGCCAGACCGACGTGGCTCATCTGGCAGCCCACGGCACCTTCCGTGCCGACAACCCCCTCTTCTCGTGTCTCCATCTCAGCGACGGCCCTCTGACCGTCTACGACCTGGAGGCCCTCCCGAGCGTGCCCCAACACGTGGTGCTCTCGGCCTGTGACGCCGGAGTCAGTTCCGTGGCCCCCGGCGACGAGCTCATCGGCCTGGCCGCCGTGCTGCTCGCCCTCGGTGCCCGCACGGTGGTGGCCAGCGTGCTGCCCGTCCCCGACGAAGCCACCAGCTGCCTGATGGTCGAGTTCCATCGTCGCCTCGTGACCGGTACGAACACCGCAACGGCGCTGGCGCAAGCTCAGGCGGCAATGGTCGATTCGCTGGGCTCGGATGCGGCGGTGGTCGTCACCCCCTTCACCTGCTTCGGTTCCGGTTGACCACGCTGGAACCCTGATGATCCGAAACGCTGTATCAGGGGAAGGTGCAGCGCGCTCTCTTCAGGCGATGACGAGCTTCCCGTGCTGATCTTTGCCTTGGCCGCCCTGATGGGGGCTGTCGCCGGCCTCGTACTCGGAGGCCGCTTCGCCACTCTGGCCGAGTTCCGTCTGCGAATGCCGGCCGTGGTGTGGGCCGCGCTCGGAATGCAGATCACGCTCGGCCTGGCGCCGTTGCGATCTCTGCCCGAGGGGCTCCGGTTCGGCTTCGTCGTCACCAGCTACGCGATGGTCGGTGCCTGGCTGGCCCTCAACGGCATCATCGGGCGGGCGGTGCCGATGCGCGCCGCCTTCGGTCTCCTGGCCGCGGGCTGGCTGCTCAACCTCGTGGTCATGGTGCCCAACGGCGGGATGCCGGTCTCCGCCGCTGCCCTCGCTGACAGCGGGGCGCCTCCTGGCCTGGACGTGGAGGAGGGCCACCTCTGGAAGCATGTCGAGCTGTCTGCGTCGACGGAGCTGCCGGCGTTGGCCGACGTGGTGGCCGTCCCCGCACTCGGCGGCGCAGTGAGCGTCGGCGACGTGGTCATGGTCGTAGGACTCGCGGGTGCCGTGGCGGCCGGCATGGTCGGCGGGCCTCTGCGGCCGAATCAGATGGGCGTGCAGGCGAGTTGGTGGCGGCCGATGAGGTCTCCCCGTGGTCGGAGAGCAGCCGCTCGTGAAGCAGCTCTACGGTGACGATCGCATCGAGAGGCAGGTGCATCCGCTCGTGAACCCGCGCAGGGAAGGCCAACAGGTCCTCGCCGGCATCGCCGAAGTGCTGTTCATCCACGCCTTCGCGGGCGCAGTGGCCACGCTTGTCCATGAGCCGACCACACGCGTGCGAACCGCGTCCGTCAAGGCCTCAACCGCCGGGATGGCCGTGGCGCCTGGCTACACCGTCCTCTCCGACACCTGGCTTGTCTATCCGGGATACCGGGCGACTGGCATTGGCCGGCATGGACCGATACGGGCCTGAGAGGCCTCATCGGCCGCCTCACCGCCGACCCCGAGCTCCGCTCCACGAACGGCGGCAACGCCGTGTGCACCATCCGCCTCGCTGTCCCCCGCCGTCCTCGGCGAGGCGAAGCCGAGCCGGCTCCGGTTTACGTCAACGTCGTCACGCCCAGGGCGAGGCTGTCGCCGCCCACATGGCCAAGGGCTGGCGGGTGTCGGTGACAGGCCGGGTCGAGCACCGGGAGTGGATCACCGACAGCGTGCGCCGCTCGATCCACGAGGTCATCGCCGTCGAGGTCGGCTTCCTCGACGCAGCGTCCAAGGACGCCCCGGGCACCACGACCGGCCCCGGCCCCGCCGTCGGGGGTGCCCACCAACGTGGTCCGCTCCCAGCGGGCCCGGGTGCTGGGCCTGTCCGGCTCGCGCCGGCGCAGGATCAACAGGTCGGCGACGGCGTAGAGGATGCACTCCGAAAAATCGCGACAGGACGACCGTCGGAGCGGTCCTACAGGCTGAGTTTCATGCCGTGGTCCGGCCTGATTCCTCTTTCGAGGGTCGGAGTCCGAGCCTCCAGGTCCCGGCCGGCTTGGTCGACGAACTCCTGCCAGGACGACGGCTCGTTTGGCATGGTTTCGCCCGGTCGGGCGACCTCGACGGCCATGGCCACCAGGGCGACGCCGTGACCGAGCTGGCCCGCCAGGTCGTCCCACTCGGGCGCCCGTTGCCAGCGTTCACCGGGACGAGGGCCGATGGCGGCGGCGACGCCACCGGAGGCCTCGTGCCCCAGCGCCTCGGGATGGCGGTCCCGGTAGGACTCGACCCGGTACGCCAGGCCGTACCAGGCCTGGCGTCCGGCGGAGTCGGCCGGGGGCTCGCCGAGCACCACCAGGTGGGCCGGGGCGACCGGCTCAGCCGCCATGGCCGCCACCCGTGCCGCCCGGGTGTCGTCGAGGGCGGCGTCGAACTCTCCCAGCACCTGGGTCAACTCTGCGCGCTCGGGGGCGACGGCGTCCATGGCTCTGGCTCCCTTTTGCTGAGCCGCCAGCTCGGCGTGCAGCCGCCGCCGGGCGTCGCGCTCGCCCTCCGCTGCCGCCTCCACCGCATCGTCGGCCCGCTCCGCCGCCCGCAGGCATCGTGTGAACGCCTGCTTGTCCCGCCGGCCCCAATGCCGCCGGGAGGCGACGTCGAGCCCCGCGCGTGCCTCGGCGACGGCGAAACGAGCGTGGCGTAGCTCCTGCTCGGCGCCCGCCAGCTCCTGGTTTGCCCGGACGACGGCATGGGTTCGGTCGGGCGGCAGGGCGGCTTCGAGGTGGGCCAGGTCGTCGGCGTAGGTGGCCCGGGCGCCGCGCAGGCGCTCGATGCCGAAAGCAAGCGGGTCGTCCTGGCGCACGGCGGCCAGAGTGGCGGCGCTCCAGTGGCGGGCCAGCTCGGCGTCGATGACCCCGACCCTCTCCGCCCGCCAGGCGTGCTCGATCCCGAAGCGGGCTCGGTCCCGCTCGCCGGCCACCAGTTCGGCGAGGTCGCCGTCGGCTGCTCGGCGCCGGGCGCCGGCCCGCTCCGCCTCGGCCTGGGCCCGGCCCACCCAGGCCTCCACCTGGGCCCGGTCCTGACGGGAGGAGCGGCGCAGGCCGGCCAGGGGCCCGAAGCCGGCCAGGCGGTCCTCGGCCCGCTCCAGGTTGGCCATCGCCGAGGCGTGCAGGCTCGCCGCCTGCTCGGCGACGTCGCGGGCGGCGTGCAGCGACAGGCCGCGATCGGGCGGGGCGCCCTCCAGCACCCCCAGGTGCTCGGCCCGCTCGGCGCCGAGCCGAGCGTCGAGGACCCAGGGGTCGTCGAGCGCGGCAAAGGTGGTCACCGGCTCCCGGCTCAGCCCGGCGAGCACCACCTCCGCCGAGCTGCGGTCGTCAGCCACAACCCCGCCGTGGTCCACCACGGCGAGCGGCCGGGTGTTCCAGGTGTGGGTGGGGGCCCTGCCCCGGCTCTGGCCGGTGTAGCCCACCAGGGCGTCGAGGGAAGCACCGGCCAGCAGGTGCACCGCCTCCCAGGTGCCGCCCTGGGCGCCCTCGATGGTGCGAGCCCAGGCGTGGGAAAGGTTGGGGTTGGCGTCGGCACGCCGGCCGACCACGAACGCGGCGGGCAACACCACCTCGCCGGCGCCGTCGAAGGCCACCCGCAGCCCGGCGCCCTCGACGCCCACCACCGTGCCCACCGAGCCGTTGTGCAGGTCGGGTGCTCTCGGCTTGGCGTGCAACAGCACGCGGTCACCGGCGGCATAGGAGCGCTCGGCGCTTCCCCATCCCGATCCGACCAGCACCGGACCCGAAATGTGCCCGGCGTGAAGCAGGCGGGAGCGGATGCGGTCGGCCAGATCCTCGCACTCGGCGTGGGACACTGCCAGGGCGACCACGGCCTCGGGGCCGTGGGCCTCGACGTCGGCTACCACCGCCTCGGCCATGGCCTCCCGGGTGGAGAGGGGGGTGGCCTCCTCGTGTTCCCAGCCCGCCTCGGCGCGCATCACCTGGCTGGCAGACGCATGGCCGGCCCGCAGCTCGGCCAGGGCCCGTTGGTCCTCGGGGTGGCGCTGGCGGCGGTTCACCACCAGGGCGGGGGCCACGATGGCCCCTTCGGCACCCAGGCGGGACAGTTCGGCGGCGAGGCCCCCGGCGCCCACGGCCTGGGACTGGCGGGGATCCCCCAGGCACCACAGCTGAGCCCCGGGGGTGGCGACCACCGCCTCGAGCACCGCGGCCGCGTCGCGAGTGGCGACCTGGGACACCTCGTCGAGCACCACGACGGTGCCCGGAGCCAAGGGCCGAGCCTCGAGCTCAATGCGCAGCCGGGCGAGGGTCATCGACTCCAGGCCCACCGAGCGCAAGCCGGCCACAGCCTGGTTGGTAGTGGCCACCCCCAGCACCGGCCGGCCGGCGGAGGTACAGGCCGATGCAGCGGCGTGGATGGCGGTGGTCTTGCCGAAGCCGGCGGGGGCGAGAAGCGCCCGCAGGGCGGGGCCACCGGCGCACAGAGCCCACACCGCCTCGGTCTGGTCCGACCCGAGGCGACCCTCGGCGCAGACCGCCGCCTCCACCACCTCGGTGGGAAGCGGGGCGGCCGGGGTGTCGACCAGGCGGGCCATGCGCTCCAGCACGGCGTTCTCGAGTCGGCGGTGGGCCACCGTCGACCACTCCGGCGGACGGCGCCGGGCCGAAGTCTCGGGCACCAGGCGCACCACGTGCTCGGAAACGAGAAACTCCTCGGCCATGCCGAGGATCTGCTCGGTCGTCCAGCGCCCGGCGGAGGCGGCGCAGATGCGCTCCACCACCTTGGCCTCGGTGAAGCGGGCATCGTTGGCGCACAGGCCGGTGTCGGGGTCGAGCAGCCCGGCCACCACCTCGTCGGACTTCAGCTCCACCGAAATCGTCCGGCGGCCCACCACCTCTGCCTCCACCACCGCCTCACTCTCCAGGCCCACGGCTCGGGCCTCGGCCTCCCACCGCTCGGCCAACAGGGCGGGGGACAGGGAGTGGTCCTTTCGGGGACGGGTGGCGAGCGAGGCGTCGTCGTCGGCCCGCATGCGCTCGGCTGGGCTCTGGTAGGAGGCGCCGCTTCGTTTCAGCTCGGCTTCGATGGCCACCGTGCGCTTGGAGAAGGTCCGTAGCTGGTCGGCCCTGAAGCCCACCGGCTCACGACAGCCGTTGCGTTCCGGTCCCCACTCCATCCCGAGGTGCAGCGACAACAGGCGCTGCAGCTCCGCCTGGTAGATCGACCCCGCCGCCTTGGCCCAGTCGTGCAGCGGGTTAGCGTCGAAGGCCGCATGCGAGCCGTCCGGCCTTCGCACCACGTTGGCGATGAGGCAGTGCGAGTGCAGCTGGGGGTCGCCCTCGCGCGAGGTGCGGTGGGCGAAGGTGGCCACGGCGAAGCCGGCCGTGGCCACCCGCCGGCGCACGCCCTTGGTCTGCTGGCGGGCCACCGCCGCCTTGTCCTCCAGGAACGACACCGCCCGCTCCACCGCCTCGACGTGGCAGCGGGTGACGACCGAGGACACCTCGGCGCTGCCCAGGGCCCACAGCAGCGACGCACCCTTGGGGGCGGACAAGGTGGCGTCGAAGGCGTTGACCTTGCGTTCGGGGCGCCCCGCCAGCAGGTCCTCGCCGCAGACGGGGTGATGGCCCTGCACCAGGGCTCGGAGCTGGTCGGGGTCCACGACTCCCTCCAAGCCGAGCTTGGCGGCGAAGCGGCCGGTCCACAGGCTCGGGGCCTCGCCGACCCCGGCGTAGTACTCGTCGATGGCAAGCGCCACCGAGGAGATCAGGTACTCGGGGTCGCGCAGAGCGGTGAGGGTCAGCACGGCGTTGACAGCGACGGCCCCGCCGCCTCGTCGAAGACGTGGCAAGTGTCTGTGGGAGTTGGGGTTGTGGGCGCTGAGGGGTGAGTGCTGCGGTGGTCGTGATCGGCGGTGCGGTCGGTGAACGAGGTCGCGGTCATCCTCGCTTGGAGCTGGTGCTGAGAGGTCGTGGTCATGGCTGTCGATCCGAGTTCGTGTTGCGCTCGGAGCCGATCGTGGCGTCGAGGATGCTGAGCTGAGTGGTGGCTGACTGGGAGGCCGGGCGCCGTTGGGACCTCGCCGATGACCGCCTTTGGCTCGAGCGAGGACGTTCCTCGGAGGCAAGGTTGTCGACGGCGGCCGCCAGCGTTCGAGCGACGTCGTCGTGCAGCGATCGCCGTGCCGATCCCGGAACGTCCGGGGCTTCGCTGCCCGCCCCTTCCGCTCCCACCATGTGTGCATCGACCGCACGTGAAGGATCGACGTGGGGTGGCGCCGGGCATGGCGGCGCCGGGCATGGCCGGTCGCCGTCGGGTGTCGCAGGCATCACGTCAAGGCCGGGGACGGCGCCGAGCACGTAGGCCGACAGCCCGAACCGCCCGGCGGGTCCGGCTTGCCGGGTGTGCGACACCAGCCCCGCCGCACGCAGTCGGGCCAGGGCCCGGGCCACGGCGCCGGGCGTGAGCCCCAGGTGCTCGCCCACCCGTCGGGCACTAGTGGGGGCCACCAGCGCTCCGGCGTCGTCGCGACGGGCGTCGAGGGCGACGTCTTCGAGCACTACCCACTCGATGGGCCGAAGCGCCCGGCGCAGCTCCCGGGCTGCCGGCCCGAGCACGACCCACCCGCCGTCGTCCATCACGCCGAGCGCGAGCGCGCCGTCCTCGCCGTCGGGGGCAGGCGCCTTGTGCCGAGCGCCGCACAGGGGCCCTGGAGGGGCTCGTGGCGACCGGCGTCGAGGTACGCCTCGATGTCGGCCTCGGCCAGCACCACCCGCCGCCCGGCGTAGCTGAAGGCGATGCGCCGCTCGGCCACCAGGCGCCGGATAAGGCGCTCGGTCAACACCCCGGGGTAGGCGGCCACCGCCTGGGGGATCGTGAAGTACCGCCCCCGTCGGCCCGACGGCTTTCCGTGCGGCGACGACGCCGCTGCAGGGCTGAGAGGCTCAGGCCCGATGGCCACTCGGCGAAGTTACGCCTGTGTCATTCGCTCGTCAACTGGTAGATTTGCAGTACGTGGACCAGTGGACACGTACGGACACCTACGGACACAAGGGGAGACTCGGTGGTACGGAAAAAACCCAAAGCGCCGGCTCCCGAGCGGGCCCTGTTCCTCGGCCTGACCCCCAACCAGGTCGTCGCCTACAACCTCACCCGGGCCCGCGAGCTCAAGGGCTGGACCCAGGACCAGGCCGCCGAGGCTCTTGAGCCCTACCTCGGGGTGCGCTGGTCCAAGGCCAGCGTCTCCCAGGCCGAGCGCTCCGTCGCCGGCGGCTTCGTGCGCAACTTCACCGCCGATGAGATCGTGGCCTTCGCCCGGGCCTTCGACCAGCCTCTCACCTGGTTCTTCATGCCCCCACCGCCCTGGGCCGGTCCCGGCATGCCCACCAAGCTGGAGGTGCCCGACGCCCCCGCCTTCGGCGAGGCGGTGGCCCTGCTCGTCGATCTGGTCTTCGGCGACGAGGTGCACCAGGCCCAGCTCAGCCTGCGCCTCGACGCCTTCTTGACCGAGCTCGGCCCCGCCGGCCTCACCGAGGCCCAGGGCCGCATCGCCGCCCTGGTGGACCACCGGGTGGCTGCCCTGGTGCGCCATTCCTTCGCTGACCTGGGTCGCTGGCAGACCTCGCTGCGGGCTCTGGCCAACCAGCTCGAGGACCTGGAGGTGCGGGCAAAGCGTGCGGTCGCCGACGAGGTCGGGGTCGCTGGGGAGGAGCTGCGGATCCCGGCATGGACCGAGGAGCCCGGCAGCGAGCCGGTGCCGGACCTGGATTCCCTCGGCCGGGCGGAGGGAGACTCTCCTTCGGGGACGCCAGCTGAGGTCGAGGGCGACCAGCTGGCGCCGCCGCCCCCCAAGCGTCGTCCGCCCTCCGCCACCAAGAAGTCGACGAGGAGGAAGAGCTGATGGGCTCGATCCGCCGCGCTCCCCGAAGCAGCCGCTGGGAGGCCCGCTACCGCGATCCCTACGGCGCCCAGCGCACCGCAACTTTCGACCGTAAGGCCGATGCCCACGTGTTCCTAGCAACGGTGGAAGCCGACAAACAGCGGGGGGTCTGGCGGGACCCGGCGTTGAGCCGCATCACCTTCGCTGCGTGGGCCGACGAGTACCTCAACGGAGCGATTCACAAGCAGGCGACCACGCTCGCCCAGGACCGCCAGCGTCTCCGCAAACATCTGTTGCCAGCATTCGGCTCGAGGGCTCTCGGTTCGATCACGCCCCTCGACGTCCGTCAATTCGTGCAGCAACTCGCGCAGTCTCACGCTCCGAGCACCGTGCGCACAATCTACGGAGGGCTGCGAACCATCCTGGCCGCCGCAGTAGCCGCCGACTTGATCGCCGTCACGCCATGCCGCGGCGTCCGGTTGCCACCGAAGCGTCCCATCGAGAAACGGGTCCTCACGGTGGCGGAGCTACGGCGGTTGGGCGATGCCATGTCCGTGGAGAGTCGACCGATCGTGTACCTGGCGGCTGTGGGAAGTCTGCGTTGGGAGGAGGTCGCCGGGCTTCGTGTGGGCCGGATCAATTTCATGTCCCGCACGCCGACCCTCGAAGTAGCAGAGGTCTTCACCGACGTGGGCGGTTTCGCCTTGCCCAAGTCAGGCGCGAGCCGCCGTGTCATCCAGCTTCCGCCGTTCCTCGTCACTATGCTGGCCGAGCACCTGGCCCGCGGCGCGTCGCACGGTCCGGACGAGCTGCTCTTCGTCGCCCCTCGCGGTGGTCCACTCCGCGCCGCCAACTTTCACAAGCGCACGTGGGCGCCAGCGGTGGCCAAGGCAGACCTCGAAGGGTTCACCTTTCATGGTCTTCGCCACTCGACCGTCGGTCTGATGGTGGAGATGGGTCACCACCCGTTGGTCATCCAGCGTCGGCTCGGGCACTCGTCGAGCCAGACCACGATGGACATCTACGGTCACGTGTTGGCCGCTCTTGACGACTCGGTGACCGAGGACTTCGAGCGTCTGTTCTCGGACTCCCGTGGTGCAGATGTGGTGCAACGAGGTGCCGACGTTCGAAGCCACTAGCAAAAAACCCGGCTTGACCAGCTGGTCCCTGCGTTAACGGTTGGCGTGACCCAGACCTGTGGGAGATCATGGTCAACGCCC
>JADDQY010000130.1 GCA_016781135.1 Actinomycetota bacterium
GGAGGCGGAGGCGGAGGCGGAGGCGGAGGCGGAGGCTCGTCGAAGTCGCTCGGGGCGACGTCCGCCAACGCCTCGCTCATGAACGCGTTCCAGGTCTCGGCCGGGATCGACCCCCCGGTGACCCGATCGACCCCCCTGATGTTGAACAGGGACGTCGGCTTGGTCTTGTCTCCGATCCACACCGACGTGGACAGGTCCGGGGTGTAACCCACGAACCAGGCGTCTCGCCACTCCTGGGCGGTGCCGGTCTTGCCCGCTGCGGGACGGCCGATGTCGGCCTTGGTCCCCGTCCCCTCGGTGATCACCCCCTTGAGGATGTCGGTGACGTTGTACGCCACCCGTTCGTCGAGCACCTGCTCGGGCTGGCGCTGACGGTTGTCCTCCAGGAACTCGCCCTCGGCGTTCTTCACCCACAGCACCGGCGTGGCCGGGTTGCGCCGTCCGTTGGTGGCGAAGACCCCGTAGGCCGACGCCATGTCGAGTGGGGAGACCTCCTGGGCGCCGAGCGCGTAGCTGGGCCCGTGGATCTCGGGGTTGGCCACCCAGGCCGAGGTGATGCCCAGCTGCTTGGCCATCGCCGCCACCTCCGGTACGCCCACCTCGTTGATGACCTGGGCGTAGACGGTGTTGTAGGAGCGTTCGGTGGCGCGGCGAAGCGTCACCCGCCCCGCCGCCGAGCCTTCGTAGTTGTTGACCTTGCAGCCGATGTCGCCGGTGCAGCCGGGGATCCGGTAGACGCTCGGTGCGGAGTAGACCCGGCTGTCGGAGATGCCCTGGCTGAGGGCGGTGGCCAGCACCATGGGCTTCCAGGACGAGCCCGGCTGGCGCCCGCTGCCCCCACCCTCGACCGTGACGCTGTCGGGGTTCCAGCACGTGGCGGCCACGTCCACCTTGTCACGCACCTCGGGAGGCGCGGGCTCGCAGTTGCCGAGCGCCAGGTTCACCTGGCCCTGCTCCAGGGAGAAGTCGCGCCCACCGACCATCGCCCGCACGAAGCCGGTCTTGGGCTCGAGGCTGACCAACGCCATGTCGATGGGCGGCACCGTCCCCTCGAGGGCCTTGGCGACGGTCCGGTCGGCCAGCTCTTGCAGGCGCGGGTTCAACGTCGTGCGGATCTCCAAGCCCCCGGCGTAGACGGCCTGGCCGTACTTCGACTCGAGGTAGCGACGGACGTAGTCGACGAAGTAGGGGTACTCGTTGTCGGCCGGGTCGGTCGGGGGGTACACGACCGTCGAGGGCCGGGGGGCCGGGCCCTTGGCGTTGAGCCACACCCGCAACGGCGTCGCCTCGGCGTGTTGGTCGGCGGTGATGTAGCCCTGCTCGAGCATGGTGTCGAGCACCAGCAAGCGGCGGTCTTCGGCGGCGTCGGGGTTGCCCCGGGGCTCGTAGCGACTGGGTGCAGGGATCAACCCGGCCAACAGCGCCGCCTCCGACAGGTTCAGCTCGTTGACCGGCTTGCGGAAGTACGACCGTGATGCCGCCCCGACACCGATGGCCCCCTCGCCCAGGTAGACGCCGTCGAGGTACTTGAACAGGATCTCGTCCTTGTCGACCAAGCGGTTGATCTGGCGGGCGAGCACCGCTTCTTTGACCTTGCGCTCGAGCGTGCGCTCGGTGCCCACGTAGGCGTTCTTGACGTATTGCTGGGTGATGGTCGAGCCACCCTGGACGATCTCCTGGCCACGGATGTTGGCGATGAGTGCCCGAAGCGTGCCCGAGACGTCGAGGCCGTTGTTGGTGTAGAAGGATTGGTCCTCGACCGAGACCACTGCTTGCTTGAGCACCTCGGGGATGTCATCGCGCTCGAGGGGGAGCCGCTGTTCGAACTCCCGAAAGACGGCGATCTCCCGGCCGTTGGCGTCCTCGACCCTGCTGAGCTGGCTCCCTGCGGGAGGTCGGGGGTCGGGCAGCTTCTCGAGGGGGGGCGGGAACAACAGAGACGACACCACCACGGCGGCGACGGCCACCGGGGCCAGGGCGGCAACGACGAGGAAGGCGATCGTGACCAGGACGAGGGGCCGGCGGCTGTCCTTCATCAGCAGGAGGGCCGGTGGCGCGGGCAGCGATGGGAGAGCGGAGCGAGGAGCACGAGCCCAGCCTAGGAGGCTGTTCCAGGACCGTGGGCGCGCGGTCCGTACATGGGGACGGCGGCGGCACCGAGGCGACCGGGAGTGGGTCCTGGGGCACCGGTAGGCTGCGCCGGGGGCACGCCGTGGTGTCCGCCGCGAGGAGCCGTCTGGGATGATCTACCTGATCCTGATACCGCTGTGCGTGCTCATGGTCGTGGCGCTGTACTACGGGCTGACGTCAGCGGGCCTGCTCGGAGGACCGTCGAGCGAGCCCTACCGCACCCCGCCGCGCTCGACCAGCAGCGGCGCGTTCCCCAGGATCCCCGAGGCCCGGGGGCTGCCTCAGGGTTGTCTGATCGCGCTCATCGTAGGGGCGACGGCGTGGGTCATCGCCTGGGGGGTCATCTTGGTGCTCGCCCTCAACCTGTTGCGATCACCAGCCTGAGCCGGTCGGTCGCACTCGCTCGCTGCGCTCGCTTCGCTCCACCGAGCCGGTCGTGCTCGGGGCGTCTCAGCAGGGGGCCGAGGCCTCGCTGTCCTCGTCCTCGGGAAGCAGGGCGCCGGCCAGCCGGCCCAGCTCTCGGTGGAGAGCCCTGACCTTGGTCCGGTCGGCGGAGTAGCAGACAAAGGTGCCCACCTGGCGCCGGGTGACCAACCCCGACTCCACCAGCACCGAGAGGTGATGGGAGGCGAGGGACGGCGAGACGCCGATGGCGTGGGCCAGGAACCCGGCCGTGCGGGGGCCGCGCCGGAGCCATCGCAGCATCTGCAGGCGGTGAGGCTCGCCGAGCACGGCCAGGGTGTGGGAGATCCGCTCGACCTGCCGGCGGCTGAACCCACTCACCATGGAGGAAATCCTAGGTCTGCCAACGGGACTGGTGCTGACGGCGCGCCACCCCGTCCCCCTACGCTCGGGGGGCATGTCGTCGAGGGTCGCCGCCATCACCGGTCTCGGCGTGGTGGCTCCCTGTGGCGTCGGCGTCGAGGAGTTCTGGGAGGGGCTGGGCACCGAGCCCGGCCCCCGCTCGCAGCCGCTGCGGATCGATGCCTTCGACCCCAGCCGGTGGTTCGGGCCCAAGGACCTGCGCCGAGTGGACCGCTTCACCCAGCTGGCGGTGGCCGCCGCCGCCATGGCGCTCGAGGACGCCTCGCTGGAAGACGACGGGGTGGCGGGTGGCAGCCTCGACCCTGCTCGCTCCGGCGTGCTGGTGGCCACTGGTGTGGGCGGACTGGCCAGCTACGACCAGCAGCTCCGGGTCCTGCAGGAGCGGGGGCCCGGCCGGGTGTCGCCGTTCCTGATCCCGATGTTGATGCCCAACGCCGCCTCGGCGGCGGTGTCGCTGCGCTTGGGCTGGACCGGGCCCTGCGAGACGATCACCACCGCCTGTGCCGCCGGCACCCACGGCGTGGCCGCCGGGGCCCGTTGGGTCGAGGCTGGTCGCTGCGACATCGTGCTGGCGGGGGCGAGCGAGGGCCACCCGACGCCGGTGGGCATGGCCGGCTTCGCCAACATGACGGCGCTGTCGCCCCGGGGTTTCTCCCAACCTTTCGACGTCGACCGTGACGGCTTCGTGGCTTCCGAGGGAGCGGCCATGCTCGTGCTCGAGGAGCTGGCCTCGGCCCGGGCCCGGGGTGCTCACGTCTACGCCGTGATCCTCGGCTCGGGGAGCAACGCCGACGCCCACCACCTCACCGCGCCGGCCGAGGCAGGGGCCGGAGCGCTGGCGTGCATGCGCCTGGCCCTCGACGACGCCGGGCTCCTCCCCACCGACATCGCCCACGTGAACGCCCACGGCACGTCGACACCGCTGAACGACGCCGCCGAGGCCACCGCCCTGACCACGCTGTTCGGCGGCCCCGGACCTCCGGTGACCTCGATCAAGGGGGTGCTCGGCCATGCCTTCGGTGCCGCCGGTGCTCTCGAAGCGGCGGCGGCGGCGCTCACCATCGATCGTGGCGTCATCCCACCCACCGCCGGGCATCGCAGGCCCGATCCTCGCATCGACCTCGATGTCGTGTCCGGCGGGTGGCGCACCGTCCCGCCCGGGCCGGTGCTGTCGACCTCGTTCGCCTTCGGGGGACACAACGGCTGCCTGGTGCTGGCCCCTCCGCCGGCGACCTGAGGAGCCGCGCCCGCCCAGCCCGTAGGCCGGGCTGTGGGGCCCAGCTGGTTGCGCTCACCGAAGAAAGAACGGGAACCGTCAGGCAGAGCGTCGGTGCACCGAGACGACGTAGTCGTCCTCGGGTGACCAGGGACGGCGGTCCCACGTCGACCAGCGCTCGGCCAGGACCAAGCCGGCGGCTCGGCAGTACCGGTCGTAGTCACCAACCGAGATGCGATCGTCCCGGAGCTGGAAGCCGGCGACCAAGGAGCCGCCCGAGGCCAGCGCCGAAGCCACGTTGGCCACGACCGCCGCCTCCGTCCCGGGGGTGACGAAGATCATGACGTTGCCGGCGAGGACGGCCGCGTCGAAGGAGCCCTCCTGGAGCTCGACGGCGGCCAGGTCGCCCAGGCGCCAGTCGAGCTCGGGCGCCTTGGCCCGGGCCCGGGCCAGCATCTCCGCATCGACGTCGATCCCCACCACCTCGATGCCGCGGCGAGCCAGCTCGATGGCCACTCGCCCGGTACCGCACCCGGCGTCGAGCACCGACGCGGGACCGAGAGCGTGCACGAAGTCGGCCTCGCCGTGGACGTCGAGCCCGGCGGCGGCTGTCTCGGCGAAGCGGAGGTCGTAGTCATCGCCTCGGGTGCCCACACCGGCAAGCATCGGCGATCCCGCCCGCTCGTGCCAGCGCCGGTGTCGCCGACCACCCTCGGCACACCGGGCGTTCCCCACAGACCAGCGAGGCGGCGCATGAGCGATCGGTGGTCGTTTACCCTAAGGTGTCAAGGACGAGGGAGTCAGTGGGACTTGCTCGCAGTGAAGAGAAGAGAATGCGTTGGCAACAGGAACCGTGAAGTTCTTCAACTCCGAAAAGGGCTACGGCTTCATCTCGCGTGAGCAGGGCGACGATGTCTTCGTCCACTACTCCAACATCCAGGGCAGCGGCTACCGGTCGCTGGAAGAAGGCCAGCGCGTCGAGTTCGACGTCGCACCCGGCCGCAAGGGCGAGGAGGCCCAGAACGTCCGGGTTGTCTGATCCCCGGTGATCCCGAGAGCCGCCGGGTGTTCGTCCGGCGGCTCTCTCGCGTTGAAAGGAGCTCGCATGGGTGCGCAACGAACCAGCTTCGCCAAACTGCAGCGTGACCGGGCCAAGAAGGCCAAGGCCGCGGCGAAGAGAGCGGAGCGCCAGGAGCGCCTCGCCGACTCGCCGGGGTTCCCCGGTGGTTCCGGATTCGAGGTTTCGTCGGGCGATGACGGTCAGGAGCTGTCCGCGCCCGAGCTGCTGGCCGCCATCGAACGCATCCACCGGCAGTTCGAGGCCAAGGCCATCAGCTATGAAGACTTCGAGGAGAAGAAGGCGGAGCTGATCGCTCGCCTCCCGGTCGACTGACGTCGACGGCTCAGCCTCCTGAGGTGGTCTTGGCGCCGCCGGCAAATGGGTACGGGCGAGCGGACTACCCCCTCAAGAGGAGGAGAGCCATGAGCACCGTGCAGCAGTCCATCGAGGTGAACGTCCCGATCCGGACGGCCTACGACCAGTGGACGCAATTCGAGGAGTTCCCGAAGTTCATGGAAGGCGTGGAGGAGGTCCGCCAGGTCACCGCCACCCGGACGCACTGGGTCACCGAGATCGCCGGTATGGACCGCGAGTTCGACGCCGAGATCACCGAGCAGGTGCCCGACAAGCGGATCGCCTGGCGAGCGGTCGACGGACCCGACCAGGGTGGCGTGGTGATGTTCGAGCCCGTCGACTCCGGCACCACCCGGGTCACGGTCGAGATGGACTTCGCCCCCGAGGGCTTGGCCGAGAAAGCAGGGGATGCGCTCGGCGTGGTCGATCGTCGGGTCAAGGGTGACCTCGAGCGCTTCAAGGACTTCATCGAGGGCCGGGGCGTCGAGACCGGCGCCTGGCGCGGCGAGGTCTGACGCCGGTGGCCGGTGACGGGGCGCCGTGGCGCCCCGTCACCGCCGCGGCCGCCGGCTACGAGAGGCGAGGAGCCAGCTCCTTGCGGTAGAACTCGAAGAAGCCGGCCTGGTCCTTGCCCACCTGGCTGACGTAGACCTCGTCGAAGCCGGCGTCGAAGTACTTCTCGATCATCTCGACGTGACGCTCGGGGTCGGGCCCGCAGACGATCACCTCGGCGACCTGGTCCTCGGTCACCAGCTGTGAGGCCTGTTCGAAGTGGGCAGGCATGGGCAGCTCCTGGGTGAGCTCACCGGGCACCCCGCTGTTGGCCCACAGCTCGAACGCCGTCCTGCGAGCAGTGGCTTCGTCAGCCGCCCAGCACACCTTCATGCCCGCCTGCGCCGGGCCGGTGCCTCCCTCCGAGCGGTAGCGCTCGATGCCGGAAGCGTCGGGTGCTGTGCTGATGAACCCGTCAGCGATCCGGGCGGCCACGGCGGTGGCTTTGGGGCCGAACGCCGACATCAGCACGGGCGGGGGCTGCTCGGGTAGGGAGTAGAGCCTGGCGTTCTCCACCCGGTAGTGCGTGCCGACATGGTTGGTGATCCGCCCCCGCCAGAGCTGGCGCATGATCGCCACCGCCTCTTCGAGCATCTCGAGGCGGATGTGGGTCGGGGGCCAGTGGTCACCGAGGATGTGCTCGTTGAGGTTCTCCCCCGAGCCGAGGCCGAGCTGGAAGCGACCCGGCATCATCATCGCTGTGGTGGCGGCGGCGTGAGCGATGATCGCCGGGTGGATCCGGATGGTGGGGCAGGTGACGGCGGTGGTGATCCGCAGCCGGGTGGTGGCGGCGATGCCGCCGATGACCGACCAGACGAACGACGCCTGGCCCTGATCGTCGTTCCAGGGGTGGAAGTGATCCGAGATCCACGCCGACGCGAACCCGGCCTCCTCGGCCTGGCCCGCGAAGGACACCAGCTCAGCCGGCCCGTGCTCCTCGCTGGACAAGAAGTACCCGATCTGGCTCATGGGCCGGCTCTACCCGGGTGCCGAGGTGGGCAAGACTCTCGTCGATGGCTCAACCCGACCCGCTGGTGCCCGCCCTCGACCCCCGTTCGCCGGCCGCCGCCGAGGCGGCGTCGCTGGCACGGGAACTGGTGACCGCCTACCTGTCCGCTGGCCAGGACCCGGCGTTGTTGCGCATCAGCTTGCGCTCAGCGCTCGCCGAGCTCTACGACGGCCTTCGCCCGACCGTGGCCCACACCGAGCGCGCCGCCAACCTGCTGTGCTCGCTGGCCGCCCTGCTCCAGGTGGCGTTGTCGGGGGTCGGCCAGCTGGCGGTGGCGATGGACAGCGAGGCGGCGGACGGCGAGACCAAGGAGGTCGACGTGGCCCTCGTGTTCGAGCAGCTGGTGGCCAGCGCCGTCGACGACGGCCTCACTTTCTGACCGGCGCCCTCCGCTGGACGCTTCGCCCCGGGCCGCGGCGGCATCCGCCGCCGGGTGTGGCCGCTGGAGTCACAGCTCGACGCCGAACCCCGCTGCCATGCGCTTGGCCTCACCGGGGCTCAATCGGGCGCACCACCCGCCCGGTGGATGGTCCTCGGAGAGCTCGGAGATGTCACTGATCGCCTCTTTCGGCGCCGCCACCCATTCCCTGGCCTTCAGGATCTCGGCACCCTCGCGGTCGCCGGCGGGGTGGCGCAACAAGAAGCCGGCCCAGCGGTAGTAGCGATCCTGCTCGCTCATCGTCCCCTCGTTCATGGCTCGACCCAAGCGACTGCTTGGGTGGACATCGTGTAGCACCGGGCGCACTCGGGGCGAACCCAGGCCTCGACCTCCCATCCGCAGTGCTCGCAGCGCCATCTCGCCCTGCCGATGGTCCGTCCTGGACCGGGGTCGGGCAGTGGTGGCCCCGGGGGGGTGTCGGTCCGGGCGTTCTCCTGGCCACCGGCGCCGAGCAGGCGGGCCAGCTCCTCCGCCGCCTCGGAGGCACTCGGGGTCGGTTCGCTCACGGTTGCCAAGCGTAGGGCGAGGGACACGCACGATGCCCCCGGACCGATGGAAGGGCCTCCGACCGGCGGTACCGTTGCTCCGGTGTGCGGGCGGTACACGTCGATCACGCCGATCGCTGAGCTGGCCCGGTTCTTCGCCGTCGATCGGGTGGTCGCCAACGACCTCGGTCCTCGCTACAACGTGGCTCCGACCGAGGACGTGTACGCGGTCGCCGTCGCCGGTGGAGAGACGACGATCGGCGCCCTGCGCTGGGGTCTGGTTCCGGGGTGGGCCGACAGCCTGGCGGTGGGCAGCCGCCTGATCAACGCCCGGGCCGAGACGCTCCTCGACCGGGTGGCGTTCCGCCGGGCCTTCGCCCGCCGGCGGTGCCTGGTGCCGGCCGACGGCTTCTATGAGTGGCAGGTGCTTGCCGCGGGAGCACCCAAGCAGCCCTGGTACGTCGCCGCCGGTGACGGGAAGCCACTGGCCTTTGCCGGGCTGTGGGAGTCGTGGCGGGCCGAGGGGGGGACGGGCGACGGGGGGAGGGGCGAGCGCATCGTCTCGTGCACGATCATCACCACCGCCGCCAACGAGACGGTGGCCCCCATCCACGCCCGCATGCCCGCGATCCTGCCCGCGCCAGCCTGGGCTCGGTGGCTGGACCCCGACAACGACGACTTCGAGCTGCTCCAGCGCCTGTTGGTTCCCGCACCCGAGGCCTCGCTGGCGCCGAGGTTGGTGCGTCCCTTGGTCAACACCGTCGCCAACGACGGCCCCGCCCTCGTCGAGCCCCTCCCGCCCGTCCCTGCCGACGAGGTGTGCGCCGGGTAGAGGCCGCCTTTCCCGCGGCTCGGGGGGCCAGCCCGCCAGGCGGGGCGGTGCCGACGGCTCGCCGGCGAGGGCCACCAAGTCCGTGCTCCTGGGCGGCGCCCTCTCTTAGGATGAGCAGGTGGCAGCGGTGGGAGAGCCTCGACCCCGAGCTCGCCGGCGCGCGGGGGAGGAGCGGATCCTGACCGTCCCCAACCTCATCAGCATCGCCCGCTTGTTCGCCATCCCCGTCTTCGTGTGGCTCCTGTTCGCCCGGGACAACCGGGCGGCGGCGGCTGCCCTGCTCGGGGTGCTCGGCTCCACCGACTGGGTCGACGGCTTCGTGGCCCGTCGCTACGACCAGGTCACCGAGGTCGGCAGGTTCCTCGACCCCGTCGCCGATCGCCTGCTGCTGGCCGTGGGCGTGGTCAGCATCCTGATCGACGGCTCGGTGCCCATCGTCGTGGCCATCCTCACGCTGCTACGGGAGGGCCTGGTGGCGGCGGGCGCGCTGGCGCTGGCGGCGATGGGGGCCCGTCGCATCGACGTCACCCTCGTGGGCAAGGCCGGCACGTTCTGCCTGCTCGCGTCGTTCCCGCTGTTCCTGGCGTCGGCCTCCACGTTGTCGTGGGCCGAGGCCGCCGAGGTGCTGGCGTGGATGTTCGTGGTCCCCGGTCTGGTGCTCGGCTACGTATCCCTCGCCGGATACGTGCCCCTGGCCCGGCGGGCGCTCCAGGCTCGCACGGCATCGGACTAGGTTCCAAGCGATGAAGGCGGTGATCATGGCCGGGGGCGAGGGCACCCGTTTGCGCCCGCTCACCTCGAACCAGCCCAAGCCGATGATGCCGCTGGTCAACCGGCCGATGATGGAGCACATCGTGCTGTTGCTCCAGCGCCACGGGTTCGACGACATCGTGGTCACCGTGGCGTTCCTGGCCAACCACATCCGCACCTACTTCGGGGACGGGTCCGAGTTCGGGGTGCGGATGGTCTACGCCACCGAGGAGACCCCGCTCGGCACCGCCGGCTCGGTGCGAAACGCCATGGACGAGCTGGACGAGCGGTTTCTCGTCATCTCCGGTGACGTCCTCACCGACATCGATCTCTCCCAGGTGGTCGAGGTCCACGACCGGCGGGGGGCGCTCGCCACCATCGGCCTGACCGCGGTGGAGAACCCCCTCGAGTTCGGCATCGTCATCACCGGGGAGGACGGCTCGGTGGAGCGCTTCCTGGAGAAGCCGACCTGGGGGCAGGTGTTCTCCGACACGGTGAACAACGGCATCTTCGTGCTCGAGCCCGAGATCTTCGACTTCATCCCCCCCGGTCGCCCCGTCGACTTCTCGGGCGAGGTCTTCCCCGCGCTGTTGGAGCGACACAAGCCCGTCTACGGCCACGTCTGCGAGGGCTACTGGGAAGACGTGGGCACGCTCGAGGCCTACATGCGAGCCCACGCCGACGTGCTCGGCGGCAAGGTCAGCGTCGAGGTGCCGGGCTTCCGTCTCGACGGCGGGGTCTGGCTGGGAGAGGGGGCCGAGGTCGATCCGGCGGCGGTGGTGGTGGGCCGGGCGGTGGTGGGCGACAACGCCCGGGTGGAGGCGGGCGCCCGCCTGGGCGAGTACACGGTGCTCGGCTCCAACGTCATGGTCCGGGCCGAGGCCGACCTCGAACGGGTCGTGATCCACGACAACGCCTACGTCGGCAACGGCGTGCGGGCCCGGGGCACGGTGATCGGCCAGTCCAGCGACCTGCGGGCCGGGGCGCGCTGCGAGGACGGCGTCGTGCTCGGCGACGAGTGCTTCGTCGGCGAGCAGGCGGTGCTCACCGCCGGGGTGAAGGTCTACCCGTTCAAGACGGTCGAAGCCGGGGCGGTGATCAACTCCTCGCTGGTGTGGGAGAGCCGCGGTGCCCGCAACCTCTTCGGGAGGCACGGCGTCGCCGGTCTGGCCAACGTCGACATCACCCCTGAGCTGGCCACCCGGGTGGCGATGGCCTACGCCTCGACCCTCAAGAAGGGCTCAACGGTCACGACATCGCGTGACTCGAGCCGGGCCGCTCGCATGCTGAAGCGAGCGGTGATGGCCGGACTGAACGCGGGCGGGGTCAACGTCGAGGACCTCGAGGTGGCCTCGGTGCCGGTGACCCGCTTCCAGGTGCGCTCCCAGGAGTCCCAGGGCGGCATCACCGTCCGACTGGTGGCCGGAGACCCACAGTCGGTGGTCCTACGCTTCTTGGACGACGACGGCATCGACGCCGGCACCGACCTCTCCCGCAAGATCGAGCGCCTCTACTACCGCGAGGACTTTCGGCGGGTGTTCCCCGGCGACATCGGCGACATCTACTTCCCGCCCCGGTCCATCGAGTTCTACACCGCATCGCTCATGACCGCGGTCGACGTCGCAGCGGTACAGGGCGCCGGGTTCAAGGTCGTGGTCGACTACGCCTACGGCACCACCGCGTTCGTGATGCCCAACGTGTTGGCCAAGCTCGGAGCCGAGGTCCTCGCCGTCAACCCCTACGCCTCCACCCCGGGGGCCAGCGCCTTCGACCGCGCCACCGAGGCGGGCAGCGTGGGAGCGCTGGTGCGCTCGTCGGGGTCCCACCTCGGGGCGGTCATCGATCCCGACGGCGAACACGTCACCTTCATCGACGACGAGGGCCACGTCCTCACTGATCTCGAAGCCCTGCTCAGCTTCGTGCAGCTGGTGTCATCCACCGCCGAGCCCGGGTGTCGCATCGCCTTGCCGCTCACGGCCACCTCCGAGGCCGAGCGCATGGCCTCCGAGCTCGGCGCCCAGGTGGTGTGGACCAAGGTGGCCACATCGGCGCTCATGGCCAGTGCCTCTTCGGGCGACGTCGCCCTGGCCGCCAGCCTCGACGGGGGGTTCATCTTCCCCGAGTTCCTGCCTGCGTTCGACGCGGTGGCCGCATTCGCCAAGATGCTCGAGCTCCTGGCCCGGACCGGGACCCGGCTGTCCAAGATCGTGGCCTCCCTCGGTCCCACCCATGTGCACCACCAGACGGTGCGCACTCCCTGGGAGCAGAAGGGGGCGGTGATGCGGACCCTGGTGGAGGAGGTCCGGCGACCGCTGGTCCTACTCGACGGGGTGAAGGTGCTCTTCGACGACGGGTGGGTGCTCGCCCTGCCCGACCCCGAAGAGCCCGTCACCCACGTCTGGGCCGAGGCCAAGAGCGATGCCCGAGCAACCCAGCGCGTCGAGCAGTACGTGGCCCGCATCGCCGCCATGGTCGGCTAGTCCCCATGGGTCCGGTATCGTCCCGGCCGTGGACGTCCCCGACGACCTGCGCTACTCGCCGGACCACGAGTGGGTCCGGGTCGAGGCGGGGCAGGTCCGGATGGGCATCACCGACTACGCCCAGGACGCTCTCGGCGACATCGTGTTCGTCCAGGTGCCGTCGGTCGGGACCGCGGTGACCGCGGGCTCGTCCCTCGCCGAGGTCGAGTCGACCAAGTCGGTCTCGGAGGTCTACGCCCCGGTCACCGGGACGGTGACCGAGGTGAACGACGAGCTGGGCGACGCGCCCGAGCGGCTCAACGACGACCCCTACGGCGCAGGATGGATCTGCGTCATCGACCCCGCTGACCCCCCCGAGCTCGACCGGCTCCTCGATGCTCCCGGCTACCGGGGGCTCATCGGGGGCTGAGCTCTCAGGTCCGCAAGGAGCCCAGGTGGACGTCTTTTGCAAGCAGTGTGGGCACGCCAACCCCGACAACGCCAACTTCTGCTCCTCGTGCGGGGCGGTGCTCGACGTGCGAGGCCAAGACCACACGATCACGCTGGCGCCGGTCGAGCCCGAGACGGGACCGGCCACCGACGAGGTGTCGGTGGCGGTCGACGACCTGCCCGAGGACACGGGCATGCTCGTGGTGAAGCGGGGGCCCGGCGCGGGCTCGAAGTTCCTGCTCGACCGGCCGGTGGTGTCCGCCGGGCGCCATCCCGACAGCGACATCTTTCTCGACGACGTGACCGTGTCCCGCCGCCACGCCGAGCTCGTCCGTGGAGCGAACGGCTACCTGCTACGCGACGCCGGCTCGCTCAACGGGACCTACCTCAACCGCGAGCGCATCGAGGAAGCGGTGATCGCCAACGGTGACGAGGTCCAGATCGGCCGGTTCAAGCTGGTGTTCCTGGCCACGCCGGGATCGGCGGAGGCCGAGTGAGCGAGACCGTGCCGGGGTCCGAGTCGCTGTCGATCGGGGAGATGCTCGATCTGCTCAAAGACGAGTTCCCCGATGTGACCATCTCCAAGATCCGGTTCCTGGAGAGCCAGGGCTTGCTCGACCCCGAGCGTACGGCGTCGGGGTACCGCAAGTTCTACCAAGCCGACGTCGACCGCCTGCGATGGATCCTGCGCCAGCAGCGGGAGAACTTCCTGCCCCTCAAGGTCATCAAGGGACGGCTCGAAGCCGAGGGCGACGACGCCATGGTCGAGGGCGTGTCCGAACCTCCGCCCGAGCCGCCGGCGCCGGTGGCCGAGGGCTCGCCGCCCCCCGCACCTCAGCCCTCCGCCGAGCCCACGGCCCCGCAGCCACGAGCGGCGCCCGTCAAGGACGAGCGGTCCACCGCCACCTTCACCCGCGACGAGCTGGCCCGGGCCAGCGGCCTGAGCCCCTCCGACCTGGCCCAGCTGGAGCGCCACGGCCTGCTCGTGGGCGGATCGGTCGGGGGCCAGCTGTACTACGACGGCGACGCGTTGAACGTCGCCCGCTGGGTGGCCGGCTTCGCCCGCCACGGCGTAGAGCCTCGCCACCTGCGGATGTACAAGAACGCCGTCGAGCGGGAGGCCGGGTTCTACGAGCAGGTGATCCTCCCGCTGATGAAGCAGCGCAACCCGGCGGCGCGTCACCAGGCGATGGAGACCCTGGCCGAGCTGGCCGAGCTGGGAGCCGGCCTGCGTCAGGCCCTGCTGCACCGGGCGTTGCGCAGCGTTGGTGAGGTCGTCCCCCACGAGACCAAGGGGCGCCCACGAAGCTGATCGGGTGGGCGCGCTGAGCGCCCGGGTGCTGCTGGCCGGCGCCGAGCTGCAGCGCCGGATCGCGCTGCTCGGCAGCGAGGTGGTGGCGGCGTGCGGGGACGGGGTGGTGCTGGTCGCCGTGCTCGACGGCAGCCTCATCTTCCTGGCCGACCTCGTCCGGGCCATGCCGATCGAGCTGTCGATCGACTTCCTGGCGCTGTCGTCCTACGGACACGGCTCGAACCGGGTGCGCCTGGTCAAGGACCTCGAGGTCGACGTCGCCGGCCAGCGGGTGGTCGTGGTCCACGACGTGGTCGACACCGGGCTCACTTTGGCCTGGCTGCTGGGCGAGCTCGCCCACCGGGGCCCGACGTCGCTCGACGTCTGCGCTCTGGTGGACCGCCGGGAGCGCCGGCTCGTCCCCGTGCCCCTGCGCTGGGTGGGCATCGAGGTCGGCGACCAGTTCGTGATCGGCTACGGCCTCGGCTACGACGGCCGCTACCGCAACCTCGACCTGCTGGCGGTGGGCGACCTCGATGCCTTGCAGGCCGACCCCGACGCCCACGTCCGCCAGCTCTACGGCACCAACGGTGAGGTGGCAGCGTGCGGTCGGGGGCCAAGACGGTAGGGTGCGTTGGTGGTCCAGATGGAGCTCCTCGGTGTCCGCTTGGAGCTGCCCGCCAACGCCCCTGTCGTCCTGCTCCGGGAGCAGGGGGGCGGCCGGGTGCTGCCGATCTACATCGGCCCCGAGGAGGCTAAGGCCATCGCCCTGGCCCTCGAGGGCGTGACCACCCCCCGTCCCATGACCCATGACCTGATGCGAGATCTGCTGCGCGCCCTCGGCGCCTCGGTCCAGCGGATCGTGTTGACCGAGCTGCGCGAGAGCACGTTCTATGCCGAAGTCGAGCTCGCCCTCGGCGGCGCCGTGCACCGGGTGTCGAGCCGGCCCTCCGATGCCATCGCCCTGGCCGTTCGAGTCGATGCCGCCATCTTTGCCAGCGATGAGGTCCTCGACGACGCCGGCGCCCCCGCCCTCGAGGGGCGCCCCGAGGAGCAAGAGCAGATCGTCGACGAGTTCCGCCAGTTCATCGAGCAGGTCAACCCCGAGGACTTCTCCAGCTGACGCCGCCCTCGGCGGTGCCGGGCGCCGGCGTCCGTCTCCGACGCAGCCCGCGTGGCCACCGGCGGTCCTTGACGTCGCTCGGGGCTGGGTTAGAGTGACACCGGCGTAATTTCCTCAGTGCTGGAGCGGGTAGGAGAGGGGCCGGGATGGTCGACGAGGGGTACCGAGGTCCGCAGGTATGCGCGATCGTCGGCATCAGCTACCGCCAGCTCGACTACTGGGCCCGCACCAACTTGCTGCGCCCGTCGATCAGCGACGCTCGGGGGAGCGGCTCCCAGCGCCGCTACTCCTACGGCGACCTCCTCGAGCTCAAGGTCATCAAGAACCTGCTCGACGCCGGCGTGTCGCTGCGGTCGGCCCGCAAGGCGATCGAGTACCTGCGCGAGCACGTGGGCGGCGACATCGCCAGCGCCAACCTCGTCCTCAACGGGGCCACCTCGGTGCTGGTGCGCACCGGCGAGGAGATCATCGACTTGCTCCGCAAAGGCCAGGGCGTGCTCAACATCGTGCCCCTGGCCGGTGTCAAGAACGAGGTCGACGCCGCGATCCTCGAGCTGCCCACGCCCGACCGCGCCGCTCCAACGGCGCCGGCGACTGCGGGCGGGGTCGGCGAAGGACCGGCCTCGGTGGCCTGGTAGCCGGGTCGTCATCCCCGTGGGCGTCCGCTTCGCCCATCCTTCCGAGCGGCACTTCGCCCGCCTGCTGGACTTCTACGGGGTGGCATGGGAGTACGAGCCCCACACCTTCGTGCTCGAGCGTGATGCCGATGGCCGCCCGACCCGGGCGTTCAGCCCCGACTTCTTCCTGCCCGAGCACGACTGCTTCATCGAGCTCACCACCTTGAGCCAGAAGCTGGTGACCAAGAAGAACGCCAAGGTGCGCCGGCTGCGCGAGCTCCACCCCGAGGTCAACGTGAAGGTGGTCTACCAGCGCGACTACCGCTCGCTCCTGGCCAAGTACGGCCTCGACGAGGACGAAGGAGGCGATCCTCACACCGAGGCGAATCTGGAACCGCCCGCCGACCCTCGCTCGTGACCCGCTGCTCGCCCCTCGACGCCGAGCACCGACGCCTCGGGGCCAAGATGGTCGACTTCGGAGGCTGGACGATGCCGCTGTCGTACCCCGACGGCACCGTCGCCGAGCACCGAGCCTGCCGTTCGGGGGCGGCGGTGTTCGACGTGAGCCACCTGGGCACGGTCCGGCTCAGCGGCGCCGGTGCTTTCCCCGCCCTCCAGACCGGCTTGAGCAACGACCTCCGCCGGATCACCCCCGGCCGGACGCAGTACTCCCACCTCCTCGACCCCACCGACGCCTCGGTGCTCGACGACGTCATCGTGTGGTGGGTGGCTCCCGAGCGCTTCGACGTGATGCCCAACGCCTCCAACACGGCTCGCGTGCGCGAGGCGCTGGGCGGCAGCGACGTGACCGCAGAGCGGGCGGTCCTCGCCGTGCAGGGGCCCCAGGCCCGCACGGTGCTGGCGGCGGTGCTGCCCGAGGCCGCTCTCGTGGCCCGCTCGGCGGTCACCGAGGTTGCGGGGCCGGTGGGGGGGGGGAAGGCCGTGGTCGCCGGCACCGGCTACACCGGCGAGGACGGCGTCGAGATCGCGGTGGCGCCCGAGGTGGCGCCGGAGCTGTGGCGAGCCCTGGTCCGAGGCGGAGCCACCCCGGCCGGCCTCGGGGCCCGGGACACCCTGCGCCTGGAGGCCGGCCTGCCTCTCCACGGCCACGAGCTCGGGCCGGGCATCACCCCTCTCCAGGCCGGCCTCGGGTGGGTGGTGGGTTGGGACAAGGACGACTTCGCCGGCAAGGCCCCTCTGGCCGCCGAGCGGGCTCGGGGGCCACGCCGGCGGCTGCGAGGCCTGCTCCTCGAGGGCCGCCGCCCTCCCCGCCAGGGCCAGGCCCTCGTGGTCGCAGGCCGCACCGTCGGCCACGTCACCAGCGGCAACTTCTCGCCCACCCTCGCACGGGGCATCGGCTTGTGCCTTGCCCATCCCGAGGTGGAGGTGGGCGACGCGGTGGAGATCGACCTGCGGGGGAAGCCCACCTCGGCGGTCGTGGTGAAGCCCCCGTTCCTGCCCCGGGCTGCGGTGGGCACGATGAGGGCATGAGCGAGGTCCCGGGCTACGTCCCCCACACCGACGCCGAGATGGCGACCATGCTCGAGTTCCTGGGTCTGGGCTCGCTCGACGAGCTGTTCTCGGTGGTGCCCGAGGCGCTGCGTCTGGTTGCTCGCCCTGCCGGAGAAGCGGGTGGCCGGCGCTACCTCGATCTTCCTGACGGGCTGGGCGAGCCCGACGTGCTCGCCGAGGTGGAGCGGCTGGCGTTGGCCAACGTGGCGTGCACCGGCTGGGGGGTCGCTCCCGACGCCGGCCTGGTGTGCTTCGCCGGAGGCGGGGCCTACGACCACGAGGTGCCCCAGGTGGTACCGGCCCTGGCCGGGCGCTCGGAGTACGTCACCGCCTACACCCCTTACCAGCCCGAGGTCGCCCAGGGGGTGCTCCAGGCGCTGTTCGAGTACCAGACCATGGTGGCTCGCCTGAGCGGTCTGGCCGTGGCCAACGCCTCCCTCTACGACGGCGCCAGCGCCTCCGTGGAGGCGGCCAACCTGGCGGCGGCGGTGACCGGCCGCGGCAGCGCCTGGGTGAGCACTGGGGTGCACCCCCACTGGCGGGCCACCCTGGCCACCTTCGCCGCCGGCACTGGCCTCGACCTCACGTCGGCGCCCCTGGTCGGAGGCACCACCTCCTGGAAGACGCCACCCGCTCCGGCGCCCGCCGCCGTGGTGGTCCAGCACCCGAACTACCTGGGGTGCCTGGAGGATCTGGCCGCTGCCCGCCGTGCGGCCGACGAGCTCGGCGCCTTGCTGGTGGTCGCCTTCGACCCCGTGTCCGCCGGTCTGGTGCGCACGCCGGGCTCCTGGGGGGCCGACGTGGTGGTGGGGGAGGGCCAGCCCTTCGGCACCCCCCTGTCGTTCGGTGGGCCCTATCTGGGGTTGTTCGCCTGTCGCCTCGAGCACGTCCGGCGCCTCCCCGGGAGGCTGGTGGGCGAGACCCTCGACGCCCGGGGGCGAACCGCCTACGTGTCGACGCTGCGGACCCGTGAGCAGGACATCCGCCGGGAGAAGGCGTCGTCCAACGTCTGCACCAACCAGACGCTCATCGCCGTAGCGTGCGCCATCCAGCTGGCGTGGCTGGGGACCTCCGGGCTTCGCGAGCTGGCGCTGCGCTGTGCCCGGGCCACCCGCTACACCCGGGAGCGGCTGCTGGCCATCGACGGCGTCGAGCCCCTGGTGGAGGGGGCGACGCTTCGGGAGTTCGCCGTGCGCCTGCCGGTGGCGCCGGCAGTGGTGGTCGAACGCCTCGCCGACGACGGGTTCCTCGCCGGGGTGGTGCTCGGAGACGAGGGTGGAACTGGCGGCGACTACGGGGAGGGTCTGCTCGTGGCCGCCACCGAGCGCCGGACCCGATCGGAGATCGACGCCTACAGCGAAGCCCTGGCCAAGGTGCTGCGGTGAGCGGCGCCGTCGACGGTCCCCAGCCCGGCGGGCGGGCGGCCAGCGCACCCCTCCTCGGGCGCCAGGCCGAGCCGACGGTGTTCGAGCTGTCGTCGCCCGGGCGCCGGGCCTGGTCGTTCCGCTCCTCGGACCTGCCGTCGTGGCAGGCCCACGAGCTGGTCCCTCCCGAGCACCTGGCCAGCGAGCCGGTGGCGCTGCCCGAGCTGTCCGAACGAGACCTGGTGGCCCACCACACCCGCCTCACCTCTCGCCAGTACTCGGTCGACCTCGGCGCCTACCCGCTCGGCTCGTGCACCATGAAGTACAACCCCAAGCTGGCTGACGCCACCGCCGGCCTTGCCGGGCTGGCCCGGGTGCACCCGGCGGCACCGGCGGCGCTCACCCAGGGGTGGCTCGAGCTGCTGGTGGGCCTCGGTACCTCCCTGGCCGAGATCACCGGCATGTCCGCCGTGTCCCTGCAGCCTCCCGCCGGGGCCGCCGGTGAGCTCACCGGCTTGCTGATCATGCGGGCCCACCACGCCCACGTCGGCGGCTCCGGCGCGGTGCGGACCAAGGTGCTCATCCCCGACTCCGCCCACGGCACCAACCCGGCTTCGGTCACCCTCGGCGGCTACCGGACGGTGACGGTGCCGAGCGACCACCGGGGCTGTGTCGACATGGGGGCGCTGCGCCGCCTGCTCGACGACGAGGTGGCCGGGATCATGCTCACCAACCCCAACACCCTCGGCCTGTTCGAGGAGGACATCGCCGAGATCGCCCAGGCCGTCCACGAGATCGGAGGCCTCGTCTACTACGACGGCGCCAACCTCAACGCCATCCTCGGTGTCACCCGTCCGGGCGACATGGGCTTCGACATCGTGCACCTGAACCTCCACAAGACCTTTGCCGTGCCTCACGGCGGGGGCGGCCCCGGTGCCGGGCCGGTGGCGGTCACCGAGGCCCTGGCCGAGTACCTCCCCGGCCCCCTCCCCGTCCTCAGTCACGGCCGCTACCACTGGCAAACCCCGTCGCGCTCGATCGGGCGGGTGCACGGTTGGCACGGCAACACCCTGGCGCTGGCTCGGGCCTACGCGTATGTGCTGGCCACCGGAGGTGACGGGTTGCGACGGGTGGCCGAGGCCGCCGTGCTCAACGCCAACTGGCTGCGCCAGCGCCTGCGGGGTCACTACGAGATCCCCTACGACCGGCCGTGCATGCACGAGTGCGTGGTGTCGGCCGCCGGCTTGCGCCGGACCCACGGGGTGCGGGCGACCGACGTCGCCAAGCGGCTGCTCGAGCACGGCTTCCACGCCCCGACCGTCTCGTTCCCCCTGGTGGTCGACGAGGCCCTCATGATCGAGCCCACCGAGACCGAGAGCCCCCAGACCGTCGCCGCCCTGGCCCAGGCCCTGATCGACATCGCCGCCACCGCCTCGCCCGAGGACCGGCACGCGCCCCGGGGCACCCCCGTGGCCCGGGTCGACGAGGCTCGAGCCGCCCGCCGCCTGACCGCGACCTTCGATGCCCGCGGTCAAGGCTGAGGAGCCCGGTACCATCCGCGGCGTGCGGATGACCCTGGACGACCTGCGCGATCCCGGTTTCGGGGGACGTCTGTGGGGCTACGACCGCGAGCAGGTCGACCGCCTCCTCGCCGCCGTGGCCGAGGCCGTGGAGAAGCTGCAGCGGCGGCGCCAGCGAGACGCGGCGGCCATGGAGGACCTGGCGCGCGACCTGGCCGACGCCGAGGCCCGGGCGGCCGAGGCCGAGCAGCGGCTGGCGGCGCTGGAGGTGGAGCTCGACGCCGCCGGCAGCGTCGCCACCGAGGCCACCGACCGGGCCGAGGCGGCCCAGCGGGCGCCGGCGAACGGCATGGGCATGACCGCCTCCGCCTAGCCGGTCACCGGGCCCGTTG
>JADDQY010000074.1 GCA_016781135.1 Actinomycetota bacterium
GACTTGGTTCATTTCCACGGCGATCTCCGCGGTTAACTCAGACACACCTCACTCCCCACGCTGGACCGTTTCTCCCGTGGGTAAGGCCTGGTGACCCAGCCCCGACGGGAGCAGGTGAGAACTTCTTCTTTGACGCGAAGCGCCGTCACCGTGGTGTTGGCTTCGGCCGCGAGGGAGCGCTGGCCTTGTCCCAATCGGTCGCAGATACCTTTGATTTGAATAGTGGACCACCGAGCCGAGGACACCGCTGGCGGCGACTCGCTGATCGTCGTGATCCATGACGATCAGCCCGTGATGACCCGCGCCGACTGGCTCCAACTGCTCGAGGCCGATGGTCCGACCGAGGTCGACGCCGAGGCGGCCGAGATCGTCAGGGAGCTCCGAGAGCGCTGCGAAGGTGTCGACGCCGGTCGTCCTTGATGCCTCGGCCGGCGTCGAGATCCTCCTCCTCACTCCTGCCGGCCGCCGGCTGCTGGCGAAGCTTCCGCACGACGCCGAGGAGTGGGTGCCGGAGCTGTACTTCGCCGAGGTCGCCGCCGTGCTCCGTCGCGACGCGATCCACACGCGCTATCCCCTGGCTCGCATCGAGGCCGCGCATCACCGACTGTTCACGGCGCCGCTCCGACGGGTTCAGGTCCGACCCCTGTTACGTGAGGCCTGGTCGATGCGTGAGAACCTCACTGTTGCCGAAGCCGTCTACGTCGTCATGGCCCGCCAGCTCGGCGCTTCGCTGTTGACTACCGACTTGCGGCTCGCCTCCACGCCTGGGCTCGCCGTCTCGACCGTGGTGCCGTAGCCGTTCGCCCACGCGCACACCCCGCGTTCAGCGATCGCCTTGCCGCTGGGTCTACCCGCCGGCTGTTGCGGAGTGAGGGGATTGCCGTCACCGGAGTGCCCCCGATCGGCACCTCGAGGGGCTCGAAGCCCTCCTTTGCTTGGCGTTGTTGGGGCACCGGCCGTTCCGTCGTCCGGTGCAGCCGGGGTCGCGCAAGGTGGCGATGGCGGCGAAGCCTTCCGGGGATAGGGCCAGGGCGAGTCCTGACGTTTGCTCCGTGAGAGGCGGGGGAACCAGTAGAGGCATGGGCGCGGAGTCGCTGGTGGGCTTCCTCATCGTCCTTGCGATCTTCGGCTTGATAGTTGGCGCCATCGGCCGTCTCCTCATCCCCGGTCCGACACCGCTCGGACTGCTCGGGACGATGGGTGCTGGCGTCGCCGGTGCACTCATCGGGGGATTCGTCGGCAGGCTCCTGCTGGGACCTCGCTTGACGCAGGGCTGGACATGGGTGCTGTCGATCCTCGGAGCCGCCTTGGTGGTGGCGCTCGTCAGCGAACGCGGGCGTATCTACTACAGACGCCGACCACCACGGCGACTCATGTCGGACAGCGCCTATGACGATCGGGTGGTGGTCGATGAGATCGACCGCCCTTACCCGCGCGCCCGCCGCCGCCGGTTCTTCTGAGCGGACTACGGCTGTCGGTGCCAGCTTCCAGTATCGGCTGCCCGTGGCGCAACTCGACTGGTTAGTGGCCGTCGGCCAGTGCAGCGGGTTGCGGTCAGACGTGTCGTGCTTCGGCCGTCTCCAATGACCGACTCTCGGTCTCGGAGGCTGGGCGGCCAGGCGAGCGAAGGGCCTGGGGACGGACGCCCACGCCATGGCGGTAGCTGATGTCGCCGCCGAGGTACCCGCTCACCATGACGACCCCGAGGCCCAGCGCCGACAGCTTCTTGCCGAGCGAACGCCGACCCTGCGCCCGTGCGCACCAGGAGCCGAGATAGACAGCGAGCCCGAGGGTGTTCAGGGCGGCATGGACGGTTGTTTCCCGGCGGACGCCGTTCCGAGTGTCCAGGTACTGTGCGAGCCCGCTGACGGCGGCGATCAGGGCACCGCTGACGCCGACCTTCACCGCTCCGTCGGCCGCGTGGTCGTGGGCCCCGTCGCCGGTCACCGTGCTCCTCAGGTCGTACCAACCGGCGACGCACCAGGCGCCGATGGGCAGCACGATGACGACAGGGTGGAGCGGATGGCCCAGCCACTCGTTGCCGTGGAGGAGCGTTGCCACCGGGCGACCAGGACGGGAGGCCGCGAGCTCGGCAAAGAAACGCTGGGATGCGCTGGAGATTCGGTCGAGCCGGCTCCCGGGGCCGGGTATGGCGGCGTCGACGAGCGAGGTCAGATCCACCGCCTCATCCTGCCCAGTCTCGCCGGCCCATGCACTGCCAGGTTCTTTCAACGCGCTTGTGAGAGCGCGCCTCCGATCCGTTGTACCGAGACGACCGGTGGACGCGCACATCGCGCTACGCCAGCGGGTCTCCTTCGACGAGATCCTTCAGGTTCTCCGGGGAGTGCTGCGCTTGTCGTTGCGAGGCACGAAGCGACGAGCAGTTCGCCGAGGGATGAGCCGGGAAGCTGGTAGTCGCCGACGAGCTCGACCCTGCTGCTGCATCATCGGCGCAGCGATGCGACAACCCAGTGCTGTGGCGGCTACCAGTCCGATCGCTCGTGCCGCACGGGGTGGAAGCCGACGAGGCGGGTCCAGTGACTGCGGCGGAGGGTGAACCGAACCGATGTCCCCGTCGTGGCCCCCTGACCCGGGCGCGGTTCGTACAGGTTGCTCTCGCCCCGGTCAGCCTGGTCTCGCTCCTGTCGGGACGAAGATCTGGTCGGCGACGGTCAGCAGGCGATCGGTGAGCGCCGGGCTGAGCCACTGCAGCATCGCCAGCTGCGCGGCGGCCGCCCCGACGAAGAGGTGGCGCCGAGGGTTCTCTGCGGCGAACACGATCGCTTTGGCGACCGCGGACGGATGGTAGACAGGAGGGATGGCGGCCGGGCGCTTGCTGAGCCAGGACGGGGCTGAATCGTAGAACGGCGTGTTCACAGACACCGGCAGGATCCTGGTGACTTCCACGCCGGACTTCACCCTCCGTTCCTCGAGCCGCAGCCCTTCGTACAGGGCCATGGTTCCGGCCTTGGCCACGCAGTAGGGGACCTGCAGCGGCACGGAGCGGATGCCGAGTGCCGAGCTGAGGCCGATGTCGTGCCATGCCCCTGAGCCCACATGATCGGCAACACCGCCTTGACACGGTTCACGATCTCGTTGCGGGTGTCGCGCGGGGCCGATCGGGACTGCTTCACGGCCTCCTGCTCTGCCGGGCCCTGCCCTCCAATCCCACCTCTCGAGGGGACACACGCGGGCCCAGGCGACCTGCAGGGGGCGTGGTAACGAGGTGTCGGCCCCGCTCAGGGCGCGACCCGGCCTGCTGACGCCGCCACTGCTGTCTCGCCCGGCTTCGGCCTCACCTCGTGGGCGAGGCGCTCGATGAGGATGACGCTGAGGATGCCGAGCCCGGCGTCGCTGGCGAGGTCGAGAGCCAGGAGGATGGGGAGCTCAACCGGGCTGGATATGACCTTGAGGCCCGCTTCGCCGATGAGCCAGACGGCCTGGTAGGCGACCACCAACGCGGTGAACGAACCGGCGAGGACTGTGTAATCGTGGAGGTTCTTGCCGCCCTTTATCTCGCCCTGACGTAACACCGGACCCCACAGCTGCCACACCAGCGCCACCCCGGCGGCCACGCTCAACCCGAACCAGGTCCAGCGCTCGGCCTCGGTCCGAGCGAAGGCCTGGAACAGGGCGGCGCTGACCCACAAAATCGATGTACCGGCAAGCCCACCCATGATGCTCGCCCGCAGGCGGCGTTCGACCATGTTCTGCAGCGGCGGGAGCGCGACCACCGCGAGCGCCACCACGATCAGGGGGACGGTGACGGTCCAGTACACGTAGTGGGGGACGAAGAACGAACGCCCGTCGACGTGAGCGGCGGCACGGTCGAAGATGAAGCCGACGTAGGCGAAAAGGGCGACGAGGCACACGAACAGGTGCAAGATCCCGTGGCTCACGTCCTCCCGCCGCGACTTCAATGTCACACCCCCGATGACGGCGGCGCCGATCGCCATCCCGCCAGCGCCGAGCCAATGCACGACGGGGTTGACGGGGACTTCCATCCTCCCGTCCTACCCGCCCACACCCTCCTGACACGGAGATTTCCGCCGCCGCCGCCCGCACCCCGTTGTCCCGCAACCCGCTGAGTGCGTGTCGGGAGCCGCAGTCGGCCACGCCGGAGCACACCCGCAGCCGGCAAGGTCCGCCGCCGTGCCGTCCATCTGGTCACGACCGCCGAGGCGTTCGGGGATCTCCTGCACGAGATACGACGTCTCCTCCAGGCCTTGGGAGGGACTTCTCGGAGGAAGAGTGGGAGCACACGCTCGGGGACCGGCATGTCGTCGTTCACGAAGCGCCGATCGTCAGCCAGGCGACACTGGGTCGAGGTCACGAGCGCGGTCCCCAGGCTCGAGGCGATCAACAGGCGGGGCGCGTCGTTCCGGGGCGGGGAGGGTACTGGTGGGTGACATGGGTCGACCATGGGGACGTCGACAATGCCGCTCGGCGGTGAGGTCCTCCCTTCCCCTCGAACGGGACGGTCGCGGACCGAGGGACGCGGCGGCACCACAGGGATGACGTGATGGACGTGCTGTCGAGCCGGGTGCTCTACCGGTGCCGCGACTTCGAGGCCCTCCGGACGTTTTACGAGGACACGCTCGGGCTGCACCCCTACCGTGAGTACGGGTCGGGCGGAACCGTCGCAGGCGTCGTCCTGTTTCTCGGAGGCGGCTTCCTCGAGCTCGTCCGGGCAGTGGCGCCGTCGGCGGCCCTGACGCTGTGGCTGCAGGTCGCCGACGCCGGCGGCGAAGAGGAGCGGCTCCGCCAGCGAGGCGTCACCGTGGTGAAGCCTGTGGAGCGGATGCCCTGGGGCTTGGTCGAGAGCTGGGTGGAAGACCCGGAGGGAAACGAGCTGCACCTGGTCGAGGTGCCGACGACCACCCCATCCGGCGCCGGGTGGATCCCGGACCACGGGTGCCTTGATCTTCCACGCCGGGCTGGCGGGCGTGACGACCGCCGGCCCTACGCTTCGCCCAGTGGCCGAGTCCCTTGACGACGAGACGCTCGCCTTCGCCCACCGGCGTTCGACCTCGCCCGGGAAGGGACGACGGCTGAGCTTGCCGGGCTTCTCGATGCCGGGCTGCCCCCGAACCTCACCAACGACAAGGGTGACACGATGCTGATGCTCGCCGCCTACCAGGACCACCTGGACACGGTCCGCATGCTCCTCGACCACCGTGCTGATACGGCTCGGGGGAACGACCGAGGCCAGACCGCACTGGGCGCCGCCGTGTTCCGCAAGTCCGAGGCGACCGTGCATGCCCTGCTCGCCCACGGCGCCGATCCCAGGCTCGGTTCCCCCTCGGCCCGGGACGTCGCCGTGTTCTTCGACCTGCCCGAGATGCTCGCCCTGCTCGGTCCAGCCTGACGCCAGAGCAGAGGGAGCGGGTCGACGGGCGAAGACCGAGAACCATGAGGGAGGGCGGCCTGCTGCTCGGCATCGACATCGGCACCACCCGCACGAAGTCGCTGTTGGTCGACGAGCAGGGCGCCGAGCTCGCTCGAGCATCGGTGCCGACACCGTTCAGAACCGAGGCGGGCAGTACCGAGATGACCGCCCCCGCCTTGCGCTCGGTGCTGGCCGAGGTGCTCGCTCGTCTGGGCTCGGAGATCGAGGGGGTGGAGGCAGTGGGGGTGGCCGGGTTGGCCGAGAGCGGTGCCCCCTTCGACCGCCGCGGCGATCCTCTAGCCCCGATCATCGCCTGGCACGACCCTCGGGGGGAGGAGTCGGTGGCGTTGCTCGAGCAGCGTTTCGGCCCCGAGCTGGCTTCCCTCGTCGGCCAGCATCTGCGCACGGTGTCCTCGGTGGCCAAGCTCGGCTGGCTGGTGGGCGAGGGCCTGGGCCACGTGCACCGGTGGGTGGGGGTGCCGGAGCTGTGCCTGCTCGCGCTCACCGGCGAGTGGGCGACGGACTTCTCGCTCGCCGCTCGCACCGGCTGTTACGACGTCGGTCGCCGCCGCTGGCTCCCGGAGGTCGCTCGCGCCCTCGCCATCGACCCGGCGGTGATGCCTCCCGTGCTTGCAGCCGGTACGCCGATGGGCCGAGTCTCGGGGGACGGAGCGGCGTGGTCCCGCCTGGATCGAGGTACCCCGGTCACCCTCGCCGGCCACGACCACCTGGCGGCGGTGGCGGGCTGTGGGGCCGGTGCCGAAGATCTGGCCAACTCCGTCGGCACCGCCGAGACCGTCGTGGGACGGGCCGCTCACCTCCCCGACGTGCAGAGAGCCCTGGCTCAGCGGGCGGCGGTGACGCTGGTGCCGACTGGCGACGGGTGGGCGGTGCTCGCCAGCGCCGCTCGGGCCGGCCGCGTCCTCCACGTCGCCGCCAGCGCCCTCGGCCGGCCGTTTGCCGAGCTCGACGCGCTGGCCGTGGAGGCGACCCCGCTGGAGGCCGCCGACCTTGTGGCCGACCTCCAGGCGGGTGACGCCTCGCGTTTGCCATCGGAAGACCCCGGAGGGGTGTGGGCCGGGCTTTTGCAGGCCCTGGCCGTGCGTACTGCTGGTGCCGTGGCCCGGGTCGGCGACGTCGTCGGGCCCGCGCCGCGCATGGTGGTGTTCGGCGGTGGGAGCCGGAGCCGCCGGTGGCTGCTCGCCAAATCCGAGGTGTGCCCGTTGTCGGTCTGGCGCTCCACCACTGATGAGGCGGCGGCGCGTGGTGCAGCGGTGTACGCCGGCGTGGCCGCCGGTTGGTGGCCCTCGCCCACCCAGGCTCCCCGCGTCGAACTGGAGGAGATCGCCTAGGCGACGAGCGCCGCCGGTCGTGTGGCGATGGTCCGACGCCGAGCAGGCGGGAGGCGAGCTGGGTCTCCTCTACGCGCCGGGTCGGGTTCGGACCCACTGGACGCCCATGATGGCGAGCGCCGTCGCCCCTCCGGCCAGCGAGAGAGCGACGAAGACGTTCGGCGAACCGACGCCGGCATCCAGGGGCGGCTCGCCCTCGAGCTCGTCCACGCCGGTCCCAGGGTCGCCGGGACCGCCCTCGGCAACGCCAGGCGGAGGCACGAACGTCGTGGTAGGAGCTTCGGTGGTGGCCGGGGCGGGGACGGCCGTCGTCAAGGACGACGGCACGAGCTGGGCCGGGGCCGAAGCGGCGAGCACCAGGAGCTGGATCACGCCCAGCCCGCCGGTGAGGAGAGGGCGGACGGCAGTCACGACGGGCGCCCGTAGAAGATTCGCTCCACCACCGCCCGGCATCGCCGCGTCACCCGCCGGTAGTGCTCCCGGAGCTCCACCGGTGTGGTCTGGAGTGACCGCGCCAGGCGGGCCAGGTCGTCCGGCGACTGGGGCAACGAGTCGACCGGGCGGCCTTGGATCAGGAACAGGCGGTTGCGGGCCCGTTCGCAGAACCGGTACGCCTCGGCCAGGTTCCGCGCGTCGGGCTCATCCAGCACTCCGGCCTCCACCAACCTCGACAACGCCTCCATGGTCCCCGGCGCCCGAACCTGGTGTTGCAGCTGGAGGAGCTGGGCGCAGAACTCCACATCGGAGAGTGAGCCCCGCCCGAGCTTGAGGTGGAATTGAGGGTCGTCGCCGGCAGGGATGCGCTCGCGCTCGACTCTCGCCTTGATGCGACGGATCTCCCGGGCACCGTCCTCGTCGAGCGGTCGAGCCCATACGAAGGGGGCGAGCGTGTCGAGGAAGCGCTGCCCGAGGGCGCCGTCGCCGGCCACCGGGCGGGCCCGGGCCATGGCCTGGCGCTCCCAGACCAGCGCCCAGCGTTCGAAGTAGGTGCGATAGCCGTCCAGGCTGCGGGCCAGCGGGCCGTGGCGGCCCTCGGGCCGAAGGTCGGTGTCGAGGAGGTAGACGCGCGCTGCGGGGGTCGACCCCTTCAAGGTGCGCAACAGGGAGCTGGCGATCGCTTCGGCCTCTCGGAAGTCGCCGGCACCGGTCCCCTCGTACACGAACACCACGTCGAGGTCGCTGGCGTAGGAGAGCTCGGCGCCGCCGTACCGCCCGAGGGCCACCACCGCGAACGGAAGCGGGGGGGCAAGGGCATCGACGGCGGCTTGCACGGTGGCATCGGCGAGCACCGTGAGCTCGGTGGCGGTGACCTCCAAGCCGGCCAGGTCGACCACGTCGGCCATGCCGATACGAGCCATCTCCCGCTCCTTGAAGCGCTTGAGGCCCGGTCCGATCTCGCTGGCGGAGCGCCACCGCAGGGAGGCGGTCGACCGCTCCCGCAGTGTCGCCGCCGTGTCTCCTACCAGCTGGCGGTCGTCGGCCAGCGTGGCGATCAGGTCCGGATTGTGCCCGAGGAGCTCGCCGAGGAGGCGGCTGGTTCCCAGGACCGAGCACAGTCGCCGGGCGGCTTCGGGTGACTCCCTGAACGCTCGCACGAGCTCGGAGGACCGTCGTGCCCCGGACGCCAGGGTGCGGAGACCCAGGAGACCTTGATCGGGATCGGGGCTGTCGGCCAGCCATCCGAGCAACAGGGGCAGCAGCTGATGCATGAGCCGCGACGAGCGGGTCAGACCTCGGGTGAGCTCGCGCACCGCCTGGGAGGTGCGCTCGACGTCGGTGAAGCCGAACGCAGCCAGCCGAGCTTCGGTGGCCTCTGGGCTCAGGGGCGGGAGCTCACCGGTGGAGAAGGCTTCGAGGAGCGGACGGAAGTAGAGGCGCTCGTGTATCGAGCGCACCCGGCCGCGGCACTGGGAGAGGTCGGCGTCGAAGCGGGCCAAGGCGCTGCGTCCGGCGTTGCCCCGGTAGCCGAGCACCCGTGCCAGACGCTCCCGGTCGTCGTCGGCGGCGGGCACGGCATGGACCTGGCGTTCGTCGTCGAGCTGCACCCGGTGCTCGACGGTCCGCAAGAAGCGATAGGCGCCGTCGAGGGCCCTGGCGTCATCGGGGTCGATGTAGCCGGCCGAGCCCAGCTCGGCCAGGGCGCACAGCGTCGTGGGGGAGCGCAGGGCCGGGTCGTGGCGACCGTGCACCAGTTGCAGGAGCTGCACGGAGAACTCGATGTCGCGGATGCCGCCCGCGCCCCGCTTCAGCTCCCGGCCCTCCAACCCCTTGCGGGCCACCTCGGCCTCGGCGCGTCCCTTCATGGTCCGGAGGGAACGAAGATCGTCGCTCGGCAGCGGCCGCTGCCACAGCGCCTCGGCGGCGGCGGTGGCAAAGGTCGCCGCCAGCTCTGCCGGGCCCGCCACCGGTCTGGCCTTGAGGAGGGCCTGGAACTCCCACGGTTGGGCCCAGCGCTCCCAGTAGGCCTGGTAGGACGCGACGGTGCGTACAAGTGGCCCGTCGCGCCCCTCGGGACGGAGGTTGGCATCCACGCGGAAGCAGCGTCGGGCGATGCGCATGGCCTCGCGCAGCGCCGCTCCTCGCTGCCTGGTTCCGCCGTCGGAATCGCCGTTGTCGCCGGCCACGAACATCACGTCGACGTCGCTGGCGTAGTTCAGCTCAGAGCCGCCCAGCTTGCCCATCCCCACCACCACCACGTCGGCGGCTCCGGCGAGCCGGCAGCTGGCGGCGAGGACCTCGGTGGCGAGCTCGCTGAGGGCGGTGACGGTGACGGTGAGATCGTCGGCGCCGACGAGGTCGCGCCCGGCGATGCGAAGGTACTCGTGCGCCTTCCACCGGCGTAGCTTGCGCTCATCGAGGCCGTCGTCGTCCAGTGGGGCAGGGCCGGCGTCGAGAGCGTGGAGCACCTCGAGGGCTTCGATGTCGGTCTCCAGCAGCAGCGTCAACGAGCGGCTCGCGCCCAGCACGGCCACCACCACCTGACGCAGTGCCTCGTCATCCTCGAGCCGCTCGGCCAGACCGGGGTGCGTCGCCTCCAAGCGGTCGAGGCCCCTGCGGACTACGGCGGGTGCCGCCGAGCGCTCGACGGCGTCGTCGAGCACAGCGGAGTGGTGCAGGCGTGCGGCTGCGCCGGTCACGTCCCCAGTGTGGCTCCTGGGCCGGCGGGGGCGCGGAGGTACGCTCCTCCCGGTGGACGTGCTGCGCGTCGCCGCCTGCCAGGTCAACACGGTGGTGGGCGACCTCGCCGGCAACATCGAGCGCGTCCTCGCCGCCCTTGCCCAAGCGGAGGACTCCGGCTGCGACCTCGCCGTCTTCCCTGAGCTGGCCATCACCGGCTACCCCCCCGAGGACCTGCTGCTCAAGCCCGGGTTCGTCGCCGACAACCGCCGCGCCCTCGACGCCTTGGCGGCGCGCACCGGCTCGTGCGCGGCGGTGGTCGGCTTCGTCGACGTCGGCCACGACCTCTACAACGCCGCCGCCGTGTGCGCCGGGGGCGCCGTGGTGGGCACCTACCGCAAGCGCCACCTGCCCAACTACTCGGTCTTCGACGAAGCCCGCTACTTCCAGCCGGGAGCAGGTGACCCGACGCTGTTCACCTTCGCCGGGGTCCAGGTGGGGGTGTCGATCTGCGAGGACGCCTGGAACCCGGCCGGGCCGATCGCCCGAGCGGCGTCCGGTGGGGCCGGTGTCGTCGTGAACCTCAACGCCTCGCCCTACCATGCCGGTCGGCTGGCCGAGCGCGAGCGCATGCTCGCCACGCGGGCCCTCGACGCCGGCTGTGCCCTGGTCTACGTCAACCAGGTCGGAGGCCAGGACGAGCTGGTGTTCGACGGGGCGTCCCTCGTCGTCGACGACCACGGGGAGCTGATCGCCCGTGCTCCCCAGTTCGCCGAGCACATCCTGGTGGTCGACGTCGAGGTGTCGCCCCGCTTCCGCAAGCGCCTGCTCGACCCTCGAGGCCGCCCCCCCGCCGAACCCCTGCCGGCGGTGCCGCTGCCCGAGCGCCAACCACCCGTCGCGCCGCGCTCGGTCACTCACGCCCCGCTGGTGGCCCCCGTGCTGGCGCCGCTCGAGGAGATCTACGAGGCCCTGGTCGTCGGCACCCACGACTACGTGACCAAGAACGGGTTCCGGGAGGTGGTCCTCGGGGTCTCCGGTGGCGTCGACTCCTCGCTGGTCGCCACCATCGCCGTCGACGCCCTCGGTGCCGACCGGGTCCACGGCGTGGCCATGCCGTCGCGATTCTCCAGCGACTCGTCGCTGCAGCACGCGCTCCAACTCGGGCGCAACCTCGGCATCGACGTGCGGACCATCTCGATCGAGCCGGCCCATGCCGCTCTGCTCGAGATGCTGGCCCCCGTGTTGGCCGGCCGTGGCCCGAACCTGACCGAGGAGAACCTGCAGAGCCGGGTACGGGGCGTCGTGCTCATGGCCCTGTCGAACGAGCTGGGCTGGCTGGTGCTCACTACGGGCAACAAGAGTGAGGCCGCCGTGGGGTTCTCGACCCTCTACGGCGACACCGCAGGCGGGTTCGCGGTGATCAAGGACGTCCCCAAGGGCCTCGTGTACGACCTGT
This sequence comes from Actinomycetota bacterium, assembly GCA_016781135.1. Lineage (GTDB taxonomy): Bacteria > Actinomycetota > Acidimicrobiia > Acidimicrobiales > CADCSY01 > JADDRA01. Next base: position 11,318 of record JADDQY010000074.1, read on the forward strand.
GCCGGGACCGCAACCGGCGGGCGGGCCGGGAGCTGATCAGCGAGGCGGTGCTGGCCAAGGCGCCGTCGGCGGAGCTGCGCCCCGACCAGCGAGACGACCAGTCACTACCGCCCTACGAGGTGCTCGATCCCGTGCTTGCCGCCTACGTCGACCAGGACCGCACCCGGGCCGAGCTGGAAGCGGCGGGCTTCGACGCCTCGCTGGCCAAGCTCGTGGTGGGCCTCGTCGACCGGGCCGAGTACAAGCGCCGGCAGACAGCGCCGGGGGTGCGCATCAGCGGAAAGGCCTTCGGCAAGGACCGGCGGGTGCCGATCACCAACCGCTATCGGGGCTAGCTCCGCTCTGCCCCCTCGCCGGTCGTCGGCGGGACGACCGGGGGCAGCATCCAGTTCAGCAGGTGTCGGAGACGTCGTAGTCGGAGTCGCTCACGACGCCGTCGGGGGTGGAGATCTCGGCAAAGGTGTGGGACTCGGCGAAGCAAGTGCCCCCGTCGCCCCCCGACACCTCCTGGCTGCTGGAAGCGTGTGCGGTCGACGAACCCGACGACGACACCGACGAGCCCGACGAGCTGGCCGACGCCGAGGACGAGTTGGACACGCTCACCGACGAGCTCGACTTGGACGAGCCGCTCGAGGAACTCACCGACGAGCGCACCTCGGACGACCCCGACGACGAGGCGTGGGCCCCACCCGAGCTGACCGAGGACTTCGAGGAGGACACCTTCGACTCGCTCGCCACCTTGCCGTCGTCGGCGTGGTCGTCAGCGCGGGCGGCGGCCTCGGCCTGCGCCTGCTCGGCCGCTTGCTCGGCCCGCCGCAGCGCCTCCTCGATCTTCGAAGCGACCATCGGCATGGCGGGCAGGAACGCCCCGGTGGCCGCCTCGGCCACCCGCGCCCCTGACGAGACCTGCTTGCCCACATCCGAGGACGAGTCGGGTGACAGCAGGCCGCCGATCCGCCCGGTCACCGGGGCTGCCAGCACCATGGCCAGCACGACCACGACGATCGACACCGCCACCGTCGCTCCGCGCCGCGGGCCCATGGCGCCGCCGTCGATCGGTCCAGCTGACATCGGTTGCCCATCGATCACGGCCGACTCCTTCTCTGGCCCACTCGGGCGCCTCACCAACGCCGGCCCATCGCTGGAGCTCCACCCATGGGGCCCTGCGCAGCGTCGCCGAAGACGAGGCCCGCGTATGGTATCCCTCTGGCCGAGCTGATGGAACCCCTCCGGACCGAGGTCGAGGTGCCCACCGGCGACGTCGATCCGTCGCCGGCGACGGTGGCAGCGGTCGGCGCTCCCTTCTCACTGGCGGAGATCGACCGCCGAGTGGGCCGCTTCGTCTGGCTGGAGCGCCGTCGCTTCGAGCTCCTCGGAGGCTGGGCGCCCACGGTTGCCGAGCTCGACGTCAAGGCGCTGCTGGCCACCCAGGCCCATCACCACGCCTGGCACGCGTCGCTGTGGGAGGACCACCTTCCTCGTCGCACCGGCCACGATCCGGCAGCGACCAAGGGGGCGGTCGACGAGCGCCTGCGCGCCGTCATCGATGCCGTCGGTCGGCCCGAGACCACCCTGGAGCGGCTGGTCGGCGCCTACCGGGTGCTCGCCGCCCACGCCATCGCCGCCTACAGCCGCCACCTCGAGCGATCCCGCCCGCCCGGCGATGCCGCCCTCGCCCGCACCTGCAGGCTGATCCTCGCCGACCAGCTCGACGACTGGCGCCAGGGAGAGCTGGCGCTCCAGTCGCTCCTGGGCAGCGGGGACGATGTGGACCGCGGCGGTGCCCACCAGGTCCACCTCGAACGGCTTCTCGTCGAAGCCGGAGGCTTCGCCGGCTGTGGGGAACAAGGCGCCTGATCAGCGGTATGTTCCACCTTGGTGGTGCTCGACGCTGCGGTGGAGGCGACCTTCGTGCCCGCCGACCCCCCCCGCCACGGCTGGCTGGCGCTGTGGCAGGCGAGCGGCACGATCGCCGGGGCCGACGACGAGCTCGACGTCGTGGTGCCCGCCGGGCAGGCGCTGCGACGGCGGACGGTCAAGGTTCGCCGACTCGCGGTGGCCGACGCGCTCGACGAGCTGGCGGCGCTTCCCGCCGCCACCCCGGCCCAGCCGTCGCTGCATGCCTGGGCCGCCGTCACCCGCTTCGGCCTCGACCTGGTGGCCCGGGGCCGGTTGCTCCCCGGATCCACCCCGACGGGGGCCGACCGGTGGAGCCTGGGTCCCCTCGACCCGAGTGACGCCGTCCGCCGACACCAGCTCGTCGCCGCCCTTCCCCCGGCAGCCCACTGCCGGCTGCTGGCCGCAACCAGACCCCTACGGGTGAGCTCGCCGAGCGCGGCCGTCACCGGCTTCTGTGATGCGCTGGCCGACGCGTTCCCTCGGACGGCAGCGGCGCCGCTCGCTGCCGGCCACGCCGCGTTCGCGGCCGCGACCACCACCGACGTCAATTCCGTCGCCGGCTGGTTGGCAACGGTCGGGACGGGCCCGGCCGATGGCGCGTCGCCCGGGCTGCGGCTGGTGCCGCCCGAGGGCGCCCACCTGCCCTTTGCCGCCGTCGTCCAGCTCCAGAGCCGGGGAGATCCGAGCTTGGTCGTCGACGCCGCCCATTTGTGGTCGGCGCCAGCGCTGGTGCTCGCGCGCTTGGGCGACGACGTGGAGACCCAGCTGTTGCTCGCCCTGCGCCGGGGTGCCCGAGTGTGGCCGGCGCTGAGCCGTCTCCTCGACGACGCCCGGCCCGACCGCCTGATGCTCGAGGACGACGAGGTCGACGAGCTTTTCGGCCCGGTCGTCGACGACCTGGCCGGTGCCGGGATCCACGTGCTATGGCCAGCCGAGCTGTTGCGCCCCCTCACCCTGCGCCCGGTGCTGGCCACGCCCGCGCCAGCGACCCTCACCGGGAGCGGCCTGTCGATCGAGTCACTCCTGGAGCTTCGGTGGCGGGGGTCGCTCGACGGCGAGGAGCTGACCGACGCCGAGTTGGCGCTCCTGGCCGAGGCCAAGCGGCCGGTGGTGCGGCTGCGGGGACGCTGGGTGCAGGCCGACCCCGCCCGGCTCGAGAAGCTCCGCCAGCGCCGGAGCGTCGATGCCACCCGAGCGCTCGCCGCCGCCTTGGGCGGCCCACTCGTGATCGACGGCGAGGCCCTCGAAGCGGAGGTGAAAGGCCCGTTGGCCGACCTGGCCGGCCGGCTGGGGGCGGTGCACGCCGGCACTGAGCCCGCCGTCCCGTCGGGGCTGCTGGCGACGCTGCGCCCCTATCAGCGCCGGGGCCTGGCGTGGCTGGCAGAGATGGCCGAGCTCGGACTTGGCGGCATCCTCGCTGACGACATGGGCCTGGGCAAGACCATCCAGGTCCTGGCTCTGCACCTCCACCGACGGTCGCAGGGAGGGCCGACCCTGGTGGTCTGCCCGGCGTCGCTCGTGGGCAACTGGGAGCGCGAGACCAAGCGCTTCGCCCCCGACGTGCCCGTTCGTCGCTTCCACGGTGCCGAGCGGACCCTGGCCGACGCCGCTCCCGACGAGGTGGTCCTCGTCACCTATGGGATCGCCCGGCGCGACGCCGGCACCCTGGCCGAGGTGCGTTGGGGGCTGGCGGTCACCGACGAGGCGCAGGCCATCAAGAACCCGCTGTCGCGCACCGCCCGTTCCCTTCGCCGCATCACCGCCGACGCCCGCTTCGCCCTCACTGGCACCCCGGTGGAGAACCGGCTCTCAGACCTGTGGGCGATCCTCGACTGGACCACCCCCGGTCTGCTCGGACCGCTGGAGCGGTTCCGACGTAGCGTCGCCCTGCCCATCGAGCGTGACGGCGACCGCGAGGCCACCGAGTCACTGGCCCGGGTGGTGCGGCCCTTCCTGCTCCGGCGCCGCAAGTCCGATCCCGCCATCGCCCCCGAGCTGCCGCCCAAGACCGAGACCGACCGGGTCCTCTCCCTCACCACCGAGCAGGCGACGCTGTACCAGGCCGTGGTCGAGGAGGTCCTGGCCCAGATCCGGGAGGCCGAGGGCATCGCCCGCCGGGGGCTGGTGCTCAAGTTGCTCACCGCCCTCAAGCAGATCTGCAACCACCCGGCGCAGTACCTCGGCCAGGCCGGACCGCTGGCCGGACGCTCGGCCAAGCTCGATGCCACCGCCGAGCTGCTGGAGGTCATGGCCGCCGAGGAGGAAGCGGCCCTGGTGTTCACCCAGTACGTGTCCATGGGCCGGATCCTCGAGCGCTTTCTCGGCGAGCAGGGGGCGCGCACGCTGTTCCTGCACGGGTCGGTCCCGTTGCCGGCCCGAGACGAGCTCGTCGACCGCTTCCAGGCCGGCGAGGCCGATGCCTTCGTCATCTCCCTCAAGGCCGGCGGGACCGGGCTCAACCTCACCCGCGCCACTCACATCGTGCACTTCGACCGGTGGTGGAACCCGGCGGTGGAAGACCAGGCAAGCGACCGGGCGTGGCGCATCGGCCAGGACCGACCGGTGCAGGTGCACCGCCTCATGTGCGAGGGCACGCTCGAGGAACGCATCGCTGCCGTGCTCGACTCGAAGCGGGCGCTGGCCGAGCGGGTGGTCGGGGGCGGCGAGGCGTGGGTGTCGGAGCTGAGCGACGACGACCTCGCTGCCCTGGTGGCGCTCGCCGAGGCGCAGGCAGCAGCATGACCGGGCGGCGGAGCTTCGGGGCCACCTGGTGGGGTCGGGCCTGGATTGACGCCCTCGAACACCGGGCCCGCCTCGATCCCAACCGGCTGCCCCGGGGCCGCACCTACGCCCGCCAGGGGCGGGCTGGCGCCGTGCGGCTGGGGCCCGGGCTGGTCACCGCCACCGTGGCCGGCCGGCGCCCGTCCCCGTACGAGGTTCGCCTACGGCTGCGTCCCTTCGACGCCGAGGAATGGGACCGGGTGCTCGAGGCGGTGGCGGGCAAGGCTGGGCATGCCGCCGCCCTGCTCGACGGCGACCTCGACCCCGGCATCGTCGACGACGCCCGAGCCGTCGGCGTGGAGCTGCTCCCCGACGCCGGGGAGCTGGAACCGCGCTGCTCGTGCCCCGACTGGGCGGAACCCTGCAAGCACGCCGCCGCGGTGTGCTACCTGGTGGCCGACGAGCTCGACGACGATCCATTCGCCCTGTTCGAGCTGCGGGGCCGGAGCCGCGACCAGGTGCTGGCCGACCTCCGTCGCCGCCGCAGCGCCAGTGCGAAGGCCGACTCCCGCTCCGCCTCGAGTGCAGCGGCGGTCGCCGTCGACGCCGGCATGCCCGCCAAGGAGGCCTGGAGACGACCGCAGGCCGAGCTCCCCGGCCCGCTCCCGGTCCGGGACCATCCCGGGCGCCCCGCTCCCTGGTCGGTCGATCCCCCGGTCGGCGCTCCGTTCACCGCCGCCGGTCTCCACGCCCTGGTGACCGACGCTGCGGCTCGGGCTTGGCGCGTCGGGCGGGGCGAGGGCTCGTCGGACCTCGGCCTCGACGCCGACGCCGACGAGGCGCGCCGGGCGGCCGACGCGCTGGGCGGGGAGGCCTGGGCGCGGGTAGCCGGCCGATCGACCTTGGCGCCCGTAGAGCTGGCCCGGCGGGCGATGGCATGGCGTCACGCCGGCGAGGACGGCCTGCAGGCGTTGGCCGAGCGTCCCTGGGCTCCGCCGCCGATCACCATGGCCGCCGCCCGCGAGGCGGTGGTGGGGGCCGGCGTGGCTCGCTCGAAGGTGCGTGTCGACGGGAACCGCCTCACGTTCGCCGGAGACGTGCAGCTCCGGTTGGGGCGCAACGGGCGTTGGTACCGCTTCGAGAAGCGATCGGGGCGCTGGCACCTGACGGCCGCCCCCGCCCAGGAGCCCGACGAGCTGGTGGATCCCCCCGCTCTAGGCGGTTGAGGCCGCCACGCGTCGTCGCGTTCTGGGCCTCGTCGTGGGGTTGACCACGGGCACCCCATAGCCGGCGCCCGTGCGGTCACCCCGGCCCTAGCCCGAGACGCACCTCACCATGTCGTCGGCGAACTCGCTGATCAGCTGCGGGAGATCGCCGAACTCCATGGCCATGACCACGTCGAGGATCTCTTGGATCACGGCGCCCACGCAGCTCAGCACCTGACCGACGTCGACCAGCCCGGCCACGCACGCCAGCGCGTCGTCGACCACCTCCGAGGCGATGGCCTGGATGCGCTCGGCGTCCGGTTGGCCGTCGAAGCTTGACCGGATCCCGTCGAGCAGGGTGGCGACGCAAACCCGCACCTCCGCCTCCAGCTCGGCGCCGAGGCCCTCGCCGTCGACACCGTGGTCCTCGGGCGAGCCCGCACGCTCTCCGAAGATCTGGGAGACGTCGATGGTCGTATCCGTGGTCGCCACCGAGCTCTCCGAGCCCTGGGACATCAGCGACGGAGCCGGCACCGCGTTCTGGTCGGGAGCTGCTGCCCTCGCCACCTCCCCCCTCTGCTGCGCGTCGAGGGGGGCCGGCGCGGCCTCCGGAGGCAGCCCCTCGTCCTCGGCGACGACCGAAGGGCCGACCTCGAAGGGCTTGGGGTCGGACACGGTGACCGGAGGTGTCTCTTGGGGAGCGGCCTGGGCGAGAGGAGCCAGCGGTTCGGGTGCTCCACCCTGTCCGGCCACCGCCACCCCGACGCCAGCCATGGCTACCATCGCAGCCACCACGGCGGCCAGGCTTCGGAGTCTCCAGCTGGGCGACGGTCGCTCGGTCATCGGTGGTCCTCCGTTGGTCAGTGGCCAACGCGATCCGGCACTGGCCCTTTCTCATCGGCCCGTCACGGCCTCGACTTGAGCCGTTCTTGCGGTCCATGGGTTCGAGAGCTCCTCTTGACCTCGTCGCTATGGTGAGAACCACCTCGTCGCCAGCCCACACACCGCCGACAAGAAGGTGCAAACGTGGCCAAGGATCGAGTCGACCGGGACGATGAAGACCTCGTCCGCCTCTACCTCGCCGACATCGGCCAGTACCCGCTGCTGACCAAGGACGACGAGGTCCGCCTGGCGCAGGCGATCGAAGCCGGCCACGAGGCGCGTGGCCGGCTCGACAGCGAGGCCCACCTCACCCCGACCACCACGCGCCAGCTCCGGCGCACCATGGGCCGGGGCCTCGACGCCGAGCGCACCTTCGTGCAGTCGAACCTGCGCCTGGTCGTGTCGATCGCCAAGAAGTACCAGGCCTCGGGGTTACCGCTTCTCGATCTGGTGCAGGAAGGCAACCTGGGCCTCATGCACGCGGTGGAGAAGTTCGACTGGCGCAAGGGCTTCAAGTTCTCCACCTACGCCACGTGGTGGATCCGTCAGGCGATAACCCGCGGCATCGCCAACACCGGCCGCACGATTCGCCTGCCCGTCCACGCCGGCGACACTCTCGCGCGGCTGCAAAAGGCCCGGTCGCAACTGGAGCTGAAGCTCGGGCGCACGGCCACGCTGAGGGAGATCGCCGCCGAGGTGGATCTGCCGGAGGACCGGATCATCGAAGCGCTGCGCTTCGCCGCCGACCCGCTGTCGTTGTCGGAACCGCTGCGGGAGGAGGGCGAAGCGGTGCTGGGTGACGTCGTGGAGGACCGCTCGGCGGAATCGCCCTTCGAGGCGGCGTCGGTCTCCTTGCTCCCCGGGGAGATCGCCCGGCTGCTGGCACAGCTCGACGACCGCGAGCGCGAGATCCTCACCCTGCGGTTCGGCCTCGACCAAGGCCGACCCCGAACCTTGGAAGAGGTGGGCGAGCACTTCCACCTCACCAGGGAGCGGATCCGCCAGATCGAGGCCCGAGCCATGTCCAAGCTCCGCCACCCCTCGAGCGACATGGGCGCCCGCGACCTGCTGGCCGTCTGAGGAGACAGGCTCCGCGAGCCGCTAGCCCGGGGTCTGCACCGGGAAGGTCGTCATGTCGGCGAGGGGGAACACCTGGTACGTCGACACGTTGTAGACCGGCGAACGCACCAGCAGCATCTCCAGCTCCTCGTTGGACTCCACCTGGTAGATCCATGCCCCGCCGTGAGCACCCACGACGTGGTAGCGGCCCAGGATCTTGCCCTGCTCCTCCAGCGGCTTGGCGTGGTCGGGCATCGTCATCACCGCCTTGAGCACCTCACCCGACAGCCGGGAGAGCTCGATACGCCACAGCACCAGGAACTTCATACCTGACCCCCTTGTCGTTCGCGTGCGGTGCACGTACCCCGAGCGTCCCGATCGCACCGGTCCGCGCACCGATGCTCCTGGGGGGCAGACGATGGGTGGCGGTGAGGTGGCGGCGGAGGTGGACGGGAATCGAACCCGCCGGACGGGGATCGCCCGTCCCACCCGCTTTGAAGGCGGGGGAGCCCACCAGGTACCCAGACACCTCCGCCAAGCAAGCTAGCTGGTCAGACGGGGTATGCGGCGAATCGAGGGCTGTGGACAACCTCCCCACCCCGCGGCTACTCCGCGAAAACTCCGCGAGACCTAGCGTCACGGGCCGGCACAGCCCGGTACCGGCGGGGACGTACCGGCACGATCTAGTCCTCGAGGGCAGTCTCGAAGCGGAGCCCGGGGACGTCCCGGAAGATGCGGTCGTGGGAGACGAGGGGCACCCCTAGATGAACCGCCGTGGCGGCGATCCACCGGTCCACGTCGTGACGCCGCTGCCCCAAGGGATGGCCCGCCCGCTAGCAGGCGACCCGCAGATCGACGCATGCGTCGAGGAGCTCGGGGCCCGGCCACACGACCTCAGCGCGTGCGAATTGCTCCTGCACCCGACGTCGGCGGCTCGCTCCCCAGTCTCGTCGCCGGGCTCCGTACTCGATCTCGGCGACCGTCTGGAACGAGATCAGAAATCGACGGCCGGTGAGCAGCGGGCGGTAGAGGTC
>JADDQY010000016.1 GCA_016781135.1 Actinomycetota bacterium
AGTGGGCGAACATGCCCCCTCGACCGACGGCGGGGAGCTGGGCCGGGTCGCCCACGCACACGAGCCGCCAGCGCTGGCGCTGCACCAACCCGACCAGGGCGTCCAAGTCCTCGGTCGAGGCCATCCCGGCTTCATCCAGGACCAGCGTCGTGCCGGGCGGCAGCCGCCACGCCGGTGGTGCCCCATCCGGCTTTCGGTGCTCGTGGAGCAGCTTGGCCAGGGTGGTCGCCGGCCAGCCCGTCTCGGTGGCCAGCACGTCGGCGGCCTTGCCGGAGGGCGCCAGGCCGATGGCGGGCCGTCGTTCGGCACGAAGCACCGACGCCGCCGCCCCGAGCATCGTCGTCTTGCCGGCGCCGGCGGGACCGACCACCACCACGAGTTGCTCGACCCCGCTCACCGCCTGAGCGGCGGCTGCCTGAGGATCTTCGCCGGCGAGCGGGATCGAGCCGACGGCTGAGCGCCCCCAGGCCAGCAAGCGAGCTTCCTGATTCAGCACCGCTGGCGTGGTCAGGCGGCGATCCGTCACGTGCTCGCTCAGGGGCCGGCCGTCCCTCCGGCAGGGAGCGCCGGCGGGCGCGGCTGGGTGCAGCTCGACGCAGCGGGCGGCGGCGGCTTCGGCCAGGAGGTCGACGAGGCGCACAGCTTCAGTGGCGGAACCGGTCGCCTCAGCGGGAAGGAGGGCGGCGACCTCTCTGGCGAGGTCGGCCCTGAGCCAGGTCGACGATGTCGCGGCCACGGCCGCGAGAGCCTGGGTGATCACGAGGTCGAAGTCCATGGCGATGCTTCCGGGCAGCCGGCCCTGGCCGTCGGGCAGCGACAGTGGCTCGAAGCCACCCGCTCGGGCCCGCTCCGTCCACTCCGCCCGGAGAGTGCCGGCTTCGATCGCGTCCCGCTTGTCGGGCCGACTGTCCAGCACCGCCCAGCGCTCCAGCCGGTAGATGGTCCGAGCGCCGGGCTCGGCGCCGTCGTGCGCGTCGACCCAGGCGGCGATCAGCTCGGCCGTCTTGGCCTCGACCTGTTCGGCCCGCTGGGAGACCACCTTCAGGAGGTCCCGCGGCACGCCCTCCATCTCGGCGTGGCCGTCGCTGACCGGTCCCCACGACACGCCGAGGCGACCGCTCAGCTCGGTCCTCAACGAGGCGGCGTAGACCCAGCTGATCGACCGCTGCTGCTGCTTCAGGAACCGGGCATCCAGCGACAGCCACTTGCAGGTGGCGTCCTGGACCTTGGCGGCGATCACCGCGTGGGTGTGCAACTGGGGATCGGCGGTGCGGCTGGTGTGCTGGCGGAACAGGGCGGCTACCACACCCTGG
>JADDQY010000036.1 GCA_016781135.1 Actinomycetota bacterium
AGGCTCTCGGCCGGGATTATGGGCGGGTGATATCCAGCGTCCTTCACCGGCACCTCGGGGATGTTCCGGTCGCTGGGCCTCGCGCGTTCTGGGGCGCTCGTTCTGGGACACCCGGAAGGTGATCGAGCGCACGCCGAGCCGTCGATATGTGGCGCTCGCGGGAGGACGACCTGCGTGCGTCGAGGCGTTGCGTTCTAGCCTCTTCGCGTGCAGCCCGCCGACCTGATCGTCGCCGTGCAGCAGGCGCTGGGCAGCGGCGACGTGGTGGCTGCAAAGGAGCACGCCAGGGCGGCGGTCGAGGCGGGCGGCGGCCCGGCGGCTCGCGAGATGCTGGCCGGGCTCCTTCTCTTCGAGGACGACATCGAGGGCGCCCGGCGGGAGTATGAGCTCAGCTTTCAGGAGTGGCGCCAGGCGGGCGAGCACAAGGCCGCGGTGCTCGTGGCCGCGAAGCTTGCGGATCTGCACACGGCCTGGCTCGGGAACCGCCGTGCGGGCCAGGGGTGGGCCGCGAGGGCATATCGACTGCTCGAGCCCTACGGCCGGTGCATCGAACGGGGCTATGTCGACCTGGCCGTGATCGCCTGCGAATCACCCGACGTCCGTGGCCTCGAGATCGCCGCGGCAGCGGCCCTCGACCTGGCGGTCGAGTTCGGGGACTCCGACCTGGAGGTTCGAGCCTTGGCGGACAGCGGCTACGCGCTCGTCGTGCAGGGCCGCACGCGCGACGGCTTCGCCCGCTTGGACGAGGCGATGGCGGCCCTGTCGGCGGACGAGGTCCGCAATCCGGCGGTGGCGGCGATGAGCTTCTGCGCGCTCCTCACTGCGTGCGAGCGGTCCGGCGACGCCGCGCGTGCCGAGGAGTGGACGCGGGTCGTTGCCCGGGGGGTCACCGAACCGCTCGGCAACCGACCTCGCGCCCTGCACATGCACTGCCGGCTCGTCTTGGGTTCGGTGCTGTGCACCACCGGTCGCTGGGACGAGGGCGAGGCAGCGCTGCTGGAAGCCCTCGGCCCAGGCGGCTCGGCCATGTACGCGCATCGGAGCGAGGCGTCGGTCCGGCTCGCCGCGCTGCGGCTCCTGCAAGGCCACACCGACGAGGCACGTGCGCTGCTGCTGCCGTGCGAAGAACGGCCCGGCGCGTGCGAGGTGCTGGCAAGGGTCCATCTGGCCACCGGCGAGCTGGATCAGGCAGCCGCGGTCGCTCGGCAGGCGCTCGACGCCGCGGGCGCCGACGTGCTCCGCTGCGCCTCGTTGACCTCGCTGCTCGTCGAGATCAGCCTCGCCAGAGGCGACACCACCTCCGCGGCCGCGCACGCTGCCCACCTCGCCCGGCTTGCCGGCGACCACGACGCCGACCTGATTCAAGCGGAGGCGCTGCTCGCCGAGGGGCGGGTCGCCGCCGCGATGGTCGAGCACGAACGCGCCAGAGGCCTCCTGCAGCGCTCGCTCGCCGCGCTCCAGCCAGATGAGCGCCCACTGCTCCGGGCGATCACCGCTCTCGAGCTGGCGCACGTCCTCGTCGAGGCCGGAGCCCAGGGCGACGCCATCGCTCATGCACAGCGCGCCGTCGCTACGTTTGACCGGCTCGGCGCGGCGCCACTCGGTGACCGCGCCCGCGCGCTGCTCCGATCGCTCGGTGTCAGCGGCCGTCGCGCCGGCGCGTCCACGGCCGCGGTGGTCACCGCCCTCAGCAACCGTGAGCGAGAGGTCCTCGGCCTACTCCGGGAGGGGCTGACGAACGCGGAGATCGGCGAGCGCCTCTACATCTCCGCCAAGACGGCCGAGCACCACGTGTCTCGCGTCCTCAGCAAGCTGGGAGTGCGGAGCCGAGCCGAAGCAGCAGCCGTCGCGGCCGCCAGTGCGGCGAGCGACCCCCAGATCAAGCAATAGGGGTTGCAATAGGTCGCTCCCCCGATGTCGTCCGCTCGTCGTTGTCGGATCATCGCGCCGAGACCGGCGGACGTCCGGTCAGACGGAGGAGACGATGGAAACGACAGTCAACGAGATCGCCGACGGCATCTACCGCATCTCCACCTGGGTCCCTGAGGTTGCCCCACCCGCCGGTCTGACCTTCAACCAGTTCCTCATCGACGGCGAGGAGCCGCTGCTCTTCCACACCGGACCGAAGGCGATGTTCCCGCTCGTCTCGGCCGCCATCGCGTCGATCCGCCCCGTGGAAGACCTTCGCTGGATCACCTTCGGGCACCTCGAATCAGACGAGTGCGGCAGCATGAACGTCTTCCTTGAGGCGGCACCGCGCTCCCAGGTGGCTCACGGCGTGCTCGGCTGCGAAGTCTCCTTCAACGACCTGTGTGACCGGCCTCCGCGCCCCCTCATGGACGGCGAGGTGATCGACCTCGGTGGCAAGCGAGTGCGTCACCTTGACACCCCACAGGTCCCGCACAACTGGGAGTCCCGCATGCTGTTCGAGGAGACGACGGGCACGCTTCTCTGCGGCGACCTGTTCACGCACCTCGGCAACGGCCCGGCCACCACGGGCGGTGACATCGTCGGTCCGGCGATGGCCTTCGAGACGATGTTCCAGCACTATTCATCACTCACACCCAGCCTGCCGGTCACGCTCGAGCGGCTCGCCGCGCTCAAGCCCGGCACCCTGGCGCTCATGCACGGCTCCGCTTTCACGGGGGACGGGGCCAGCGCGCTGCGTGAGTTGTCGGCCGCCTACGACGAACGCTTCCTCGCCCGCTGCTAGACGGCAGCACCGGCCTTCAAGCGCCGAACGGGACACGTCCGATGGATCCGACAGAGGTTGCAAGCGCCCGATTCGGCGATCTGGTGCCCGGCGGGAGGCGTCGCGCGGTGTCCCAGAACGCGCGCTGCGACGAGGGCACGCCGGTATCCCTCAACGCCGGCTACGCGACGGTGTGGTGACGGCTGACGTGTCCGAAGCGCGTCGCCGGACGTCCCCGAATACGCGCCGATCGGCGATGCCGGGTCCAGGCGGTGGCCCCGTGATACGGAGCGCGCGTTATCAGGCACTCCTCCGCCGCACCGCGCCGGAACTCGTGCGGTCGGCATGGGTCACCCTCGCCCTCGGCGGCGTCGCGTGGGCCGGCGTTTTGTTCGGCGGTCAACGCCGTGCACCTCGCCTCGCGATCTGTCCGTGGCCGGTGAGCGCCGCAGGTGGTCGCCGGGCGTCGTTGGGGCGTCGACGGGCTCACTGGCGTCGGTGCCCGAATACCTGAGCGTCCATTTCCTGACCAAGTGCCGGGAGGGGGTGAGGTGCGCCGGGGCGCTGGAGGGGTCAAGATGGCGGTATGGCCGTGGGGCTCAACCACCCGCGTCAACGGAACCTGGGCGGTGCCTTGCTGCTTGCGCTGCCGACCCTGGTATTCCTGGGTACGTTCGGGGTCTTCTTCGTAGACAAGAACCGCCAGGCGCGAACGGTTCTGAGTAGCGGCCGCGGCCTGGTCGTCCTGGTGGCCGTCGTCGGCGGATATGCAGCCATCTCGCTCCTCGTACGCCGTCTGGCACGGCAGGCATGGGTGGCACCTTTGGTCCTCTCCTTTGCGGTCCTGGTCCTGGCTGCCTGGATCGTGCGGCCCTATTACGTGGACGAGACGGCCAACCGCCGCCTGATCGCCGGCCCCGTGGATGCGGCGCCCACCCCCACTACCGCCTCCGCTGCACCACCCTTAACGAAGGCGCCGCCGGCGCCCGCCACGCCGGGTGCGACCACCGCGCCGGCGCCGGCCACGACCAGGGCGCCGGCGCCCACGACCTCGACGCCGGCAGCGCCGGTGGCCACCCGCCTCAGCACGGGCGAGTTCGCCGGCCTCGGCCACACGGCCCGCGGGAAGGCGTCGATAATCCGCGCCCCGGACAAGTCGTTGATCGTGCGCTTTGAGAACTTCGACATCGAAGGCGTCCCGGACCCACGGGTGTACCTCGTTCCGTCCGAGGACGCCCGCCGGCCCGGTGGGGTGTCCCTGGGCAAGCTGCGCGGCAACCGGGGCGACGTCCTCGATTTCCCCTTACCCGCCGGCACCGACGCCGGCGCGGGCTGGACCGTCCTCGTGTGGTGCGAGCCTTTCTCCGTCCCCGTGGCCAACGCCACCCAGGGCGCCTAGCGTCACCCTCCTGCGGATCCGGTGGGCAGTCCCTCGGCCGTCCCGCCCAAGGGGAGCCGAACATCGGGGCGCTGCTCTTCAGCTCACCGTCGGCTCTCGGGCGGTCGATCCGCAGCAGTTCGCTCCGCTCGCCGGCGGCCACTCGTGGATCAGGTACCGGAGTCGTCCTGGAAGGGACGCACCTCGACCGGAGTCAGCAAACGGAGGTGGCTCGCCGGGCCCAGTCCAGAGCGGGGTCGAGGTCGGGAGCCTCGATGATCTAGAAGCCGGGTCCAGGCATTGCACCCGAAGTGGCGGCAGGCTCCTGCGCCTGGCGCCGACGCCGTTGCGCTGTGGTCCTTCAGACCGGCCGGACTACCGCGTCGGCATCCGGCTCCCCGTCACCGGTAGCCGGTCGGCACCCTTGCGAGCCGTCGAACGCCAGGGTGCGCTGCGACCGGCCGTGGCGGCAGCCATGGTGCACCTGGCGGGACCGCCCCGAGGGCCGGCCACCTGAACGCCCTGTACCAGTCGCTCCTCGTCGAGTAAAGCGCAATGGTGCCGGCGGCCTGGCTCCCAGACCGTCCGCTACATCCACACGACGATCAGCAAGCTGATGGCCGACGCGGTGGATCAGGGTGTAGTGACACGCAACGTCACGGCCCTGGCGAAGGCGCCGAAGGCCGGGAAGTCGTCATGAATCATCTCCGCTTCGGACTCCCGAACAGCTCAACGCCTTCCTCGACTATGCGCAAGCCGACTGGCTGTACCCCCTGGGGCATCTAGCGGCGATGACGGGGATGCGCCGAGGGAGCTGCTCGGCTGCGCTGGGCCGGCCTTGACCTCGGTGCGGCCCGGCTGGCCGTCCGACAGACGTTGATCTCCTCGGCCTACGCGCGACCGCCCGACTCCGGCACGTAGCTTGCACTCGGTAACGACCTCTCCACCGTGAAGGGGCTCGTTT
>JADDQY010000007.1 GCA_016781135.1 Actinomycetota bacterium
ACGGTCCCTTTTCTTCCCTTGACGGTGCTCGTGCGCGGGGCGGCGACGACCTCGTCGGCCGCCGGCTCCGGCACGCGACCAGCGAGAACCGGTCGGCGATCTCGATGGCCCCGATGTCGCGTCCGCCGAGGAGTGTCTCCCCGGCAATGGCGCCCACCAGGTCCTGTGAGCGAATGCGGCGCTGCGCCCCGCTCGGATGAAGACCGGGACATCGGCCCCTTCGACGTGTGCGCCCGATGCTGTGACCGCTCACCCGGACGCTTCCGCGCCCGCCCTCTGCGTCGCCCGTTGGTAGAGGTCGGGGTGGCTTCCTTTTCGGCAGCGGGACCGCTCGCCTCTTGGGCCAACTTCACCGCCGCCATCGCCACCGCCATGACGTCGAAATCGGCCGCCCAGTGTCTCCACGACGACGCGGACGGGCTCCAGGTCGTCTGAAAAGATTGACTCCTCGATCGCAGCCCGGGTCAAGCTCGAGGCGCTGTGCCCGGAGGTCCTCCGTGGGCGCCCTCTCGCCGGTGATCCGCTGCTTGGTGACCCGCTCGATGGTCTTGAGCATTCCGTGCCCGCGGGCTCGGCGAGCGTGTTGGCCACGCCTTGCCGCCCGGCGCGAGAACGCTGCCGACCCGGTGGACGTAGGAGTCGGGCGAGCACGGCACCTCGTAGTTCACGACGTGAGTGAGCTGTTCGATCTCGAGGCCACGGTCGGCGACATAGGTTGCGGACCGCGAGGTCGGCCTCCCGGCCCGGAGCCGCGCCATCATCCGGTCACGGTGCTCCTGTGTCATGCCGCCGTGCAGGGCCTCGGCCCGAAAGCCCTCCCGTTGAGCATTTCGTGATCCGGTCGACCTCGTCACGGGTGCGGCAGAACACGATCCCCGCCGCGGGGGACTCGACGTCGAGGACGCGTCCGAGGGCGGCGGGCTTTTGGGCCCGGGCGACCACTACGCCACCTGCCGCACGAGGGGGACTTGGCCCGGATCGAGCTGCTGACGCCCGATGTGGATGCAAACGGGGTCTCGGAGGTCATGCCGTCGATCCGGGGCGGCATGGTGGCGGAGAAGAGCACGGTCGGGCGGCGTGACGGCGAGGATCGCGTCGATGTCGTCGCCAAATTCCATGTCGAGCATCTCGTCGGCCTCGTCGAGCACGACGACCTCGAGGCCGTCCAGGGGCAGGTTCCCGGACCGATGTGGTCGAGTGCGCGGTAGGCGTTGCCACCACGACGTCGACACCGCGATCGAGGGCGCCCAGCTGGCGCCGATCGGCTGTCCACCGTAGATCGGGAGGACTCGCGTTCGGAGCTGCCCGCCGTAGCGGTGTATCGCACCTGGATGGCCAGCTCCCGCGTGGGCACCAGGACGAGCGCGGCCGGTTGCTTCGGCGGCCCGCCGGGCGCCAGCCGCTGCAGCAGCGGCAGCGCTACGCAGCCCGCTGTCCCTGGCGCCGGCGTGCCCCTGCGCGACGTCCGGATCGCCGCCCCCGTACCGATCCCGCCCACCACCCGCGACGGCCGGGCCCGCAACAACCTCACCGCCACGCCAGCTGCATGGCACCGCCTTCATCGCCGAGGCGTTCGGAGGGCGGCCGACGAGGGAGGCCCGGATCTCGGCGTCCTCGGACTACCTGGAGCCGCGGCGGCGGAGCCTCAGCCGGTCAGGTGCAGGCTCTCTTGCAGAACCGCGTCCAGCAGTGGGGCGATCCAGCGCACGTACGAGGTCGTCAGGTGGCTGTCGTCGCGGTACACCAGAAGGTTGTCGACTACGACCGGGCACGTCCCGGGTGTGCAGAGCCACGGGGCAACGTCGATGTAGCGCCCACCGGCTTGTTCGACTGCGGACCGTTCCGCCCTCGCGCCGGCCGGGCTGATGGCGGCGGACAGAGGCTCGTTGCACGCCGGTACGTCAGATGGGTGTTCGGACAGGCAGTCCGGCACCGCGAACTTCGGATGCGGGGTCGGGCCCAGTACCACGACGCCAATTCCCTCGGCACGCAACTCCTCGACGGTCCTTCGCAGTCCGGCGATCCACTCCGATCCGTAGACTTTCACCCGGTACGAATCGTCGTAGTGCCTCGCCACGCCGATCACGACCAAGGCCGGGCGTTCGCTCTTGATCCGCTCCATCGCCGCGTTCCGCCAGGTGTCGCACTCGGCGAAGGCACGTCCGAGGACCGGGCTCCAGATCGAGAGCATCGCCGGCGGGCACACCGCCTTGGAGAGGGACTCGAGACGCCAGCGCTGTGTCGTCGCCGACCCATCCAGGGCTGGGAACCACTGTGTCGCATGGGAGTCGCCGAAGAGGACGACCTTCGTGCTCGACTGGGTGTCTCCATAGATGCAGCGGCGCACACGAGCGTCCCTGTAGGTGTTGATGCAGCCGTCGACGAACGGCGCCGCCTTGTCACCCACCGCTCGCGATAGAGGGGGGTCGAGGTTCGAGGGGACCTGCCGGACGGCGACCGCTCGGGCGAGCGCTTCGGTGACGGGCCGGGCGAGTTCGGCCAGCCGCGTGTCATCGGCGCGGGCAGCTGGAGGCCGTATCGTCAAGTCCTCGGCGACCGGCGTGGCGACCACTGGCGGGGCGGCGAGGGGCGGTGGGGCGGCGGCGGGTTCGGCCCGGTGCGGCGAGACGAGGGAAGGGAGATGACTGCCGGCCAGTCCCGCGACGAGGACGGCGAAGGCGCTGAGACCGGCAGCCATGACCAGTGACCGTCGCGGACGCGCCGCCAGCCGGGGCGAGAATCGGACGGGGTTCTCGACCACGACCACGGTGATGGCGGCGAGCAGGCCGCTGGCGGCCGCCAGCGCGAGCGAGACCGAAAGTGACAGGGGTCGCCCGGTCACGGCCACGGGAAGGACCAAGGCCGGCCAGTGCCACAGGTACCAGGAGTAGGACATCCTGCCGACATATCCGAGCACACGGTTCGACATAGCCAGAGAGGCGCCCCGCCGGGGGGCGGCGCAACCGGCGACGAGGAGAGCCGCAGTTCCCCCGACGGGCAGCACGGCGGCGACCCCCGGGAAGGGCGTGGCCGTGGTGAGCTGCGTTGCTGACCAGAGGATGGCGGCCATCCCGCCCCAGCCCACCGCGGCGGCGAGGGACCGGGGCAGGCGGCGGAGGTGAACGGCGGTGACTGCCACGAGCGCTCCGGCCACCAGCTCCCAGGCCCGAGTGGCGAGCGAGAAGAAGGCCGACGGTTGCGAGACGCCGGTGAGGTAGATGCACAGGGCCAGCGATGCCGCGCCGACGGCGACGAACGCGACCGTCGCTGCCGTCGCCGACACGCCCCGGCCGCGCCGCCACCACACCGCGGAGCCCAGCACGAACAGCGGCCACAGCAGGTAGAACTGCTCCTCGACGGCGAGCGACCAGTAGTGCTGGAGGGGCGACGGGGCGGCATTGGCGAGATAGTCGCTCCGCTGGGCCGCGAAGTGGAGGTTGGCGACGTACAACGCCGCCGCTCGGGCATCGGCGATGACGGCGCGACTGCGGAGCGGTGACAGGAGATAGGCCGAGGCGATCGTCGTGACCACGAGGACCAGGACGGCTGCGGGCAGCAGACGGCGGGCCCGCCGGGCATAGAACGAGACCAACGAGATGGTTCCCGACTCCTCGAGCTCGCGCCACAGCAGCCCGGTGATCAAGAACCCGGAGAGCACGAAGAAGACGTCGACGCCGACGTATCCCCCAGAGAGCAGCCCGGCGTGGTACAGCACGACGGCGAGGATGGCCAAACCCCGCAATCCCTCGATGTCGGGACGGTGTCGACGGTCGCCGGTCGTCGCCGCTGTGCTTGGGGAGGTGGCGGTCATGAGGCGCGCCCCCGTCGGGCGTCGCCGATTCCGCCAGGCACAGTACCGCCAGCCAAGCCTTCCGCCGTCCTTCCTCGTGAGGGCCGGGGCCCCTGTCTGAACCGCCCGTCTCGGAACCTAGCGCGTCCCAACCCGTTCCTGGCCAAGGTGGCCGGGCGTCCTCCTCGAACTCAGGTGCTCAGCCAACGAGCTGGACCAGTTGGGCCAACAGCCAAGGGGCCAGCCAGCGCCCGCCCTCAGGGCTGAGGTGGACGCCGTCCTCGGCGCGAACAGTGGTGTCGTCGACCACCCGGGTGAACCCGTCCGGCGTGAGCCGGGCCCCGAGATCGACGACGGCGACCCGGCCCGGATGGCGGGCGGCGACCCCGCGGACAATCGAGTTGTAGTGGTCGACCCGCTCGGGCTCGTCCTCCGGGTACAGGCCTCCGTCGGGACGCAGACCGCGGCGGAAGTAGGGTGCCGTCGTGATGACGACCTCGGCGCCTCGCGCGCTGAGCACGTCGACCGCCTGGTCGAGCTTGCCTCGCAGGTAGGCGTCGAACGGCGCCTCACCGATGTGCGACCAGCTGTCGCCGACCACGGGGATCCATCAACTCCCAGCCCAACCATGAGCACGGCTACCTGCGGTCCACTGCTCTGTACGGCCTGGACCCACCTCGTCGGCCAGTCGTCACTGCGGCGGCTGCATGGTAAGGGCGCCGAAGTAGCGGAAGGGGCCGCTCTGGAAAATCCCGCATCCCCAAACGGCGCGGTTGACGACAGCAGCGCCGAAGTCCCGTGCTACGGCGGCCATTGATTGGGCGGCGCCGTCGGCGACGGAATCACCGACGACCAGCACGGGACAGGTCCGAGCGGCGTCGTCGTCGCCCTGGTTCCCGGGACAGTCGAGGTCGGGGCCGGCATCGCCTCGGAGGCGGATCTCGTCGTCGTGGGGACCGACGTGGATCGGGCAACGACATGGTCCGGTTCCGACAGGCATCCCGTGACGACGAGGGCGACGAGGAAAGCACCCGCCAGCGTCAGCGGACCCTGGGGCCAATGCCTCACGCAGCACCCTATCGCCCGGTGAGCCATTTGTCAGGGGCGCTCGTGCTGTTCTTGCGCGCTGATCGGTCGCACGACGCCGCCCCCGAACTTCAGAGACTGAACC
>JADDQY010000062.1 GCA_016781135.1 Actinomycetota bacterium
CGTCTCGGCCACCAAGACCGCCTTGCGCGAGCTCGCTCGCCGGGCTCGCTACCTGGGCGAGCAGATGGACCGTCTCACCGACCTGCTCGGACCCCTGGTGGCCGCCACCGCCCCGAAGCTGGTCGGCTGTCACGGGGTGGGAACCGACACCGCCGGAGCCCTCCTCGTCGCTGTCGGCGACAACCCACAACGGCTGAGCCACAAGGCCGCCTTCGCTCATCTGTGCGGGGCGTCGCCCATCGAGGCGTCCTCCGGCAAGGTCACCCGACACCGGCTCAACCGCGGCGCCGATCGCCAGGCGAACCACGCCCTGTGGCGCATCGTCATGGTCCGCATGGTCTCCGACCCCGACACCCGCGCCTACGTCGAACGGCGTACCAAGGACGGCAAGTCGAGGTTCGTGATCAGTAGCCTCGGTGCACCATGGCGGCCAAGACGGTGGTGGACCCCGCAGGCCGTACGTGGAGGGTCCGTCGCAGGTGGGTAACTCGGAGCGCCTCCTGGCGTGGCCCGAAGGGCGATCGAGCCCTTGACTTCCTCGATGGTGCCGACCTTGTCGGCGACCCGGCCGACCTTCCAGTGGTCGGCGTGATCATGTTCGCCATCGCGGCGCTGCTTGTCGCTGTGCTGGCGGTGGTCTTCGTCATCCCGGCGCTGATCTTCGTTCTCGAGTTGGTGCTGGTCCTTCTCATCGTCGGGGTTGGAGTGCTCGGCCGCGTCCTTTTCGGGCGCCCATGGACCGTGGAGGCTCGTGTAGACGGAGGGGGCCAGGGTGGCGAGTGGAAGGTGACGGGCTGGCGGGCCAGCGGTGACTTCATCAATTCACTGGCGGAGAGAATCCACACGACCGGGCAACCTCCTGGCGCGACGTAGCGACACCTCGGCCGCGCTAGGTAACGTCCGGTCAGCGCGAACTCGCCGCCTCGTGCCGCCCCCACCACTGAGCCAGGGCGCGTGCCGATGTCCTGCGACCACCCGCACTGCTCTTCGGGATGCTCTGAGCGTTCGTCTAGCAGCACATTCTGTGGCGCGTTCTGTCGCAAGCTCCTGCAAGCAGATCGCCGATTCGGGTCGGCTACCCAACACTTCTGTTTGCCGAGATCGGCGGTTATTGATCGAACAGGTGGCTAGCCCGACCGACGCGGTCGATCAGGGCGTCGAGTCGAAGGCCTCGATCGTTGATTGCGCCATCGGTAACTCCCGTAGCCGCCAGCTCGTCGCCTACCGCATCGCGCAGGGCATTTGCTTCTTCTGGCGAGAGGCGCGTACCGCGATCGA
>JADDQY010000105.1 GCA_016781135.1 Actinomycetota bacterium
ATCGGTGGTCCACCAGTCAGCCGCGTCACCAACCTCCCGAGAGAACACACCTAGGCCCCTGGTCGCCGGGGTGAGGGCTCACGGGCGCAGGAGCTTCAGCACCGCATCGACGTCGGAGAGGTCGTCGAGCACGGCGTCAGGCTCGAGGGCCGACAGCTCCTCCACGGGCACCTTCCCGGTGCCGACGAGCATGCACCGGGCGCCGCCTGCCCGGGCGCAGCACAAGTCGTTGGGCGTGTCGCCGACCACCCACACCTCGCCGGCCGTGAGGACCCATCCCCGCAGCTCGGCCGCCCGCTGCAAGGCGATGGGGACCAGGGCCCGGCGATCGCGGTCGTCGCTGCCGTAGGCTCCGATCTCCAGGTCGAGCCAGGAATCGAGGTCGAAGGCGGCCAGCTTGGTGGCGGCGTTGGTCGCGGTGTTGCCCGTGAGCACCGACTGGGCCACGTCGGGGTCGTCGTGGAGCACGGCGAGGATCGCCGGGACGCCCGGCAAGACCTCGCCCTTCTCGCGGATGACGGCGACGGCCTGGGCCAGCTCGGCCTCGAGCCGCTCGACCACCAGGGGGAGGTGATGCTCGTCCTGGCCGGCGTCGAGGCCCATCCCGGCCAGGATCTCGAGGGCGATCTGGGGATCGGTCTTGCCCCCCATGTGCACGCCGTGCTCCCCGGGGTGGCGGCCGACCGCGTGCTCCACTGCCAGGGCAAACGCCTCGGTAGCGATTCCGCCGGCCCTCACCAGCGTCCCGTCGACGTCCCACAACACCAGCCTGCTCGGCACGTAGCCCGACGGTACCTGCCGACCTACCGCAGCGGGTGTGCCTGACGACGGTGCACGACGCCGCCGGCGAGGAGGCTCGACACCACGGAGCGGGCAATGCCTGGGTGATCGCCGGCGAGGGGCCGAGCGACCCTCGACAGGGGCACTCAGCGGCTAGCGACCGCCGGATCAGCGATTCGGTGGGCTGGCGCTGATCTCGGCGAGAGCGGAGTCCGCGTCGAGCTCCTCGGCCAGGTCGCCGATCGAAACCACGCCCACGAGGCGGTCGTTCTCGTCGATCACCGGCAACCGGCGCACGGCCAGCTCGCGCATGAGCTTGGCGGCGTCGGAGGGGCTGTGGTCGGGGGTGAGGCACACCAGCTCCCCGCTCGCCACCTCGCCCAGCGTGGTCTGCGCCGGATCGAGGCCCTCGGCCACTACCCGCACGGTGATGTCGCGGTCCGTGATCACCCCTCGGGGCTGGCCCTGCTCGGTCATCACCACGTAGCCGATGTCGGCCCCGCGCATCGCCAGGGCGGCTTCGACGATCGATGAGTTCGCCGGGAGGCTGACGATGTCGGTGGTCATGACCGCGCTGATGGTGCTCATGAAACGCTCTCTCCTCTGGTCGGTTCGGCACGACGTGTCGTTGGGTCGTGGCGTACCCACTGGGCACCGGCGACACCCGCGTAGCGCCGCCGGTATCGTCGTTCCATACCGGTGGCCCCGTTGCTCGAGCGCCCGGAGGCCCGCCAGTGGCGGATCACGCCCCAGCGGTGAGCGGTCGCCGAGTCGCTGGTCGGCGAGCACGTGCACCTGTGCGCCGACGAGATCTCCGCCCGGCCACGGGCACGGTTCCCCGACATCTCCCGTCTACAACACCCTCAACGAGCTGGTGGCGATGGGTGAGGTGGCCAGGTGCGCCCACCGGCCGGACCGGTGCGCTACGACCCCAACGCCGCTGACAGCGAGCGGGCGAACATTGGACCTGTTCCAATCGGGTGCCCACCATTCACCACCCGACCCGGGCCCGAGGATCCTCCCAACCACCACCCGGAAGGGGAAGCCCGTGAGCGACCAGTCACCCGGCACCGCCAACCTCACCAACCGCCACGGCCATCCGGTCTACGACAACCAGAACCAGCGCACGGTGGGCGAGCGGGGCCCGGCGACGCTGGAGAACTACCAGTTCCTCGAGGAGATCAGCCACTTCGACCGGGAGCGCATCCCCGAACGGGTGGTCCACGCGGCGAGTACCCGCGCTGGGAGCTGGGCGTGCAGATCACGAGCGACGACGAGCACCCCGAGCTCGACTTCGACCCTCTGGACGACACCAAGATCTGGCCCGAGGACCAGCTGCCCTTGCGCCCGGTGGGGATGATGACCCTCGACCGCAACCTATCGGACCACTTCGCCGAGAACGAGCAGGTCGCCTTCGACACCGGCGTGCTGGTCGACGGACTCCACTTCTCGGACGACAAGATGCTGGTGGGGCGGACCTTCTCGTACTCCGACACCCCAGCGCTACCGCGTCGGCCCCAACGACCTCCAGGTCCCCATCAACCAGCCCGTCGCCAAGGTGGCCACCAACCAGCGGGGCGGGCAGATGACCTACTACGTCGACGCCGGCGGGAAGAATTCACACGTGAACTACGAGCCCAGCTCGCTGGGCGGCCTGACGGAAGCGCGCCAGGCGGGCCGCCCTACGAGCCCCTCAATCAGCGGGCGCCTCACCCGTAGCCCGATCAGCCGGACGAACGACTACGGGCAGGCCGGTCACCGCTACCGCACGATGCCCGACGACGAGCGCGACGACCTGATCCTCAACTTCGCCACGCTGTTCAAGCAGTGCGAGGACCACGTGGTCCAGCGGATGCTCGGCCACTTCGAGCAGGTCGACGCCGACCTCGCCCGGCGGGTGTCCGAGGGCCTCGGCATGTCGTCCAACGGCAAGGGCAGCGGCGCGATGGCTGCCGAGCATCAGATGGCGGGCTGCCCCCAGTCGCCCGAGGCGTAGCTCGATCTCCCCTGCCCCGACCCCTCCGACGGTGGCCGCCGGCGCCGCCGAGGGGGTCGGCGGCGTTTGGGCGGACTGGGTCAGGCCTGAGGACCGCCGGCGGTCACCGCCGCCGGGGGGGGGATGACGACCTCGGCGGTCACCTCCCCCGCGCAGCGGGGGCAGGGGTCACGGTGTCGGCACGACGAGAGCCAGCGGGTGCGGGTCTGGTCGAGGGCGACCCGGAAGGCGCCGGTGTCGGGGTCGTCGCTGAAGGCGTAGTACCGCCGCCAGGTGGCCGACACGGCGTTGGCCGGGTCCGAGCCCCTGGGGATGCGGCAGAACTGCATGAGTGCCTCGTCGAGCAGCCAGATGCTGTTGCACGACTCCAGCCGCTCCATCGCCCCAAGGTACGCCAGCACCCGCCCCTTGCACCAGGGCCGGACACACTGCTGTTCCTTGCCGGCTGGGCGACGTGGGGCGGGGCCCGGTCGAGAAATGGAACGTGCCCATGAACCAGCGGGCGACAAGGGACGTGGCGAGGGATCAGGCGGAGACCACGCCGGCCAGGCGCTCGGCCAGGGCCCGGAAGGCTCGCCCTCGGTGCGACAGGGCGTTCTTCTCCTGCCGGCTGAGCTCGGCGAGCGTCCGCCCGTCGCCCTCGTCCGGTACGAACACCGGGTCGTAGCCGAAGCCACCCGCTCCCCGGGGCGCCTCGGTGATCACCCCGTCGCAGGTGCCCTCGGCCTGCACGTCGGTGCCGTCGGGGAACGACACCAGCGCCACCGTGCGCCACCGGGCCCGTCGGTCCTGCACCCCGTCCAGCTCGGCGAGCAGCTTGGCGATGTTGTCGGCGAAGGTGGCGCCGGGACCGGCGAAGCGGGCGGCGAACAGCCCGGGACGACCGTCGAGGGCGTCGACCTCGAGCCCGGTGTCGTCGGCCACCGCCGCTTCACCGATGGCCTCCACCACTGCTCGGGCCTTGATCCGGGCGTTCGCCGCCAAGGTGTCACCGTCCTCCTCGGGTTCGGGCAGGCCCGGCGGCCGGGGGACGAGCACGAGGTCCTCGAGCCCGGCTGCGAGGACGTCGGCCAGCTCCGCTGCCTTGCCCCGGTTGGTGGTGGCGAGGACCAACCTCACCGCGATCGAGGGGCGGGCGGGTCGGCCACCAGCTCGGCCTGGAGGGCGAGGAGCTCACCGATGCCCTTGGCCGCCAGGTCGATCAGGGTGTCCAGCTCGCTGCGGCTGAAGGCCATGCCCTCGGCTGTGCCCTGCACCTCGACGAAGCGTCCGCTGCCGGTCATGACCACGTTCATGTCCACCCCGGCCTTGACGTCCTCGACGTAGTCGAGGTCGAGCACGGGCACGGCGTCAACCACCCCGACCGAGATCGCCGCGCACGCCTCGGCCACGGGATGGCGGGCAAGGCGTTTGGCCCGGACCAGCCGGGTGAGGGCGTCGTGGAGGGCGAGGTAGCCTCCGCAGATCGAAGCCGTCCGGGTGCCGCCGTCGGCTTGGAGCACGTCACAGTCGACCACCACCTGGATCTCGGGCATGGCGGTGAGGTCCGTGACCGAGCGCAGCGACCGCCCGATCAGGCGCTGGATCTCCTGGGTCCGACCGCTCTGGCGCCCTCGAGCGGCCTCGCGGGGGGCACGCTCGGCGGTGGAGCCGGGGAGCAGCGAGTACTCGGCGGTGACCCAGCCCTTGCCCGTGCCCCGCAGCCAACGGGGGACGTCGGTGTCGACCGAGGCGGTGCACAGCACCCGGGTGCGACCGAAGCCCACCAGCACCGAGCCGGCGGGCAGCTCGGTGTAGTCGCGCTCGAAGGACACGACCCTCAGCTCGTCGTCGGCCCGCCCGTCATGGCGGCGGCTCAAGGTGATGCCTCGTAGCGGGCGTCGACGGTGGCCACGTCGACGGGGAGGCCGAAGGCGGCGCTGGCGTCGGCCCGGGAGCGGTGGGGGTCGACGCCGGGCTGGAGGTGGGTGATGACCAGGTGGCGGACGCGCGCTGCACGGGCCGACGTCCCCGCCTGAGCGGCGGTGAGGTGCTGGACGCGCCGCTCCTGGCCGGGCGCCAACGAGGCCTCGCACAGCGCCAGGTCGAGGTCAGCGCCGAGCTCGGAGAGCGACCACCCTGGACCGGTGTCGGCCGAGTAGCCGAGCGAGGCACCCGAGGCGTCGTCGAAGCGCACGGCGAGGGTCTCGGGCCCGTGGTCGGTGCGGGAGAACGAGAGGGTCAGACTGCCCACGCCGACGCTGGACCCACTGTGCACGTCGGTCCAGTCGGCCGCCGGCTCGAGCCGGCCGTTGACCTCCCGAGCCAGCCGGCGAACCTCGGGCGGTGAGAACACGGGAAGCCCGGTGCGGGGCCGGAGGTAGCGGATGGCGTTGTGGTACGGCAGCACGTCGACCCAGTGATCGGGGTGGGCGTGGGTGAGCACCACCGCGTCGAGGTCGTCGAGGTCGATGTGGCGCTGGAGGTTGGCCAGGGTCCCCGGCCCGGCGTCGAGCCACACCGACACGCCGTCGCTCTGCACGAGGTAGCCGCTGCACGCGGCGCCAGGACCGGCGTAGGAGCCGGAGCAACCGAGCACGGTGAGGGCAAGGCTCACCTTCGAGACCGTCGGATCTCGAGGCGTGGGATCACCGAGCCCACGACACCGCCTCGACGGGGCCGAGCTCGGGACCGAGCATCTGGCGACCGAGCGACTCGAACCACGCCACGTCACCCGACGAGAGGAACCGGTGGGAGGCACCTCCCGCCGCCACCGCACGGGCCAGGCCCGTGGCCCGGAGCAGAGCCTCCAGCTCGAAGGCCGTCTCGTCGGCCGACGACACCAGCACCACGTCTCGGCCGACCACGTCGCTGATGGTACGGGCGAGGAACGGATAGTGGGTGCATCCGAGCAACAGGGCGTCGACGCCGGCACGGCACACCGGGGCAAGGAGACGCTCGGCCAGCACGTGGACCTGGTCGGAGGTCGTCTCCCCCCGCTCGACGAACTCGACGAAGCCGGGGCACGCCGCGCAGGTGAGCTCGACGTCGGCGCCCGTGGCCGCCATCGCCCGCTGATAGGCACCGGAGGCCACCGTGCCCACGGTGGCGATCACCCCCACTCGGCCGTTGCGGGTGGCCGACACCAGCGCCCGCACCCCCGGCTCGATCACGCCGAGCACTGGCACGTCGACCTCGGCCCGCAGGGCGTCGAGCGCCGCTGCCGAGGCCGTGTTGCACGCCACCACCACGCACTTGACGCCGTGGTGGTGGAGGAGGAAGCGGGTGATCTGGCGGGCGAAGTCCCGCACCTCCCCGAGCGGGCGCGGGCCCCAGGGGTAGCGCCCGGTGTCGCCCACGTACACCAAGTGCTCGGTGGGCAGCAGGTCGAGCACCGCCCGGGCCACGGTGAGGCCACCGAAGCCGCTGTCGAACATCCCGAGGGGGCCCTCCGTGCTCAGGACCGCTCCGTGTCGCCGTCGCCGTCGCCACCGTCCACCCTCGCCCTGGCGTCGGGGAGGAAGCCGATGGTCCGCTGCGGGAAGGGGATCTCGATGCCGGCGTCGTCGAGGTTGGACTTGACGGCCATGGCCACCGCCGAGCGCACCCGCCAGAGGGTGGCGATGTCGGGGGCGTGCCAGAAGCGCACGGCGAAATCGATGCTCGACTCGCCGAAGGTCTCGACCCACGCCTCGGGCGCCGGCTTGCCCTGCACGCCCTCGACCGAGCGGACGGCGGCGAGGAGCACCCGCTGGGCGGTGGCGAGGTCGGTGTCGTACGCCACCCCCACCTCGACGGTGGTGCGGCGGGCCTTGTTGGCGGTGAAGTTGAAGATGGGCGCACCGAGGACCTGGGCGCAGGGGACGAGGACCCGCTCGCCGGCGTAGGTGCGAAGCACCACCGTGCGCAGGTTGACCTCTTCCACCGTGCCCTCGATGTCGTTGGTGGAGATCTGGTCACCGGAGCGGAACGGCCGGCGGGCCTGGAGCAGCACGCTGGCGAAGATGTTGGAGAGGATGGCCTGGGCGGCGAAGGCCAGGGCCAGGCCGCCCAGCCCCAGCGCACCGAGCAGTGGCGCCAGACGCACGCCCAGGACCTGGAGGGCATAGACGAAGCCGGCGACGACGACCACGCCACCCACGACCCGACCCGCCAGCTGGGCCGCCCGAGCCGCACCGGCACCTTCATCGCGCTCGACCACCCGGGCGGTGACCGCCTTGACCACGCGACTCACCAGGAGCGCGCCGAGGAACACGGCGGCGGCGAGGATCCAGTCCTCGGTCCTCAGGCCCTGGAGGGCCTCGGCCAGCTCCTCGGGATCCCCGGCTTCGACCGCCAGGGGTAGCACCCCCATGCCCGTCCCCCCGACGGCGATGGTCAGAAGTAGATGAGCCGGGTCGCCCGATCGACGACGTCGTCGAGGTCGGCGGTCCACGCCCCCGTCGACAGGTACTTCCAGCCTCCGTCGGCGGCGAGCACCACCATCACCCCCTCGTCGAGCTGCTCGGCCCCCTTGACGGCGGCGGCCATGGCCGAGCCCGAGGACATGCCGGCGAAGACGCCCACGTCGCTCAGACGCCGGGTCCACTCGATCGACTCCCGGGCCCGGACGATCATCTTGCGATCGAGCAGGGCGGGCCCGTCGTTGTCGGTGAACACGGGCGGGACGAAGCCGTCGTCGAGGTTGCGCAACCCGTCGACCATCTCCCCGGCGGGGGGCTCGACCGCCCACAGCTGGACGTCGGGGTTGCGCTCCTTCAAGAAGCGCCCAACCCCCATGAGGGTGCCGGCGGTGCCGAGGCCGGCGACGAAGTGGGTGACCTCCGGGCAGTCACGCCAGATCTCGGGACCGGTGCCCTCGTAGTGGGCCTTGGGGTTGGCCGGGTTGCCGTACTGGTAGGGGAACAACCAGTCGGGGTGCTCGGCGGCGAGCTCCTGGGCCGCCCGCAGCGCCCCGTTGGACCCTTCGGCGCCGGGCGAGGTCACGATGTCGGCACCCCACACCTCGAGCAGCTGCCGGCGTTCGGTCGAGACGTTCTCGGGCAGGACGACGGTGAGACGGTAGCCCTTGATCCGGCAGATCATCGCCAGAGCGATGCCGGTGTTGCCCGACGACGACTCGAGCACGACCGAGCCCGGGACCAGGCGACCTTCCTTCTCGGCCTCCTCCATCATGGCCTTCGCCGCTCGGTCCTTGACCGAGCCGCCGGGGTTCTGGCCCTCCAGCTTGGCCAGGATCCGCACCCCGGGGTTGGGGCTGAGCGCCGAGACGTCGACGAGCGGGGTGTCGCCGATGAGGTCGAGGACCGAGTGGTAGAGGGCCACCCGGACGGCCTCAGCCGCCTCCGCCGGCGACGGCGGGGACGATGGAGAGCTGGGCCCCGGAAGGCACGGGGGTCTCCAGCCCGGCGAGGTAGCGCACGTCCTCGTCGTTCAGATAGACGTTGACGAAGCGGTGCAGACCTCCGTCGGCTGCCTTGAGGTGGCTCGCCGTGCCCGGGAACTGACGGACCACGTCGTCGACGACCTCGCCGACGGTCCCACCCTCGGCCGAGACCTCCGAAAGTCCGCCCGCTTGGGGACGCAGGATGGTGGGAAGGCGGACGCTGACGGACACCTGGCGCCTCCGGGTGGTGTGGGATCGGGATCAGGGAAAGTTGACCGAAGCGCTGGTGATTCTACGCGAGCGACACGACGATCGGCTCCTCGGTGATCTCGCCCTCGAGGATGCGGTAGGACCGGGCCACGGGTTCGGGGTGGCGGAGCGAGACGATCAGGAAGTGCCAGGCGCCGAGGTGCTCG
Source organism: Actinomycetota bacterium (assembly GCA_016781135.1). GTDB lineage: Bacteria > Actinomycetota > Acidimicrobiia > Acidimicrobiales > CADCSY01 > JADDRA01. Next base: position 8,558 of record JADDQY010000105.1, read on the forward strand.
GCCCGCTCGACGTCGGTCGGCGAGGGGTAGGCGTCGGTGTGGGTGTGGCTGTGCATGACCCCGAGGATCTCCATCCCCTCGAGCCCGGACTCGAGCTCGCGCTCGAAGCGCAGGATGTCGAGCCCGTCGATGGCGTAGGTGCGGGCCGACCGGTCGGCGTTGGGGCAGGGACGGAACACCTCCACCGCCCCCCCCGGCCACCCGCCGAGGAGCCCGCACGCCTCCTCGGGAAAGCAGTCGAGGCTGTGGCCCACCATCTGGAGCCACTGCTGGCGGCGGAGCAGGAGCACGCCGGCCGACGGTACGCGCCGGCGGCGGGCACGGCCAAGGTGCAGGTCGTCGGTAGCCTCGTCCCCCGTGGCGGCCAAGCAACGCCAGATCGACAAGGGGGACCGGACCCCGGTCGCCAGCAACCGCCGGGCGCGCTACGACTACGACATCCTCGACACCTACGAGGCGGGCATCGCCCTGCAGGGCAGCGAGGTGAAGTCGCTGCGCAGCGCCAAGGCGCAGCTCAAGGACAGCTACGCCTACGTCTCGGGCGGGGAGGCGTGGCTCAAGGGCGTCCACATCGCGCCCTACTCGCACAGCTCGGGCTTCGGGGCCCACGAGGCCGAGCGGGAGCGCAAGCTGCTGTTGCACCGCTCCGAGATCGACGAGCTGCGACGCCGGATCGAGACCGACCACCTGACCCTCGTGCCCCTGTCGGTCTACTTCCGTGACGGCCGGGCAAAGGTCGAGCTCGGCCTGGCCCGAGGTCGCAAGCGCCACGACAAGCGCCACGCCATCGCCGAGCGCGACCTGCGCCGCGACGTCGACCGAGCCGTGTCTGCCCGCCGAGTTCGCTACTAGGCGCGCTGCCCCTGGCCCCGCAGCGAGACCCAGGCAGGAGGCCGCTCCTTGGCCTCGGCCCAGGGGAAGAGGTCGAGCGGGCAGGTATACTCGGGCACCCACCAAGGGGGTGATCGGTTTCGACTTCGGTGGTCGAGACCAGAGAAGCGAGCCGTGGTCCCCGGATCCACGCAAAAGAGCCGGGAAACAACACAAATGCCGACGACAACGTCGACCTCGCTCTCGCTGCCTAAGTAGCCAGAGCGACGTCCACCCGCTCCCAGCCCTGCGGAGCGGAACCGGGCGTCACCCAGCAGGGCTCACCTCCCGGAGGGGTCAGCGGACCGGGAGGGACACCAAGCTGACTACGGCGGTCGCCGAGTGCCGGTGACGTGCGACCGCCCGACAACCCTTCCACCGGCTGCGCTCGGAGAAGCCTGGTCGAGAAGCTGAAGGACGCGGGTTCGATTCCCGCCACCTCCACCAACGTCCCCCCCAGAGCGAGCACGGGGTGCTCGGGCAACTAGAGCGTCCCGACGCTGACCAGCCCTGGTGATCCCGTGGGCGACGATCGCCTCGATGAGCTTTCCGTAGCGGGGGGCGCCGACCCCGGACGAGGTGGCTCAAGAAACGGCGCGGACCTGCCGATACCTCTTCTGGCACGTGTCGGTGACCTGAACGAGGGGTACCGCTCGGTACCTGGTCAGGTGCTGACGCGCCGGGGCGAAGAGGCCCCAACCGCAGTTCGCCACAAGGAGGAGGAGGCGCGTCCCCATGACGCTCGAATGGCTGGCCCTGGGTTCGTTCATCGTCACCGTGGCTGCCGTGGTGTTCCGCATCGCCCAGCTGGCGCTGCGGGGTGGGCGGCTCCAGCAGGTGGTGTTCGTGGCCGTCGCCGTGCCCGCCAGCTTCGTGATCGGGGCCTCGGCGGTGGCGGCCAGCACGATCTTCGGCAACGAGGCCCACTGGGCGGCAGGGTCGAGAGAGCTGGTGGTGGTCGACCGCACCGGCGACCACGACTGGAGCCACGCCACCCAGGAGGCGGTGGAGGTGTGGAACGCCGCCGGGGCCGACGTCCGCCTGACCTGGGAAGCGGGGAGCGGGCCTTGTGGCTTCGACGGAACCCGCATCGGCGTCTGCCTCGGCGACACCGCCGTCGCCGGCCCGTTCGAGGGCATCACCCGTGACATCCTCGACAACGGCCACATCCAGGCGGCCTTCATCGAGGTCTGCGGCGACTGCCTGTTCGACCAGGACCGTCGCACCGAGATCGCCATCCACGAGGTGGGCCACGCCCTCGGCCTCGACCACAGCGACGACCCCAACTCGATCATGTGGTTCGAGGGTGGACCCGAGGTCGACGGGGCCTACGCCATGCTTCGCCAGATGTACGACCACGTCGAACAGGCGGACTGGAAGTACAGCCTGTTCGACCTGCTGGGTGGCGACCAGGAGTTCGAGAACCAGAACTGAGCGACGCGATCGGCAGGGGCCGGTGGAGCGGCGGCCCTAGGCGCGCACCTGGCCGGCGAGGTACAGCGACTCGCCGATGCTCTCCATCAGTGAGATCTGGGTCTCGAGGTAGTCGGCGTGCTCCTCCTCGGAGACCAGCATCCCCTCGAGGAGCTCCCTGGTCCCGTTGTCGCCCACCTCCCGGGCGAGGGCGATCCCCCGGTTGAAGCGCTCGATGGCGGCGTACTCGAGCTCGAGGTCGACCCGGAACTGCTCGAGCACGGTCTCGCCCACCCGCACCGGCCCGAGCCGCTGGAGGTTGGGCATCCCCTCCAAGTAGAGAACCCGCTCCATGACCGACTCGGCGTGACGCATCTCGTCGATCGACTCGTTGCGAGTGTGATCGGCGAGGCCGAGGTAGCCCCAGTTCTGCTGCATCTTGGCGTGGGCCAAGTACTGGTTGATGGCGGTGAGCTCGGCGGTGAGCACCTCGTTGAGGAGCTCGACGATCTCGGGACGTCCCTGCATGCCCCGATGGTAGCTAGGGGACCTACGGGGCTGCCGGTACGGCCTCCACGTCGCCCCCGAGGGACGTGCCCGCCGCCAACGGGCACACCTCGGCCAAGAGCATGGCGATCGTCGGCCGGCACCCGCCACAGACCGAGCCGGCGCCGGAGCGGCGGGACACCGAGTCGACGTCGACCGCGCCTCCTTCCACGGCGTGGCGGATGCTGTGGTCCGACACCGCCCGGCAGTGGCACACGACCACGTCAGCGCTCCGCCTCGGGCACCCGTACCACCACGGGTAGCCCGGCGTCGACCAAGGACAGGGCGGCGGCCAAGGGCACCGGGAGCGAACGAGGCTGGCGGGAGGTGCCGAAGACCCGGCAGCGGGGGACGGGGGTGGAGAGGTCGACGCGGACCCATGCCAGCCGGCGAAGCCCCGCCGTCACTCGCCGGGCGAGCACCGGGTCAGGGGCTGCGCTGACGACGACATCGCGCTCGCTGGCTCCTGGCGCACGGACGGTCAGGATGGTGGACCCGATCGCCGAAGACAGCCCTACGACCGTGGGCCCCACCGCCAGAGGGCCCGACGTTGACCGCGCTGCTTCAGTCTCTTCGGAGTGACTGGTTCTCATAGCGGGCCGCCCCTCCGAACGTGAGCCGTCGAGCAGTTCTTGCCTTGGTTGTAAGGTATGCTTACTCGACTTCGCCCGTCAACGGCTTCTCGACCTCGGCTACCTTGCCGGGGTGGACGGCCTGGGCTCCGCCTTCGCCGTCGTGCTGATCGCCGAGCTCGGCGACAAGAGCCAGCTCGTCGCCATGTCGCTGGCTACCCGGGGTCGCCCGGTGGCGGTGTTGGCCGGGATCGCCGCCGGGGCTGCACTGGTGCACGGGGTGGCGGTGACCGTGGGGGCGGCGCTGCGCGCCGCCCTTCCCAGGGAGGGCCTGGCCACCGTCGCCGGGCTGGTGTTCCTGGCCTTCGCGGTGGCGACGCTGCTGTGGAGCGACCCCGAGCCCGACGCTCCCCCCCGACCCCCTCGCGCCCGCTCACTGGTGGTCGCCGCCGCGGTGGCGTTCCTGGCCGCCGAGATCGGTGACAAGACGATGTTGGCGACGGTGGCCCTGGCGTCGACATCGCTGCCGCTGGGCACGTGGGTGGGGGCGACGCTCGGCACGGTGGTCGCCGACGCCGTCGCCGTGGTGGTGGGCCACCGCCTCGGCCGCCGGCTGCCGTTTCGGGTCGTGCGCATCCTCGCCGCCGCCGGATTCGCCGTGGTCGGGGTGGCCGTGCTCGCCGGGGCGGCGACGAGCTGAGCGGTTCGCGAAGAGGGCCACCCCGTCGCCGGCGGCTACCCCGGCTCAGACGTAGTTCAACGGGTCGACCGGCGTCCCGTTCACCCGCACCTCGAAGTGCAGGTGAGGACCACTCGACAGGCCGGTGGAGCCGACCGCCCCGATCGCCTGCCCTGGCCGCACGACCTGGCCCTCGCTCACCGCCAAGCGGCTCTGGTGGGCGTACAGGGTGGCGATCGACCCCCCGTGGTCGATGATCAACGTGTTGCCGTAGCCCCCACGGGGCCCGGCGAACACCACGGTCCCGTCGCCGGCGGCGAGCACGGCGGTGCCGGTTGCGCCCCGGAGATCGACCCCGGCGTGCAGGCGGCGAGTGCCGTAGATCGGGTGGATGCGATATCCGTAGCCCGAGGTGACCAGTGGGTTGGTGAGGGGGTACCTCAGCTTCCGGCCACCAGCCGGGGTGACCGCCTCGGCCCTCGGGGGCTCGCCGTCGGCCTCGACGCGGTCCCGAGGGCGGCTCGGCTCGTCGGGCTCGTCGGCGCCGGCCCGGTTCTGATCACCGTCGGGACCGTCGCTCGCCGCCGGAGTCGGTGCCCTGGCTGCCGGCTGCGCAGCCTGGCGCTGCCGGAGCAGCGCGGTGATGCTCTGGGACTCCGCCTCCAGGGCGGCCATGCGAGCCTCGTAGTCGTCCCGGGTGGCTTGGACGGTGGCCACCAGCTGTTCCTCGCGCCCCTCCTCGGCCTCGACCTCGGCGAGAGCGCCCGCCTGGTCCGATCGGGCCGCCTCCAACTCCCGAGTGTGGCTGGCCACCTCCTGGCGTCGACGCTCGGCCTCGTGACGGGCGTGCTCCGCTCGTCGCTCCAGGTCAGCGGTGTCGCCCTGCAGCCGGCGGTGCTGGCGCACGACGTCGGCCTGGAACCCGGCGACCGCCCCCACGAAGGCGGCGGCGTCGTGCAGGGCCCGGAGGTCCCGGACCCGGAGGAACACGTCGAGGGTCGAGGCCTCCACGCCGTGGTGCATGAACTGGGACACCGCCTGGTCCCGCAGGACCTGCTGCGACGCCGCGACCCGCGAGCGGGCCGCCTCGGACCGGCGGGCGGCGCGTCGGTGGACCGCCTCGGCCTCGGCGAGCGCCCGCTCGCCGGCAGCCAGCTCGGCCTGGGCCCCGGCGATGCGGCGGTCGAGACCGGCCAAGGCGACGTCGAGCTCGGTCTTGGCCCGCCGGGTCAGCTCCAGCTCGGCCAAGGCGTCGGCCTCCTCGGCCGCCGCCTCGTCGACCTGCTCGGCCAGGCGCTCGAGCTCCTCGGCGATGTCATCACGTCGCTCGCGCTCCGACACCGCCCACGCGGGAGCGGCGAGGAGGGCGACCATCCCGAAAGCCGCGAGCAGGAGCGCCGTCCGATTCCGCCTCACAACAGCAACAGTAGGCCCACGGCCAACAGGCGAAGTGCGCCACACCACCACGCCGGCCCCATGCCCCGAGTGCGCGACGCCAAGGAACCAGCCGGGCAGGGAAGGATCCCGCTCGGTGACACGAGCGGCCCAGCGGCCGTACCGAGCGTGAGGTCAGACGTCCAGGAACTTGGTCACTGCGACCCCGGCGCCGACGGCGCCGATGGCGGCGCCGAGCACCAGGGTGAGAGCGCCGGTGGTCACCACCTGGGAGGTCACCACGACGAACCCGTCGAACAGCGGGACGTTGCGGATGGCGTCCTGGGCGGCGTTGCGCACGAGGTAGACGATGGCGAAGGCCACCGAGGCCCCGGCCAAGCCCTGCAGCAGCCCTTCGAGCATGAACGGCACCCGGATGAACCAGTTCGTGGCGCCGACCAGCTTCATCACCTCGATCTCCCGCCGACGGGCGAAGATGGCAGTGCGGATCGTGTTGAAGATCAGGAGGGCGGCGGCGAACAGCAGCACCGCGGCCACGGCGAAGATCACGCTCTGGGTGATGCCCGAGACCCGAAGCAGGGTCCGCACCGTCTCCTCGGCGAAGACCACGTCCTTGACCCCGGGCTCACCCTTGAACCGGTCGCCCAGGGCCGAGATCACGTCGGCGTCGGCGATGCTCGGCTCCACCCGGAACGACGGAGGCAGCACATCGGCGGTGACGCTCTCGATGTACTCCTCCTGCTCGGCGAACAGCACCTTGAACAGCTCGTACTGCTCGGCCTGGGACACGAACTGGCTGCGGGCCACATCGGGGCTCGCGTCCAGCTCGCGCTGGATGCGGGCCTGCTGCTCGGGGGTGATGTTCTCGTTGAGGAAGATCTCGAACTCGATCCCGCCCTGCCAGCGCTGGGTGACGTTGTCGACGCCGTAGCCGAGGAGGAAGGCGGCGCCCACCAGCGACAGCGACACCGCCACGGTGAGCATCGACGCCCCGGTGAGCACGAGGTTGCGCCGCAGGTTCTGCAGCGTCTCCCGCAGGGCGTAGCCGAACTTCCCCCCCATCAGGCGTAGACGCCCCTGGTCTGGTCACGCACGATCGTGCCCCGGTCGAGCTCGACCACGCGCCGGCGCATGGTGTCCACGATGCTGCGGTCGTGGGTGGCCATGACCACGGTGGTGCCGGTGCGGTTGATGCGGTCGAGAAGGCGCATGATGCCTACGGAGGTGGTGGGATCGAGGTTGCCGGTGGGCTCGTCGGCCAGCAGGATGAGGGGGCGGTTGACGAAGGCTCGGGCGATCGACACCCGCTGCTGCTCGCCTCCGGACAGCTCGTGGGGCAGGTTCTTGAACTTCTTGCCTAGGCCGACGAGCTCGAGGATCGCCGGTACCTGGGACTGGATCACGTGCCGGGGCCGCCCGATCACCTCCAGGGCGAAGGCGACGTTCTCGTAGACGGTGCGGGTGGGGAGCAACTTGAAGTCCTGGAAGATGCAGCCGATGTTGCGGCGGAGGAACGGCACCTTCCAGGGGCTGAGCTGGGCGATGTCCTTGCCCGCCACCCAGATGCGCCCCTCGTCGGGCACCTCCTCCTTGTTCAGCAGCCGGATGAAGGTCGACTTCCCTGAGCCGGACGGGCCTACGAGGAACACGAACTCGCCCTTGCGGATGTCGACCGAGGCGCCGCGTAGGGCCACGACGTCGCTCTTGTAGAACTTGCTGACATTGTCGAGCTTGATCACGGAAGCACCTCACCGTCGATCGAAGGGGCGACGGGGAAGGCCGCGTGCGGAACACCGGCCACGGAGGACTCGAGGACTTCACGGTACCAAAGCGGTGGCTGTGCCTGTGCCGAGGCCGCCACCGCTGCGGTTCCCGGCCGGCTACCGGCCGTCGCCGCCCCCCCGCTCCCAGCGGAGGTACGCCTCCATGAACTCGTCCAGGTCGCCGTCGAGCACCGCCTCCACGCTGCCGGTCTCCTCGCCGGTGCGCAGGTCCTTCACCAGCTGGTAGGGAGCCAGCACGTAGGAGCGGATCTGGTTGCCCATGGCCGCTTGGGACGACGAGCCGGAGATGGCCTGGAGCTCCCGCTGGTGCTCGGCCCGCTGGTGCTCGGCGAGCTTGGCGGCCAGGATCTGCAGCGCCCGGGCCTTGTTCTGGTGCTGGCTGCGCTGGTTCTGGCACGAGGTGATGATCCCAGTGGGCAGGTGGGTGATGCGCACCGCCGAGTCGGTGACGTTGACGTGCTGTCCCCCCGCCCCCGACGACCGGTAGGTGTCGATCCGCAGGTCCTTCTCGTCGATCTGCACCTCCGAGGAGGTATCCTCGAGGAACGGGGTGACGTCGACCGAGGCGAAGCTCGTCTGGCGGCGGGCGGCGGCGTCGAACGGCGAGATGCGCACCAGGCGGTGCACCCCCTGCTCGCCCCTCAGCAGACCGTAGGCGTAGCGGCCCTTGACCAGCAGCGTGGCCGACAACAGCCCGGCCTCCTTGCCCGGCGACGCCTCGTCGATCTCGATCTCGAGACCGCGGCGCTCGGCCCACCGCCCGTACATGCGTAGCAGCATCTCGGCCCAGTCCTGGGCGTCGGTGCCGCCTTCGCCGGCGTGGATCTCGCAGATGGCGTCCCGCTCGTCGTGCTCGCCGCCGAACAACGACCGCAGCTCCAGCTCGTCGAGGCGCGCAGCCAGGTGGCCGAGGGCGGCGACGATCTCGGGCTCCAGCGATTCGTCGCCTTCTTCCCGGGCCAGCTGCTCGAGGGTCTCGGCGTCGTCGAGATCGGCGGCCAGGCGGTCGTAGAGCTCGAGGTCGCGCCGCACGTGCTCGAGCTCCGTCGTGATCCGCCGGGCCTGGTCAGGGTCGTCCCACAAGTCGCTACGGCTGACCTCGGCCTCGAGCTGGGCCCCCCGGCGGCGGCCCGCGTCGATGTTGAGGTACGCCTCGGCCTCGGTCACCCGCTTGCGCGCCAGGGAGAGGTCGTCAGAGAAGTCCCGCACCGTCGCCGCCGTTCGGGTCAGCGGCCGTGGCAGTGCTTGAACTTGCGCCCGCTCCCGCAGTGGCAGGGCTCGTTGCGCCCCAGCTTCTCCTCGGCCGACCTCACCACCGGCGCCATCGCCTCGGGTTCGGCCAGCTCGGGGGCAGGCTGGCCGGCAGCCTCGGCCTCGGCGGCCGCCGCCACCTTCATCCCGGCGGTGCCCTGCGCCGGGTCCTCCGGGGCGGAGTACTCGACGTTTCGGACCTCCTGCTCCTCGGTCGGGGGCTGGCGCACCACCTGGAGGTGCATCACGTACTTGACGAAGTCCTCGGCGATCGAGTCGACCATCGCCGAGAACATGCCGAAGCCCTCCCGCTGCCACTCGATCAGCGGGTCCTTCTGGCCCATGGCCCGGAGGTGGATGCCCTCTTGGAGGTAGTCCATCTCGTAGAGGTGCTCGCGCCAGCGGGTGTCGATCACCCGCAGCATCACCTGACGCTCGACCTCGCGCATGTTCGCCGGCCCGAACTCGGCTTCGCGGGCTTCGTAGTGCTCCCGGCCCTCGGCCACCACCGCCTCGACGATCTCGTCGACCACGTCGGTGCGGCGGAGGTCGTCGGCGGTGAAGCGGGTCGGGTAGTACTCGTGGAGCTGGGTCACCAACGCGTCGAGGTCCCACTCCTCCGGGTCGGGCGACAAGCACGCCGACCGCACCACCCCCTCCAACGCTCGGCGAAGGCTCTCGATCGCCTCGTCGCGCAGGTCGTGGCCCTCGAGGATCTGGTTGCGGCGCCGGTAGATCACCTTGCGCTGCTCGTTCATGACCTCGTCGTACTTCAGGACGTTCTTGCGGATCTCGGCGTTGCGGGCCTCGACGGTGTTCTGGGCCCGCTCGATGGCCTTGGTGACCATCTTGGCCTCGATGGGCACGTCGTCGGGCAGGGCCTTGCCCATGACCCAGTTCATCGCCCCGGTGGCGAACAGGCGCATGAGGTCGTCTTCGAGCGAGAGGTAGAAGCGGCTCTCGCCTGGGTCGCCCTGGCGACCTGACCGGCCCCGCAGCTGGTTGTCGATGCGGCGGCTCTCGTGGCGCTCGGTGCCGAGGACGTAGAGCCCGCCGAGCTGACAGACCTTGTCGCCCTCGGCCTCGCACTCGGCCTTGAAGGTCTCCAGCAGAGCCTGGTAGCGGGGCCGCCCCTCCTCGGGGTCGTCGGGGTCGAGGCCCTCGGCTCGGACCTGGCGCCCGGCCAGGCCCTCGGGGTTGCCGCCGAGGATGATGTCGACGCCCCGCCCCGCCATGTTGGTGGCCACGGTGACGCCGTGCAGCCGCCCGGCCTGGGCCACGATCTCGGCCTCCCGGGCGTGCTGCTTGGCGTTGAGAACCTCGTGCGGCACTCCTCGGCGGGTGAGCAGGGCGTCGAGGCGCTCGGACTTGGCCACCGAGACGGTCCCCACGAGCACCGGTTGGCCGGTCTCGTAGCGCTCGGCGATGTCGTCGACCACGGCGCTGAACTTGGCTTCCTCGGTCTTGTAGATGAGGTCGCCGTGGTCGAGGCGGATCACCGGCTCGTTGGTGGGGATAGGCACCACGGCGAGGTCGTAGGTGCTGGCGAACTCCGCCGCCTCGGTGACCGCGGTGCCGGTCATGCCCGCCAGCTTGTCGTACAGGCGGAAGTAGTTCTGGAGGGTGATGGTGGCCAGCGTCTGGTTCTCCTCCTTGATCCTCACCCCCTCCTTGGCCTCGACCGCCTGGTGCAGCCCCTCCGACCACCGCCGGCCCTCGAGGATCCGCCCGGTGAACTCGTCGACGATCTTCACCTCACCACCGGTGACGATGTAGTCCTTGTCGCGGTGGTAGAGCTCCTTGGCCTTCAGGGCCACCTGCAGGTGGTGGACGAGGTTCTGCGAGAGCTCGTCGTAGAGGTTCTCCACGGCGAGGGCGGCCTCGACCTTCTCGATCCCCTCGTCGAACGGGGCCACGTGGCGCTTCTCCTCGTCGACGTCGTAGTCGACGTCGCGGCGCAACCCCCGGGCGATGCTGGCGAAGCGGTAGTAGAGCTTGGCGGCATCGGCCACCCGTCCGCTGATGATGAGCGGGGTTCTGGCCTCGTCGATCAGGATCGAGTCGATCTCGTCGACGATGGCATAGGCGTGGCCGCGCTGGACCTTGGCCGTGGTCGACAGCGCCATGTTGTCGCGCAGGTAGTCGAACCCGAACTCGTTGTTGATCCCGTAGGTGACGTCACAGCGGTAGTGGGCCCGCTTCTCCTCGCTGCCCCTGATGTCGGGCAGGACCAGGCCCACGGTGAGCCCGAGGCGCTGGTGGATCCGCCCCATCCACTCGGCGTGGAAGCGGGCCAGGTAGTCGTTGACGGTGACGACGTGCACCCCGTTGCCGGCCAGGGCGTTGAGGTACACCGGCAGGGTCGACACGAGCGTCTTGCCCTCGCCGGTCTTCATCTCGGCCACCCAGCCGAAGTGCAGGGCAGCCCCGCCCATGAGCTGCACGTCGTAGTGGCGCTGCCCGATCGTGCGGCGGGCCGCCTCGCGCACCACGGCGAAGGCCTCGATCAGCAGGTCGTCAAGGTCTTCGCCCCGGGCCAGGCGCTGGCGGAACTCGGGCGTCTTGGCCGTCAGCCCCTCGTCCGACAGCGCCTCCATCTCCGGCTCCAGGGCGTTGATGTCGGGCACCAGGGCGGTGATGGCCTTGAGCTTGCGGCCCTCGCCGGCCTTGAGGATGCGGTCGAAGATGGCCACGTCGGGGAGTCTACGGCGCCGGGCTGGCGACGACCCCGGGCTACCCCGCCTCGTCGATGAGCCCGACGTCGCCTGCGCTGCGGTGGTACACCACCGCGCAGCGGCCAGTCTCGGCGTTGGAGAAGAAGTAGAAGGAGTGGCCCAGCAGCTCCATCTGCAGCACCGCCTCCTCCGGCGTCATGGGCTTCATCGTGAAGCGCTTCGACTTGACGATGCGAACGCCCTCCGGGGCGACGTCGTCGTCGTCGCCGGTCATCACCACCGGTGCGCGGCCCCGACCGTCGAGATCGACGGCCGGGAGATCGGCCACCGCCGGACCCGGGGACCGGGGGACCGGGCGCCGGGGATGACTTCGACCGACGAGCCTGGTCTTGAGCTTGTGCAACTGCTGCTCGAGCTTGTTGACGGCGGCGTCGACAGCGGCGAAGGGATCGGCGGCAGCGACCTTGGCTCGCACGTGGTGGCCGTGGCCTTCCATGGTCACCTCGCACACGTCCTTGTCGGCGATGCGGGGGTTGCGCTCCTCGAAGAAGTGCACCTCCGCCCGCTCCATCCCGTCGAGGAACCGACCCAGACGGGTGATCTTGTCGGTCGTCACATCACGCAACGCCTCGGTCAGCTCGATGTTGCGACTGCTCACGCTCACGTCCACGGGGGCGCTCCGTTCCTCGAGGTTCGTGCGGAAGGGAAACTACCTGCGGCCTTCGCAGGGGTCGACGGGCGGTTGCCCCGGCCCGACCGCCCGGCCGTTGCCTCGGCGACCAAGATGGGTGTCGCGCACGGCTGACCTGGTCTTTGCCCCCACACCCGCCTGCCGAGGAGGTGGCACGCCCCGGCGCCGGCGGCCACGACTGGCCCAGCGGCACCGTCGGTGGACGTGCTTGGCTCCTTCTCGCACCCGGACCGACAGCCGCTCCGGCGTGCGGCAGGGCTTACCTCTAAGCCGCACCATGCTCGGCGACCACAGGTCGCCTTACGTGGGTCGTTTCGCCTGCGACTGGCATCGACTTGCAACCACAGACCCGTGCGCAACATCAGCAGTCTAGGCCCGGGGCGCAGCCCGGCGAAGCCTCCGCCCACCCCTCCTGCAACACGATCTCCTCGAGGTCGTCGAGGTCGAGGTTTGGCGGCCTCCTCGGCGGGACCGAAGGTGGTGGAGAAGACCAGTGGCGGTCGTGAGCCGGTCTCCTCGGTGAGGGGGAGAGGGCGAAGTCGCCGACGCCCTGGCCTGAGGCGGGGCAGTCCGCCGTCTTCGAGGATCGGACCGACGACGTTGTCCTTCAAGGAGAGTCCGGGCTCGTACGCCAGGTCGGGACGGCGCGGGGGGTGCGGGCGGCGACCAGGACGGAGACGTGGGCGCTCCCCGCGCCTCGCAGGGCGGCTGCCGCGGCGGCGGCCGTGGCGCCGGTGGTGAGCACGTCGTCGACCACCAGCACCGACCAGCCCGGCATCGGGCGCACCGGGCGGAAGCGGGGCCCGCAGCGACGCTCGGCGAGGCTCCGCCCGGTCTGGCTCGGCCCGGGGAGGCGCCGCAGGAGCTTCCGGCTCGGCCGGGCGAGGTGCCGGGCGACCACCGTGGCGAGCAACTGCGCCTGGTCGAAGCCTCGCTCCCGGCGTCGTTCGGGCGTGGTGGGGGCCCATGTCACGACGTCGATCGCGGCCCCGTCGGGGACGAGGCTGGCCATGGCTGCCGCCAGGCTGGAGAGGGCACTGCGGTGGTTGCGGTACTTGAGCCGCGCCACCAGCTCGCGGCCGGCCCCGTCATAGGCGAGCAGGGCCATGCAGGCGTCGACCCCCCACGGAGCGGGGAGGGCCGGGGCGGGGCGCAGGCGCTGGAGGCACTCGGGGCACGGCGACCTCCCCCTCGCTCCACACACGGAACAGGTCAGTGCCAACAGCACGCGGCGCAGGCTACGAACCGGCTACGACAGCCACCCCGCGCCCTCCCCGGGCGATCTGACCGGCGGCCGGGCGGCGGTCTACGATCCCGGCGTGGCCAGCGGTGAGGCGGGGATGGCAGCGCGCAGCGACGAACCGAGCGCGGTGACCCGGCGCCAGGGGCTGGTGGTGGTGCTCGCCCTCACCCTGATCGCCGCCCTGATCATCATCAACCTGGCCTTCAGCACCGCCAACACCGCCGCCAGCGTCGACGGCCGCAGCGCCACCACCTCGGAGTTCGTCGGCGGCCAGTAGCGCGGCGGGCCGCAAACCCGCTGGGAGCGGGTCCCGGCGTCGTTACCCTCGGTCGGTGCCTCGTCCCCGTCAGCTGAGCCGCCTGCTCGCCGGCCTCATGGCCGCGGGGCTGGGCATCGCTCTCGTGGTCCGCAGCGACCTTGGGCTCGGTCCCTGGGACGTGCTGCACCAGGGCGTCGCCCAACGCACCGGGATCTCCATGGGGATGGTGGTCCTGGGCGTGGGCGTGCTCGTGCTGGCGTCGTGGCTGCCCCTGGGTCAGCGTCTCGGGGTCGGCACCGTGCTCAACGTGGTGGTCGTCGGCGCCGCCCTCGATCTCTGCCTGCTCGTGCTCCCCGAGCTGCACGCGCCGCTGGCGCGCTGGTCGTCGCTGCTCACCGGCGTCGGCGCCGTGGGCCTCGGGTCGGGGCTCTACCTCAGCGCCGGCATGGGGCCCGGTCCCCGGGACGGCCTGATGACCGCCTTGGCCGCCCGCGGCGCGTCGGTCCGGGTCGTGCGCACCGGCATCGAGCTGAGCGCGCTCGCCCTGGGCTGGGTCCTGGGGGGCACGGTGGGCATCGGGACCCTCGTGTTCGCCCTCGCCATCGGTCCGCTGGTGCAGCTGTTCCTGGAGCGCTTCACCCCGCCGGGGAGTGGCCGGGTGGCCGTGGCCGCCGGCCGTCAGTAGCGGTACTGGTCGGACTTGTAGGGCCCGGCGGGCGGGACCCCGAGGTAGGCGGACTGGGCGTCGGTCAGCTGGGTGAGCTTGACCCCCAGGTGGTCGAGGTGGAGGCGGGCAACCTGCTCGTCGAGCGCCTTGGGCAGGACGTAGACGTTGTTCTCGTAGGCACCGTTGTTGGTGAACAGCTCGACCTGGGCCATAACCTGGTTGGTGAAGCTGGCCGACATCACGAAGCTGGGGTGCCCGGTGGCACATCCGAGGTTGAGCAGGCGCCCCTCGGCCAGCACGATCACCGCGTGCCCGTCGGAGAAGACCCACTCGTCGACCTGAGGCTTGATCGTCACTCGGCGCACACCGGGTACGGCCTCGAGACCGGCGATGTCGATCTCGTTGTCGAAGTGGCCGATGTTGCCGACAATGGCCTGGTGCTTCATCCGAGCCATGTGGTCAGCGGTGATGATGTCGCGGTTGCCGGTGGCGGTGACGAAGATGTCAGCCCGCTCGACCACGTCGTCGAGGGTGGTGACCTCGAAGCCGGCCATGGCCGCCTGGAGGGCGCAGATGGGGTCGATCTCGGTGACCACGACCCGGGCGCCCTGGCCGTGCAGCGCCTGAGCACAGCCCTTGCCGACGTCGCCGTAGCCACAGACCACGGCCACCTTGCCGCCGATCATCACGTCGGTGGCCCGGGCGATGCCGTCGATGAGCGAGTGCCGGCACCCGTAGAGGTTGTCGAACTTCGACTTGGTGACCGAGTCGTTCACGTTGATGGCAGGGAACAGCAAGGTGCCGGCCTGCTGCATCTGGTAGAGCCGGTGGACGCCGGTGGTGGTCTCCTCCGACACGCCCATGATCCCGCCGGCGATGCCGGTCCAGCGGTTGGTGTCCTCGCCCAGCGAGCGGGCCAGCAGCCGTAGCACCACTGCCGCCTCGGTCGACTCGGCACGGTCGGGATCGGGAACGCTTCCCTCCTTCTCGACCGCCACTCCCTTGTGCACGAGCAGGGTGGCGTCGCCTCCGTCGTCGAGGAGCAGGTTGGGGCCGCCGCCGTCGGGCCAGCGCAACGCCCGCTCCGCGCACCACCAGTACTCATCGAGGGTCTCGCCCTTCCAGGCGAACACGGGGACACCCCGGGGCTCGTCGGCGCTCCCGTCGGGCCCGACGACCACGGCCGCCGCCGCGTGGTCCTGGGTGGAGAAGATGTTGCACGACGCCCACCGCACCTGGGCGCCGAGCGCCGTCAGGGTCTCGATGAGCACCGCCGTCTGCACGGTCATGTGCAGCGACCCGGTGACCCGAGCCCCGGCGAGGGGCTGGTCCGGCCCGTGCTCGACCCGCAGGGCCATCAGCCCCGGCATCTCGTGCTCGGCCAAGGAGATCTCCTTGCGGCCGAAGGCGGCCAGGCCGAGGTCGGCGACCTTGTGGTCGAGGGGGTGCTCGAGGAGGGTCATGCCCCCATTGTGGCCGTCGGGCCCTCCTTGTGCTCCCTCTCCAGGTTCTGCCGCTCGGTGGAGCGGGGCTCAGCCGCTGGCGACGCTGGCCTTGACCTGATCGAGGGCGGGGACCGGCCCGGGGTCGAGGCCCTCCTGGGCGGCGAGGTACAAGCTGGTGAAGTCGCCCAGGAGGATCAGGTCGAGCAGCTGGGCCAGCTGCCCTTCACCCTCGGCCCACACCTCCTCCACCGAGCTCACGACCTCCTCGAGCAGCGTCGTCACCACCTCGAAGCGACGCACCACCTGGGGGTGCTCGTACTCGTGGCGCAGGTTGACAACGGTGAACACCTGGCGGGTGAGATCGCCGTGCTGGCCCCAGCCGGCCACCTCGTTGTGGCACAGCTCCGGTTGGGTGTTCCAGAACGCCGCCACCTTGGCGTTCTCGTTGACCTGGGTCTTCCAGCGCTGGGCGGCGGTGGAACCGAGCTGGCCTCCTCCGTAGAAGATGGGCAGCGTCCGCCCGATGCGGGCAGCCAGGGCGCGGGCGGCGTTCGATGGCGAGAGGAGCTCGTCGCGGCGCCGGCGGAGCTGCTCGACGGCGAAGTCGATCCACTGCTGGGCCCCCACGAACAGGCCGATCTCCTCGAGGACCACCAGCGCGGGGACGGCGAGGGCACCGATGGCGGCGCGAGGCTGGGAGACGTCGTCCGGCACCCCGACCACGGGGACGCCCCAGCTCGTGGCCAGACGGCCCAGCTCGCCTCCTCGGGTGACCGCCACCATCCGTGCCCCCTCGACGGCGGCGGTGGACGCGGCTTCGACGGTCTCTTCGGTGTTGCCCGAGAACGACACGGCGAAGACCAACGAGGCCTCGCCCACGAACGCCGGGAGCTCGTAGCCCTTGGAGACGATCACCGGGACGGGCAGGAACGGCCCGGCGGTGGCGGCGAGGAGGTCGCCGGCCATGCCGCTGCCCCCCATGCCCAACACCACCACGTTCTCGATGCGGTCGCGCTCGGGCAGGCCCTCGAGGCCTCGGGCCCGCACGGAGGCGTCGAAGACCTGCTCGGGCAGCCCGGCAGCGGCGGCGAACATCCCCTGGGTGTCGAGCACCTGGTCGGCGAGCACGTCGGTCACGGCTGGAACGTAGGCGGGATCGACTCGGCCTCGACCCGCCCCATCAGCCGGTCGTGCTCGGCATCGTCCACGGTCGTGGCCTCGTCGATGAGCATCACGGGGATGCCGTCGCGGATCTCGTAGCACCGCTTGAGCCGGGGGTTGTAGAGCATCTGCTCGTCGTCGAAGTAGTAGAGCGGCCCCTTGTCCTCGGGGCAGGCGAGGATCTCCAGCAGCCTGGGGTCGAGGCTCACCGGTCACCACCCACCCGGCGGATCAGCTCGACCACCTCGGCGGTGCGGGCCTCGCACTCCTCGTCGGTGGAGGCCTCGAGGTTGAGGCGCAGCAGCGGCTCGGTGTTCGACGGGCGCAGGTTGAACCACCACGAGCCGCGGTCGACGGTCAGGCCGTCGAGGCGATCCTGCTCGGCGTCCGCGTAGGCCTCGGCCACCCGCTCGATGGTGGCCAGAGGGTCGTCGACAGGGGTGTTGATCTCGCCGGAGTTGGCGTAGCGGTCGAGCGGGGCCACGAGCTCCGACAGGGTGACGCCGGCCACCGAGAGCTGCTCGAGGACCACCAAGGCGGCCACCAGGCCCGAGTCGGCCCGGTAGTTCTCTCGGAAGTAGTAGTGGCCGGAGTGCTCGCCGCCCAAGACCGCCCCGGTCTCGGCCATCGTCTGCTTGATGAAGCTGTGGCCCACCCGGGTGCGAACGGCCTTCCCACCGTGCTCGGCGACGATCTCAGGGACGGCCTTGGAGCAGATGAGGTTGTAGAGGATGGTGGCACCGGGGTGCTTGGCCAGCATGCCGGTCGCGACCAGCGCCGTGGTGAGCGAGCCGGAGATCGGCCTGGCCCGCTCGTCGACCAGGAAGACCCGGTCGGCGTCGCCGTCGAAGGCCAGGCCGACGTCGGCCTCCCGTTGGAGGACGGCGGCCTGGAGGTCGCGGAGGTTCTCCCGCTGGATCGGGTCGGCGGGATGGTTGGGAAAGGTGCCGTCGAGCTCGGGGAACAGGTAGTCGACCTCGAACGGCAAGCCGTCGAACACCGCCGGCGCCACCAGCCCGCCCATGCCGTTGGCGGTGTCGGCCACGAGGCGCAGGGGGGCGAGCAAGCCGACGTCGACGAAGGAGCGCACGTGCTCGGCGTAGACGCCGAGCAGGTCCTGGTGCGACACCGAGCCCTGGCGACCCTCGACCGGCGACAGGCCCTCGGCCGCCCACTGCTTGACCTTGGCCAGGCCCGTGTCCTGCCCCACCGGCCGAGCCCCCGACAGGCACAACTTGATGCCGTTGTACTGGGCGGGGTTGTGGGAGGCGGTGAACATGGCACCAGGAGCGTCGAGGTGGCCGGCGGCGAAGTAGATGAGGTCGGTGGAGGCAAGCCCGAGATCGACCACGTCGACCCCCTGGCCCTTGGCCCCTTCGGCAAAGGCGCGGGCCAGCTCCTCGCCCGACGGACGCATGTCGCGGGCGATCAGCACCCGGTCGCTCTCAGCGAAGCGGGCGAAGGCGGCGCCGATGCGGCGGCACACCTCGGCGTCGAGCTGGTCGGGGACCGTGCCCCGGATGTCGTAGGCCTTGAAGATGGAGTCGAGCGCCGGCGGCATGTGGTTCGTACCCTAGTGCTCTGACTCGAGCTGGTCGGCCAAGGGCCGGACGGCCCCGGAGGCACCGACCAACGGGGTGAGGTCGTAGGCTCCCTGAGCCGACCAGCGGCGGACCCGGAACAAGTCGCCCACCATGCGGAGGGCATCGGCGCCCACCCGCACTGTCGAGCCGGTGGCAGCCACCAGGGTGACGGGGACCTCGGTGAGCGAGAGCCGGTAGCGCTCGACCAGGTGGAACAGCTCCACGTCGAAGGCGAAGCCCTCGACGCGGGTCCGCGAGAAGATCAGGCGGCCCACGTCGGCGCGGAACGCCTTGAAACCGCACTGGGTGTCGCGGTAGCGACCGAGCAGAACCACGGCGGTGAGAAGGTTGAACAGCCGACCGCTGAGCGAGCGCACCAGCGTCGGGCGGACCACGTCGACCGATCCGGGGTGGCGGCGGCTGCCCACGACCACGTCCCACCCGGCCTCCACCTCCCCCAGCAGGGTGAGCACCTGCTCGGGAGGATAGGCGAGGTCGGCGTCGACGAAGGCGATGGTGCGACCTCGCGCCGCCAGGACCCCTTCGCGCACCGCCGCCCCCTTCCCCCGGTTCACCGGCAACGAGACGACGCGGGCACCAGCCGCCGCCGCCTCAGCGGCGGTGGCGTCATGGGAGCCATCGTCGACGACCAGCACCTCGGCGCCCCCGTCGACATCCACGGAGGTCACGGCCTCGACGATCCGCCGCACCGAGGCGCCGATGCGTCGCTCCTCGTCGTAGGCGGGGACCACCACGGTGAGGCGGAGCTCGCCGGCGGCTGGACCCGGCCGGGCTCGCCGGGCCAGGCCCCGCCGGGTTTCGTCGACCAGGGCGATCCGATACGACAGCAGCCGGGCAGCCCCGGCCACGGTCAAGGCCAGAGCCTTGCCGACGACCACGCGAGTGGCACTCGGGGAGGGACCGGCACCGACGACGGCAGCGAGCACGGCGAGGTCGAGGGCACCGGTGAGCCCGGCGGTGACCACGAAGGCACCGGGTTGGTCGACCCACCGGTCGAAGGGGTCATGGGCGCCGGCTACGGCCCGGTGGACGGTCCACGACGCCGCCGAGGCCACGGCCACGGCGACGGCGTCGGCCACCACCACCGCCGCCCGGGCGCCGAAGGCCAGGACCGACAGGGTGGCGACGTCGACGGTGGTGACCAGGACGCTGGCCGCGGCGAAGCGCCGCAGTCCACCCCGACCGCGCTTCACTCGTCCGGCTTGGTCGCTCCCGTGCCCGAGCCGACCCAGATCCGGCTGGCGTCACCGGTGCCGTCACCGTCACCCTCGGTGGGGCCGTCCCCCTGGTCACCGGCGGCCGGGGGCACCCCGGGACCGCCGGGCCCCACGGCGTCGGTCGCTGTCGCGCTGGTGGTGTCCCCGGCGGTGCCACCGACCGGGGCCCCCTCGCGCGCCTCGTCGTCGGAGAGGTCGTCGTCGGGATCGTCGTCGAGGACGAGCACCGGGGTGGTCTCGGTGCCGGGGACGAGGTCGTCGTCGACGTCGGCACCGCCGCCCCGGCGCCGGGCCATGGGCAGCGGTCCCTTGACCACCAACAGGGCCAGTCCGGCGAGGCCGGCGAGGGTCATCACCCACGACACCCACTCCACCGGGGTGGTGCCGTAGCGAAGCTCGACCTGGTTGGCGGTCGGGACCACCACCATGAGGTTGGGAGCGACCCGCCAGGGTCCGTCGGCCCCGCTCGCCTTCCAGTTCGGGAAGTAGGAGGTCTTCACCAGCACCGGCGTGCCCGGACGCTCGACCTCGAAGGAGATCGTGTCGTTCGTGGTCGTGACGTTGGCGACCTCGGTGGCCCCCACCTCCTTGACCTCGGGGACCTCGCCGGCTTCGACCCGTGGCCACGAGGCCGGCCCGCCGGCGGCGAGGAACACGTCCTGGGCCGAGCGGTCGAGATACCAGTCGACCGCCGGTTCCAGCCAGCCCTTGCCCCCCTTGGGCACGTTGGTGAGGACCGCCGGCTCGGCCCCGAGGGGCTCCACCAGCTCGGCGTCGGCCACCTCGTAGATCCGCCAGCTCCCCGAGGTCGCCACCGGTGTCAGCTCGGGCTCGGCGTCGGCCTGCTGCACCGCCTCCGGGGAGAACGCCAGGTAGTAGCGGACCCCGAGGAGCTGGAGGTGGTCGACGCCCAGATCGACGTCGAGCGACCCGTAGGGAAGGTCGCGCTGCGCTCGGGAGGGGGCCGCCGACAGCTCGGACTGGTTGAGGAAGTGGAACGGCGTGGTCGCCGACGCCTCGAAGTAGAGCCCCTCCATCGAGCCGATGCAGCCGTCGGTGGCATAGGGAAGCAGCATCAGGGCCATGGGCGTTCCGAAGCGGTCGAGATCGCTCTCGTACTCCCACATGGCCCGCCCGCAGCCCTCGCCCTGACCGACGTCGTCCATGGTGGCGAGCAACGTCCGGAACTCGGGGTAGGCGGCCTTGCCCTGGTAGCCGCTGTAGTTCCACCGGGCCCAGTCGGGGATGAAGCTGCGGTCGGTCGTGCTCAACCCCATCCAGGAGTAGCTCGACCCGTCGCTCGACGTCTGTCCGAACGGCAGCACCCGCAGCGGCAGGGCCACTGCCACCAAGGTGGCCAGCGACGCCAGCACCGGCGCCCCGATGGTGATCGCCGGGTTGGGACGGTCGAGGCGGCGGGAGAACAGCAGGGCGGCCGAGGTGACGAACTCGGCCACTGCGACTGCGGCGAGGAGGTACAGGCACAGGTACCAGAAGGGCAGCAGGCGGGCGTTCCAGAGCCGGCCCTGGGGCAGGAGCACAAACGCCACGGCGAAGACCAGGGCGAGCAGGCCGAGGAACATGCCGAGCCGGCGGCGGAAGATGATCGACGTGATCACGCCGACGACGGCCAGCGCCGCCACCCAGGTGAGGTCACCGGACACCGTCGCCGTGCCTTCGCCGCCGAAGGCCCGGCTGAGCGAACCGCCGAGTCGGCCCGGGAACAGGCTCTCCCAGTAGGTGGTGACCTTCTCCCACCCCATGTCGTTCAGGTAGGCCCGACGAGCCACGAACGGCACCGTCCAGAACGCGGTCAGCAACCCGCCCACCAGCCCGACCCCGAGCGCCCAACGCAGGCGGGACCAGTCGGCTCGCACGGCCAAGGCCAACGCCCCCCCGACCAGGGCGAAGATGGCGGGGATGACGTGGCACAGGGCGCACAGGGCGAGCACGGTGGCGGCGAGGGCCCGGTGGCGGCCGGTCTCCAGTCCCCGCAGCACCAGGCCGAGGAACAGCACGGCGAGGGCGAGGCTGATGCTGAAGGCGAACTCACCGGCCAGCGTCGAGGCGATGTTGCCGCCATAGATGGTGAAGGAACGGTCGAACATGAACGGCACGGTGGCCACGGCGAGCAGTGCCGGTCCGGGGAAGGGCAGCCGGGCCAGGCGCCCCAGCGCCCACGCCGCCACCGGCAGCACCAGCAGCCCCGACACCGAGATCAGCTTGAAGGCGATGGTGTAGGGCAGCACCAGGTCGAGAGCGACGATCAGCAGGCTGGGCACGACCATGTAGAAGTGGTACGCGGGGAACCCGGCGTACCAGTCGTGCGACCAGCCGCTCAGGCGTCCCTGGCTCAGCAGGTGGTCGCGCAGGTAGGCGGGGCCCCAGACATGGGCCCCCATGTCGCCCCCCGACGGGAGGGTGTCGGAGAGCAGCAGGCGAGGTTGCAACTGCACGAACATGAACGCCACCGCCACCACGACCAGGCCGATGGTGACCAGGTCGTGGCCGCTGCGGCGTCGGAGGCGTTCGATCACGGCCATCGGCCTCCATCCTGCCATCGGCGGCGGCGACGCGCGCCGCGCCGGCCGCTCAGCCGGCGCCGGCGCCCCGCTCAGCAGCGCGGTTCGTGGCGACGGCCTCCAGCGCGGCGGCGAGGTCGATGGCGACCTCGTCCCGGTACCAGGACCGGCTGTGACAGGTCGCGCACGACCGCATGTTCAGCGTCGACCCCCTCTGGGTGAAGGAGATCTCGACGAGCGGCGCTGAGCACCGGGGGCAGCACGAACGATGCTTGACCATGGCCACACCAAGGTGTCGGCCGAGGCCTCGCCCACCTTTAGCGACGAAGCGATGACGATCAGCGGAGGCTGAGGCCCGACCCCACGGGTTCGACGGAGCGTCAGGCGATGCCGAGGAGCAGGCTGATCACGGCGGTGAGGTTGAACGCCACGTGAGCCCAGATAGCGGGGCCCAAGCGGCCGGTGCGCACGGTGAGCAAGGCGGCCACCAAGCCGAAGCCGACCAGCGCGGGCAGGTCGTAGGGCTGGACGTGGATGGCCCCGAACAGCAGCGACGATCCCAGCACCGCCCAGGTGGTCCCCCACCGGCGTTCGATCGCCCGCAACCACAGCCCTCGGTAGAACAGCTCCTCGAACAGCGGCGCCGCCACCGCCACGATGGCCACCAACAGCACGACCCCGATCACGTCGGTGGCACTGGCGGTGAGCGCCTCGGCGCTGGTGCCGACCTTGTCGAGGTCGATCCCAAGGAGCTGGTAGAGCAGGGCGACGAGCACGACCAGCACGATCTGGGTGCCCAGCCCGACGGCGATCCCGAGAGGCATGTCGCTCCAGCGCATCCGTAGCCCGAAGTCGAGCGCCAGGTTCCTGCGGCCCTTCCCGTAGGTCGACCACAGCGGAGCTCCGAGCAGGCCCGCCCACAGCGGCACCTGGAGCAGCGCCGTGGCCCCGAGGGAGAGCCCCTCGAGGTCGGAGCGGCCGGTCACCCCCAGCACGGCCACGACCACCAACGTGGGGACGACGATGGCGAGGAGGGTTCCGACGAGGGCGTCGCCCATCCCCCACCGGACCCGGTCGTGCTCCCCGCCGGGCGAGTCGGCCTGAGCGACGCGCTCCTCGGGCAGCACATCCCCACCGTACCCAGGGAGGATCGGATCTCCGGGTGCGGGGATCCGGGTGCGGGGAGTGGCGCCCTCCGGTCAGACGGCCAGGCGGGCGAGGGGCGAGGGGGCGGGCGGGCGGCGGTCGGTGCGGCTCCAGCCGCTGGGGACCCCGAGGCGATCGGCGTGATCGCTGCAGAGGTCGTAGCCGGCGGGCGAGGCATCGCCATCCAGGCCGTCAATCCACACGCAGCGGGAGCGGTAGTCGTAGGTCATGGTCGACGACGCCTCGGCTGCGCAGCCCGGGCGGGCGCACAGGCGGGGTCGGGGGATTACGGGCGGCCGCCGCCCCGAGGCGTGGGCCGACCCACGACCGGGCGGAACCGAGAAGGCTGGCATCGCCCTCAAGCTACCGAGGGGCTCGGCTCGGGTGGGGGATGGTCGGGGCCACGAACGGCGAGGCGGTGCGGCGCGATGTGAGAGGGACCCGTAGCATGGGCCCGTGCTCCCGCAGTCGCCGACCCCCCCGCGCGACGCCCGGCGGACCGACCGGCGCCCGGGCCGCCCCGACCAGGGTTGGCCTCGCTGGGCGATGTGGGCCGCCCTCGGCCTGCTGCTGTCGTTCTTCCTCGTGACCGGGGTCTTCGCCGCCCCCGAGCGCACCCACGTCGGCTACTCCGAGCTGCGCGACCGGGTGCGTGACGGCGAGGTGTCGTCGATCACCTACAACACCCAGACCGATGTGATCACCGCCGAGACCACCGGTGGCGAGCAGTTCGAGAGCAGCGCCACGGCCGAGCTGTTCGCCAACGACACCGCCTTGTTCGAGGAGCACGGGGTCGACTACGAGACGCGCACCCCCGCACCCAACCTGATCGCCTCGCTGCTCCCCTTCCTGCTGCCCATGGCCCTGCTCATCGGCTTCTTCGTGTACATGCAGCGCCGGGCCCAGGGCCAGATGGGCGGGATCATGCAGATCGGCCGGTCCAAGGCCAAGACCTACACGACGGAGAAGCCCGGCACCACCTTCGCCGACGTCGCCGGGTACGAGGGGGTCAAGCAGGAGATCACCGAGGTGGTCGACTTCCTCAAGGCACCCGAGCGCTTCGCCAGCATCGGCGCCCGCATCCCCAAGGGGATCCTGCTCGTCGGTCCTCCAGGCACCGGCAAGACCCTCATCGCCCGGGCGGTGGCCGGCGAGGCCGGAGTGCCATTCCTGTCGGTGACCGGGTCCGACTTCATGGAGATGTTCGTGGGTGTGGGCGCCAGCCGGGTGCGCGACCTGTTCCAGTCGGCCCGGAAGATGGGGCGGGCCATCATCTTCGTCGACGAGATCGACTCGATCGGGCGCAAGCGCGGTGCAGGCTTGGGTGGCGGCCATGACGAGCGGGAGCAGACCCTGAACCAGATGCTCTCGGAGATGGACGGCTTCGAGGCGACCGAGGGCATCGTCATGATGGCGGCCACCAACCGCCCCGACATCCTCGACCCGGCGCTGCTGCGCCCAGGGCGCTTCGACCGCCAAGTGGTGGTGCCCCTGCCCGAGTGCGACGAGCGCCTGGCCATCTTGCACGTGCACAGCAAGGACAAGAAGCTGGCCGACGACGTCGACCTGGTCACCGTGGCCAAGGGGACGCCGGGCATGAGCGGGGCTGACCTGTCGAACCTGGTCAACGAAGCTGCCCTGTTCGCCGTGCGCCGCAACGCCAAGCAGGTCCACATGGAGGACTTCGAGTCGGCGCGCGACCGGATGCTCATGGGCCAGCGCCGGGAGTCGATGGCCCTGTCCGAGGTGGAGAAGGAGATCGTCGCCTACCACGAGGGCGGGCACGCCGTGTGCGCCGCGGTGCTCCCTCACGCCGACCCGCTGCACAAGGTGACCATCCTTCCCAGCGGCATGGCGCTGGGCGTGACCCAGCAGCTCCCCGAGGAGCGCCACCTGTACCGGCAGGACTACATCGAGGACTCGCTGGTGGTGCGCCTCGGAGGCCGCATCGCCGAGGAGCTGGTGTTCGGCGTCATCTCCACTGGAGCCAACAACGACCTCATGGGCGCCACCGAGCTGTCGCGCAAGATGGTCCGGGAGTGGGGCATGAGCGAGCGGGTCGGACCCATGGCATGGGGCGGCCAGGGCCAGGTGTTCCTCGGCGAGGACCTCATGCACAGCCGGGAGTACTCCGACGAGACCGCCCGGGTCATCGACGAAGAGGTCGAGCGCATCCTGCGCGAGCAGGAAGACCGCTGCCGGGACACGCTGCGTCACTACCGTCCGGGTCTCGACGCCGTGGCCGCCGCCCTGCTCCAGGACGAGACGATCGACGGTGCCGAGGTCAAACGCCTGATCGACGAGGCTCAGCGGCGCGCCGGCGACGGCCGCGGCGGCGACGGCGACGGCGACGGAGCCGCGGTGGCGACGTCGGAGCCGGCGCAGCTGCGGGCCGCCCGCTCCTGATCGCCCGAACCGGTCCCGGTCCCGTCACGGTCCGGCCTCCGGGACGCTGGTGCTGCCCGAGGCCTCGCTCGGGTCTCGGCGCAGCTCGGCCACCGCCGCCCACAGATCGGTCGCGGTGGGGGGCCCGACGAAGCTGGCCCGCACCACCCCGGCAGGGTCGGCCACCACCAGGCACGGGACGGCATCGATCCCGTAGCGACGGTGCAGCTCGGGCTCGGCGCCGACCTCCACCTCCTGCACCGCCACCTCCCCGCTCTCGAGGGGCAGGGCCCGGGCCACCACCCCGGCGCAGGAGTCGCACGTAGCCGAGGTGAACACCGCTACCAACCACGTGGCCTCGGAGCGGGCGAAGTCGGCCCGGTCGAGTTGGGTGGGCACGGCCCAGCGGGCCTGGGTGGGCGCATCCGGCCGGCGCCGGTCGAGCACCACCGCGACCACCACGGCGAGGGCCACGAGCACGGCGGCGACGATCAGGCGTTCCACGAGGAGACGGTAGCGACGCTCGAGCTTCGAGGGCGACGTCAGACGTCGGGGATCCCGATCATCGTCGAGATGCCGGGGTCGACCGCCGGCGACAGATCCCGCTCGACCACCACCGGCGCCTCCGCCTCCACCACCAGGGGCAGGGGAGAGCGCTCGATCATCTCGCTCATGCGGAGCACCCGGCGCTGGGCGGGCCCGAGCTCGATGTCCTGGAGTCGGGCGACGGGGAGCGGGGAGCCCGAGGCCAAGGCGGTGACCGAGAACCGCACCGCTGCCGCCCCGGGGTTGTGGACCACCACGCGCTCGTCGACCTCGCCAGCGCCGGGACCGGTGGCGAGCACCCAGCGCTGGGCGCTCAGCGGGGACCCGAGCATCGACGACCACCCTCGCCGGGGGGACGGCGCCCTGGCCGCCAGCTCCCGCTCGGCCACCACCGGCGCCCCGTTGATCGACCTCACCGTCGACGAGTGCGGCGTCCCCGCTGGGACGGTCGCGCTCTCGGCGGCGTCGACGGTGATCTGCGAGCGGGCGGGGACGGTGCGCTCCACCGGTATGGGGATCTCGCCGGTGTCGGGCACCACCTCGATGATCACCACGGCGTCGCGCTCGCCGGGGTTGAACAGGCGCCACCGCTCGGTGAGGCCCTCCTCGTAGACCCCGGCGGGGAAGGTCCACACCTCGGCCGGGGCGGGGGCGGCCAACGTCAACGACAGCCCGGTGCGGCCGTCGCTCCCGTCGAACGACTGGAGGCGGTCGACGACCAGCCGGCCCCGCCGGGCGACCACCGAGGTCGCCGTCACCTCGCGCCGCCGCACCATGTCGGTGACGTTCACCCGGGTGACGGACCGGGCCCGCAGCGGTAGGCCCTGCAGGGCGTCCGGCTGGTCGCGGCCCTGGTCGGTGGCGAAGCTCACGTCGACGATGGCGTCCTCGGGGAAGGGGTTGAACAGGACGAGGACCTGGCTGGCGTCGCGGGCGGTCGTGCCGTTGGCGAGGTACCAGCGGTCGGACGTCGCCGACGCGCACGGCGCCACGGCCGTTCCTCGCGGGCTCTGGACCGCGTGCTCGACGGTGATCCCTCCACCGTCGAGCTCCACGATGGCCGCCAACTCTGCCGCATCGACGGCGCCGCCACCGTCCAGGCGCAGCGCCTGGTGCGGGCCGAGGTCGACTGGTTGGGTGACGGGCTGGCCCTCGTCGGGCACCCATGTCACCGTCCCCCGCCGAGGCGTGGCCGCGGCGTTGGCCACGGTGACGGTGAGATCGCCTCGACCAGCGGCGGAGGTGGAGCTCGCCGCACAGAACCACGCCGACGACAGCGCCGAGTCGGCACCGACCGTCGGCATGGCGACAGCGACGGCGTCTTCGAGCGCGTCAGGCGCACCGTCGTCGACCTCCACGAGGGCCAGCACCGCCAGCGCCGCCACCACCAGGACGACGATCGGGATCCGGCGCGGGGTCATGCTCCTCCGGGGCGCCGCCAGCCGACGGCCACGAGCCAGACGGCCGCCCCCCACAGCGCCGCCTGCCCGGCCACCGCCAGCCAGCGCAGCGGCGAGGTCCGGTAGCGCAGGGTAGCCTCCGTGCCCCGAGCACCGGCATCCACGGTGAAGGCGTTGGCCCACCCGAAACCGCGCCGGTGCCGGGCCCGCTCACCGTCGACGCGCAGCTCCCAGCGGGGGGAGAAGGACTCGGCGACGTAGACCGGTCCGGGTGAGACCGACCCTCCGAAGCGCACGGGCGAGCGAGCCTCATCGAGCACCGGCTGCGACGACGACAGATCGAGTCCGACCGTCGCGTCGAAGGGGTCGGAGGCGTCGAGGGCCAGGTCGAGCTCGGTGGTCTCGGACCCCGTACCGGCCGACAAGGCGGCTCGCGCCGGGACCCAGGCGGCGTTCTGGTAGATCGTCAGCGCCGGGTCGACGTCGACGGTACGCAGGTCGAGCTGTTGGGCCATGGTGGCCCGCACCCCCTCGGCCAGCGGTCGCCGCACCCCGCCGCTGCGGGCCGGTGCCGCCTGGTCGACCAGGACCACGTAACGGATGCCCAGGGGACCGAGGAGCCGGCCGAGGCGCTGGGTGCGCCCGTCGGCGGCGAGACGAACGGCCCCGTCGACCAGCCCACCAGCCGGCTCCGGTGAGGTCGCCCAGCGCTCGCCGAGGTCAGCCGCGCCGCTGCGAGACAGGCCGTAGGCGACATGCTCTCCCAGGCGCCGACCGGCGACGGGGAGCACCTCGGGATCGCCGAGCCACAGCACCCGGAACGCCCCCTCGCCCCGCAGCTCGGTGGCGTCCATGAACGCCAGGGTCCGGCTGAAGTCGCTGTCGGGGGTGTCCCAGTCGCCGTCGAGGGCGGCCACCGCCACGGGGACGGCAGCGAGGACCACGCCGCCCGCCGCCGCCACCGACGCCACCTGGCGCAGCCCGAACTGGTACCCGAGCAGGTCGCGCTCGAACGCGACCATGCCCAGTGCGGCGGCGAGGGCCAGGGCGGCCGCGGCGGGGGCGAGCAGCACCTCGGCAGGGGGCAGCGGCAGGCCGGTGAGCCCGCGTCCGCCGGCCCAGACCAGCACCCAGGAGGCCAGGGCGACGAGCCACAGGCGCGCCGCCCAGGTGAAGCGCCAGCCCCGGCCGATGAGCAGGGCCAGGGAGGCGGCGAGGGGGATGGCCCAGCCGAAGGCGGAAAGCCTGACCGAGCCGGTCTCGAGTCGCAGGAGCTGACCGACGCCGAGCTCGTCGGTCCCGAGCGGGGAGATCCCGGCCATGGCTCCCCAGCCGCCGGCCGTTGGCAGGAACACCAGGCTCCACGGGAGGTGCAACACCACGGCGACCACCGATGCCCCGGCGGCGACGGCCAGGGCGCGGACGCTGCCCCGCACCCCGCCAGCGAGCAACGAGGCGATCACCATCGCCAGAGCGACGACGGGCACGAGGACCACGACCAGGGGCACGAAGGCGGCCACCACGGCGATGAGCACCCCGACCAGGAGGACTTCCCGCCGCAGACCAGCCGTGCCCGGGCGGACCTCGGCGCCACCGAAGGGCTCCTCGCCGGCGGCGGCGAGGAGGCGGGCGAGGACCCACGGAGCGGCGGCGTAGAGGACCAAGCCGTCCCAGCGACCCCGACCGAGAGCGTCGTAGGGCAAGGGGGCCACGGCGTACATGACGAGCCCGACGGCCCGCGCCCGGGGCGAGCCCAGATGGCGAGTCGCTCGCCAGACCCCGACCAACCCGAGAGGCAGGGTGCCGAGCACCAGCACCTGTTGCAGCACCCCCATGGCCCCGAGGAACGCGGTGCCGGCCAGCCCGAGGAGGGCAAAGGCGGTCGGAGCCGGAGCTTCGGAGCCGAGCCCGGCCGGGCTCCAGCCGTTGAGGTAGCGCCCGAGCAGGGAGAACGGGCCGTGGTCGAACGGGATCAGGCTGGCGAAGGCGGGGAGCCGTGCACCGATCAGCTCGCGGCTGCCGACGAGCACGACGGCGGCGACGATCATGCACGCCACCAGGGCCAGGCGCCGGGGGCCGGCCTTCAGCGACCCGGTGATGCCCCTTCCGGCGTCGGCGATCGACTGCCGCACCCGATCGCCACGTCCCAGCTCGCCCCGGAGGTAGCCGCTGAGCCGAGCGCTCCCCCGCCCCTGCAGGCGCCGGATCTCGGCGTCGCGCAGCCCCCGCACCGCCCGCAACTGGCGCCGGCGCCGGCGCAGGTCACCCAGGCGCCGGAGGTTCCACGACCAAGCCCCCAGCACGTCGACCGATTGGACCACCTGCCCGGCAGCGAGGGCGTAGACCGCCTCCACCAGGGTGAGGACCATGGCCTGGGGCACCACCCGAAAGAGGTGGAAGGCGCTGTAGCAGGTCAGCATGGTGCGCAGGCGGTGGCGGGCAAAGAGCCGACGTCGGTCGTCGACGCCCCGCCGGGCGCTCAGCTCCTCACGGTGCTGGACGCGAGCAGCGGGCACAACGACCACCCGGGAACCGGCCACATGGGCGCGCCAACACAAGTCGAGGTCGTCGCCGAGGAAGGTGATCTCCGGATCGAAGCCACCGAGCGTGGCGAACAGGTCGGCGCGCACCAGGGTGCACGCGCCGGGGACGGCGAACACGTCTCGCACCCGGTCGTGCTGCTCCTGGTCGAGCTCGCCTTGCTCCACCAGCGGGGTCATCACCCCGGTCTTGTCGGCCGACAGCCCCACCTGGAGCAAGGCTCGCGGCTGGCCCCAGCACACCAGCTTGGGTCCGGCCACCCCGGCGTTGGAGCGGAACGCCTCTTCCACCAGCGCCCGCACCGCACTGGGATCGAGCAGGACGTCGTCGTGGCAGAAGACGTAGAACGACGCCCCCTCGACCGCCTGCAGCACCTCGTTGGCGGCGGCGCCGAACCCCGGGTTGTGGTCGAGGTGGCGCACGTAGGCGTCGGGCAGGACCGAGGCCACCCGGGGGAGGGGATCGACGGTGCTGGCGGCGTTGATGACCAGCACGGCGAGGTTGGGGTAGTCCTGGGCGCCGAACGAGGCCAGGCACTCCTCGAGCCAGGGGCCGGCGTCGTGGGTGACGACCACGGCGACCACGGGAGGGGCATGGGAGGGGTCGAGCGCATCGCCGTCGAGGTCACCGTCGTCCCGAGAGGAGTGCTCGGGGTCGCCGGCCGACCGCCGCTGGTGCTGCAGGGCCACGGTGATCCGAGGGTAGCCGTTCCGAGGCGGCTCCCCCACGGCGGGCGGCGGCGACCTATGGTCGGGGGATGGTGGAGCTTCCCAAGCTGCTGCGCGACGCCGCCTACATCGGGGTGGGCTTCGGTGTGCTGGCCTTCCAAAAGGCCCAGGTGCGCCGCCGCGAGCTCGAACGCCTGCTGGCCGCTCGCTGTGCCCCCCCGGCCACCGCCGAGCCCGAGGCTCGACCTCCCACCGACGCCGCTCCCTAGGTTTGCTCCTCCGGTGCCGGCGCTCACCCTTCCCGGCCGGTGCCGTCGCTACCTGGCGGTGCTCCTCGTCGACCGCTGCCGCTCCTGGTCGAGGTCGTGGGCGACCATCGTCGTGACGAGCTCCTCGAAGCCCATCTTCGGCTCCCAGCCGAGCACGGTGCGGGCCTTGGTGGCGTCGCCGACCAGGAGGTCGACCTCGGCCGGGCGCATGAAGCGCTCGTCCTGGCGCACGTAGCACTGCCAATCGTCGATGCCGGCAGCCCGGAAGGCGAGCTCCACGAACTCCCGCACGGAATGGGTTTGCCCGGTGGCCACCACGTAATCGCCGGGCTCGTCTTGCTGCAGCATGCGCCACATGGCCTCCACGTAGTCGCCGGCGAAGCCCCAGTCGCGCCGGGGGTCGAGGTTGCCCAGGGCGAGCTCGTGTTGGAGACCGAGCTTGATGCGGGCCACGGCGTTGGTGACCTTGCGGGTCACGAACTCCATCCCCCGGCGGGGCGACTCGTGGTTGAACAGGATGCCACTGCAGGCGTACAGGCCGTAGGAGTCCCGGTAGTTGACGGTGATGTCGTGGCCGAAGACCTTGGCCACGCCGTAGGGGCTGCGAGGGTAAAAGGGCGTCTGTTCGTTCTGGGGCGTCTCCCGCACCTTGCCGAACATCTCGCTCGACGAAGCCTGGTAGAAGCGCATGGGGTTGTCGGTGCCCCCGACCATGCGCATGGCCTCGAGCATGCGCAGCACCCCGAGGCCGGTCACGTTGGCGGTCAACTCTGACTGGCGGAACGACAGGGCGACGAACGACATCGCTCCGAGGTTGTAGATCTCGTCGGGCTGGGCGTACTCCAGCGCGGCCACCAGCGACAGCAGGTCCTGGAGGTCACCGCTGACGACCTCAACGAAGGGCAGCTCCTCTTGGAGCAGCACCCCCCGAGGGTTGTTCTGGCCCTTGACCAGGCCGAACACGTCGTAGCCTCGGCCGCGCAGGAACTCGGCCAGGTACTGGCCGTCCTGTCCGGTGATGCCGGTGATCAGCGCCCGGGGCACACCGGGCAGCGTCGGTCGGCGGTGACGGGCACGGCCGCAGCATGGCAGATCCCCGCCTCGGTCGAGGCCGGCCCAGGGGACCGGCGACGGCGCCAGGCGAGGAGGCCGGCGACCACGAGCACCAGCAGCAGTGGGTCGGAGTAGAGCCGGAAACGGTTGTTCTCGCCCACCTCGAGGAGGTTGCCGACGGCGAAGACGTAGGCGATGGTCGACCACAAGAAGGCCACGACGAGCACCGGCTGCCGGCGCCGCACGAGAGCAGCGCTCCACACCCCCCCACCGACCAGGGCGAGCGCGTACGCGACCACCACCAGCCACGCCGGGCCCACCGGCGGGGGGGCGAACCGGTTGGCGGCGGCCGGGGCCTGGGCCACGGGCTGCCCACCGGGGGCGGACAGGTCGAGCAGAGCGACGTTGTAGGCACGATCGACGGCTGCGACCGTCCGCCGGTTGTCGACGACGCCGAAGAAGCCGCTCGGGGGCTGGAAGAAGGTGGCGGCGGCGGTGACGACACCCCGCAGGTACGCCTCGGGGTGGCGCTGCACCGTCGTCACCCCGTCGGCCAGATAGCGGTCGGACAGCTCGACGTAGTCGAGGTTGTTGAAGTTCGACTGGAACGGCTCGGCCGCCTCCGCCACCCCCTTGGCCGGCTCGTCGAGCACCGCCAACCCCGTCGGTGGATGGGGGCGCACCAGGTCCCCGTACAGGGGCAGGGGGCTCGCCGGAGGGACGAGGGCCAGCGGCGACAGCTCCCCCTCGGCCACCAGCTGGCGGCGAGCCTCCTCGTCGAGCTGGAAGGTGGTGATCTTGGCCAGGCTGATCCCGAGCGTCGTGCTCGAGGTGAACTGGCCGGAGACCCGCAGGGTGTTGACGTAGGCCCCGGCCACCGCCGTCACCGCCACCACGGCGGCGGCGGCGACCCTCCACCGGGCCACGGCGGGGTCACGGCGGGTCCCGACCACCAGCACCACCGCCCAGGCCACCAACCAGCCGAGGTGGAACATGCTCCGGGTGAGGGCGACGGCGGCGAGGAGGGCGAGGAACAGCCCGGCGTCGAGGGGTCGGCGATGCTCGGCGTAGCGCTGCAGGACCACGAGGGCCACGCACAGCAGGACGGCGACGGGGTAGTCGTAATGGAACCAGTGCTCGTAGAGGAACACCGACGGGCTGAGCACCAGCGCCACGGTGGCGATCGTGGCCGAGGTGACCCCGGCGCCGACGCGGACGAGGGCGGAGTACACGCCGAGCGCCAGCACCAAGCCGAGCAACAGGAAGGCGAGGTGGAACACCAGCCGATCGGCGCCGGGGCCCAGCCGGAGGCCGAGGCCGACCACCAGGTTGAACAGCGGTGGCTGGACGTGGAGGTTGGCCAAGGTGGCGAACAGCTCGTCGCGCAACAGCGCGGGGTCGGCCAGGGCGAAGGAGTCGTGGATCGGACGGGTGTCGAACGTCATGCCGGCCTGCGCCAGGGCCAGGCGCGAGGCCACGAACACGGCGGCGACGACGACCGCGCCGAGACGTCCGCCCTGCCTGCTGACCGGTGACTGCTCCATCTTCTCCCTCCCGACCTACGCTGGCCCCGCCGTGGGCGCCGCCAGCATCACACCGTCACAGGTCATCGCCGGTGTCTACGTAGCCGGACCGGTGGTCCACCACGACGAGCGGGGGCTGTTCGTCGAGACCTACCGCCGGGAGTGGTTCCCCGAAGGGTTGGAGATGGTGCAGGCCAACCGCGGCGACCGGCGCCAAGGCTCGGTCGTGGGGCTCCATTACCACCTGCACCAGGCCGACTACTGGTACGTGACCGCCGGGCACGCCAGGGTGGTGCTCCACGACCTCCGCTCCGGCTCGCCCACCGATGGGGCCACACTCACCCTCGACGTGACCGCTGACGCCGGCGATCACCGGGGCGTGTTCATCCCCCCGGGAGTGGCGCACGGCTTCGCCGCCCTCAGCGACGTGACCATCACCTACCTGGTCGATCGCTACTACAACCCGGCGGACGAGCTGGGCCTGGCCTGGGACGATCCCGGCATCGGCGCCGACTGGGGGCTGGCCGCACCGGTGCTGTCGCCTCGTGACCAGGCCAACCCGCGGAGGACCGAGATCCCCATGTCGTTCCGGCCCCACGCCGGGCTGCGGCCCCCGTCGCCGTCATGAAGCTCTTCATCACCGGAGGTGCCGGCTTCATCGGGTCGAACTTCGTGCGGCACGTCCTGGCCGGCTCCGACGACCAGGTCACCGTTTTCGACGCCCTCACCTATGCCGGCAACCCCGCCAACCTCGCCGAGGTGGAGGGTGACCCTCGCTTCCGGTTCGTGAAGGGCGACGTCGTCGACCGCCAGGCGGTGACCGACGCCATGGCCGGGCACGACGCCGTGGTCCACTTCGCCGCCGAGTCGCACGTTGACCGCTCCATCGCCAGCTCAGATGAGTTCGTACGCACCAACTGCGGAGGCACCAACACGGTGTGCGCCGTCGCCCTGGGCCTCGGGGTTGATCGGGTGGTGCACGTGTCGACCGACGAGGTCTACGGCTCAATCGCCGACGGCTCCTTCACCGAGGCCGACCCTCTCGCGCCCGCCTCGCCCTACTCGGCGTCGAAGGCCGGCTCCGACCTCATCGCCCTGTCCTACGCCCACACCCACGGCCTGCCCGTGGTCGTCACCCGCTCGTCGAACAACTTCGGCCCCTACCAGTTCCCGGAGAAGGTCATCCCGCTGTTCGTCACCAACCTGCTCGACGGGCGGCGGGTGCCGCTGTACGGCGACGGGGGCAACGTGCGCGACTGGTGCCACGTCGACGACAACTGCGCCGCCATCGACGTGGTGATGCGGCGGGGTCGCCCCGGTGAGATCTACAACGTGGGCGCCGGCAACGAGGTCACCAACCGGGAGCTGACCCACCGGCTGCTGGAGCTGTGCGGCGCCGACGAGGACATGATCGAGCAGGTGGCCGACCGCCTCGGCCACGACCGCCGCTACTCCATCGACGCCACGAAGATGCGGGCCCTCGGGTGGGAACCCCGCCGCCAGCTCGACGAGGGCCTGGCCGAAACGGTGGCGTGGTACCGCGCCAACCGGTGGTGGTGGGAGCCGCTCAAGAGCACCTCGTGATGCGGGTGCTCGTCACCGGCGCCGGGGGCCAGATCGGCCGCGAGCTGGCCGAGGTGTTCACCGCCGCCGGCCACGAGGTGAACGCCACCACCTCCGCCTCCCTCGACGTGGCCGACCGCCACGCGGTCCGCCACGCATTGCGGTCTTTGGCCCCCGAGGTGGTGGTGAACGCCGCAGCATGGACCGACGTCGACGGCTGTGAAGACGACCCCGACCGGGCGGCGCTGGTCAACGGCAGATCCGTGGGCCACCTGGTGGAAGCCGCCCAGGAGGTCGGGGCCCATGTGTGCCACCTCTCCACCGACTACGTCTTCGACGGCCGCAAGCTCGGCCCCTACGCCGAGGACGACGAGGTGAACCCGCTGTCGGTCTACGGCTGGTCGAAGCTCGTCGGCGAGCGGGAGCTACGGCCGGACGACACCCTCGTCCGCACCGCCTGGGTGTCGGGGCGCTGGGGTCGCAACGTCGTCACCGCCATCCGCCAGCAAGCGGCGGTCGCGCCCGAGCTGTCCTTCGTCGCCGACCAGCGGGGGTCGCCCACCATCGCCGACGACCTCGCCGCCAAGATCCTCGAGCTCACCGAGGCCCGCACCGGCGGGGTCTTCCACGTGACCAACCAGGGTGAGGCGACGTGGTTCGAGCTGGCCCGGGCGGTGATGGCGTCGCTGGGCCTCGCCCCCGAGCGGGTGCGACCCATCACCACCGCCGAGCTCGACCCGCCCCGGCGAGCCGTTCGCCCCGCCAACTCGGTGCTCGACAACGCCGCTCTGCGCCGGCACGGAATCGCCCTGCTCCCTCATTGGCGGGAGCGCCTCGACCAGCTCGTCACCACCATGGCGGCGAACCGGTGAGCGAGGGGCTCGAAGGAAGCCACCTCGTGGTCCTCGCCGCGGGTTCGCCGTCGGTTCTGCCCCGGTGAGGGCCGAGGTCGTTTCCTCTCGGGATGACCCCCCCAGGTTCCGCTACCCTCACTTGGGGTAACGGGGCGCCCATGGAGGCACGAGGCGACACCCCACGGGTATGGACCGATCCCGGCGACCTGGCCGAGCTGGTGGCGTTGCCCGGGCCGTTCCTCACCGTGCTCATCGCCACCGAATCGGGCGTCGAGCAAGCCGGGCCACGCAACGAGAGTCGCTGGCGAGCCCGCCGCAGCGACGTGGCCGCCGCCGGGGCGCCCGAGGAGGTGCTGGCGCTGGTCGACCCACTCGTCCCCGATGCCCACCAGGAGGGCGGGACCCTGTTCGCGGTGGCCACCGCCGAGGGCGTGCACCACGTCAGCCACTGGCCGGCGCTGCCGGGACGAGAGCTCGCCCGATGGGCCCCCCTCCCCTCGCTGACCCCGCTGCTCGATCTGCGCCAGTCGCGGCCGCCGCACGTGGTGGTGGTGGCCGACCGCAGTGGCGCCGACCTCGCCGCCTTCGGACCCGAGCAGCCCGAGCTCACCCGGAGCGTCGACGGCGACCTCCAGCACGGCCGCAAGGTCCAGCCCGGTGGGTGGTCCCAGCGCCGCTACCAGGAGCGGGCCGAGAACGTCTGGGAGCACAACGCCAAGGAGGTGGCCGAGGCCGTGGTCCGCCTGGCCAACCACGTCGACGCCCGGCTGGTGGCCCTGGCCGGCGACGTGCGGGCGGTAACGTTGCTCCAGGAGATCCTTCCCGACCACCTCGCTGTCCCGGTGCAGGTGCTCGACGGCAGCCGGGCTGTCGACGGCAGGGAGGGTATCGACGCCGAGCAGCTCGACGCCGCCCTGGCTGCGGTCTCCGCCGGAGAAGCGGCGGCACTGCTGGACAAGCTGGCCGAGGAGCGGGGCCAGGGTGACCGGGCTGCGGTGGGTGCTGAGCCGGTGGCCAAGGCCCTGGCAATGGCCCAGGTCGAAGTCCTCCTGGTGTACGACCCTGCCGACGACAGGCCTGACGACGAGCGGCGAGCCTGGTTCGGCGATGAAGCCAGCCTGGTCGCCACCTCGCCCGACTCGCTGCGCCAGCTCGGGGTCGACGACCCCCGCTCGGCCCGGTTGGTCGACGTCTTCGTGCGGGCCGCCCTGGGCACCGGCGCGGGGGTCGAGGTGGTCCCCGACGAGAGCCAGCTCAGCGACGGCGTCGGCGCCCTGCTGCGCTGGACGTGACCGAGCCCGACAACGAGGAGGTACGCCATGCCCAAGCCCCAGCAGCCGGAGCTCCGCCGCAGCGACCTGGGTGCGACCAACGACGACAGCGCCAAGTCGGACGCGGCGTCGACCGTCCCTGCCGTTGACGACCACGGCACCGCCCCGGTCCCGCCGGCCAACCAGCCCGGCAACCATCCCGACGAGGAGCAGGACAAGCCCGACCTCGACGCGTTCCTGGAACGGGCCTCGGGGAGAGCTGCAGGGACTGAGGCAACGGGGTCCGACGAGGAGTAGTCCCGTCGCCGGGAGGACAGGGCGAAGCCACCCTCCCGGGACGGCACCGTGGCGTGCCTTCCGGGCTGACAGTGGGATGGCGGGCACTCACGCCGGCCGACGCGCCTTGCCCCCCCCTCGTCCATCGGCTGAAGTCGGCGGTCCCCAATCAGGGCTCAAGCCGGCCGACGCCCACGATCAGCTCGGCGCCGGCCATCCTCAGGGCTGGGGGCACCAACCCCGCTGGCCGGGGGGCGTCGACAAGCGGGCGCTCCCGGCCGTGGCCCCAGGGGTCACCTTCGCGGATAGTTCCCGAAGTTCTGGGTGATCCACACCGAGCCCCGGCGGTCGACGCTGACCCCGATGCCGACCTGGTTGAAGTCGCCGAGGATGTTGGCCCGGTGGCTCTTCGACCTCATCAGGGCCCGGTGCACGCTGGTGACCGACGAACCGCACCCGACGTTCTCGCCGATGCGCGACCACCCACCGGGGACCTGCTTGGCGTAGCCGCGGTTGTGGGCCAACCCGCTCGGGCAACCCTGCGAGTTCGAGACCATGGTGTCGGTCCAGCGGCGGGCCACGTTGGCCAGCTCTCTGTTGACGGTCAACGGCGCCAGCCCCCGCTTGGTGCGCTCCTTGTTGATCAGGCTGACGAACTGCTTCTCCGCGGAGGTGGAGGCGGCCGTGGCCACCCCGACGTAGGACGACTGCACCGCGCCGAGCAGGGCGACGGCCAGCAGCAGGCGGATGATGAACTTCATGTCGGGGACACCTCTCGGTTCGACGGCGGAGGGGGACGGGCGGCCGGATGTTAGCCAGGGGCGCGCTGCGCCGCCTGCCCGCAGTCGCAGCGGTGCCCCGCCCCACCGGCGGGACGATGTGAGCGGGACCGCTCGTCGAGGTGTTCGAGGTCCGCCTTCTCGCTCGGAGTCCGGCGACGGCCGAGGGCGAGGCGCCCTACGCTCGGCCGGTGCACGCTTCACGAGCGCTGGTCACCGGTGCCTCGAGCGGCCTCGGGGAGGTCTACGCTCGACGCCTCGCTGCCGGAGGGTCCGACCTGGTGCTCGTGGCCCGGCGCATCGACCGGCTCCGGGCGCTGGCTTCCGAGCTCGCCGGCCAGGGGCTGACGGTAGAGGTGATCGAAGCCGACCTCACCGACAGCGACGGGGTGGCCGTCGTGGAGCAGCGGCTCACCGCCACCGAGGGCCCCGTCGACCTGCTGGTCAACAACGCCGGGTTCGGGACCACCGGCACCTTCGCCGAGCTGCCACTGGAGCGGGAGCTGGCGATGATCGAGCTCAACGTGAGCACCGTGGTCCGCCTCACCCACGCCGCCGTCGGCGCCATGGCCGCCCGAGGCAGTGGCACCATCGTCAACGTCTCGTCGCTGGCCGCGTTCCAGCCGCTGCCGAAGTCGGCTACCTACGCCGCCACCAAGGCCTTCGTGCTGAGCTTCACCGAGGCGGTGGCCGACGAAGCACGGGGCACGGGGGTGCGGTTCCAGGTGCTGTGCCCCGGCCTCACCCGCACCTCGTTCCACGAGGTGAACGACTTCCACCTGGGCTGGCTCCCCGAGTTCGTCTGGCAGAGCGCCGAGGAGGTGGTCGACGCCTCCCTTGCCGCCCTCGACCGCCGCCGAGTGGTCGTCGTCCCTGGCCTGCTCAACCGCCTGACCGCCACTGCCTCCTCCCTGGCTCCAAGCCAGGTGGTGCGCTGGGTGACGTCGGCGCTGGTGCGCCGTTGAGCCTGGAGGGCGAGCTGGTGGTGCTCCGGCCCCCGCCGCCGCCGCGCCGCCGCTCGCCGAAGTGACGCCGGCAGCGGCTCCTGCACGTGCCCCCGGTTCCCCGCGTTGCCCGCCACGCCTCGGCTCGGGCCAGGGCCGTCCGCTGCCGGCCTCGATCAAAACCGGGTGCTCCCTTGCCCGTAGTAGGTTGCCGACCGATGGGAGCTGAACCGATGCCGCTGCCTGAGGCTTTCTCAGGTGCGACCGTGATCTTGCCGGCGGTCACCGAGACCGATTCGATTGCCGAGACCGCCGACATCCTCAAGCGCAAGAGCGATGCCGATATCGAGCAGGTGCTCGTCGTCGTCTGCGACAAGACCACCTCGGAGACGATGGGGCGATGCGAGGAGCTCCGGTCGTGGTTCGGCGACCGAGTGCAGATCCACCATCAACGGCTGCCGTTCCTCGGCGGAGCGATGCGGGAGGCGTTCGATCTGGCGACCGCCAGCCACGTGATCATGATGGCCACCGACCTCGAGACGGATCCCAACCTTGTCCCTGCATTCATCGACATCGCCAAGCAGCGGCCAGAGGTCGTGGTCACCGCCTCTCGCTGGGCCCGAGGAGGAGGGTTCTCCGACTACGGTCGGGTGCGCGTCGTCGCCAACTGGGTCTTCCAGCGCCTCACGTCGCTGCTGTACCGGACCCCCCTCACCGACGCCACCTTCGGATTCCGCTTGTTCCCGACCTCGCTGGTCCAGTCGATCGACTGGGAGGGAACCCGTCACGAGTTCCTGCTCGAGACGGTGCTCAAGCCGCTCCGTCTCGGCGTCGAGGTGGTGGAGATCCCAACGTTTTGGACCCCTCGCCCGGACGGGGAGTCGCAGAACTCCCTCTCCACCCAGGCTCGCTACATCCGTACGCTCGTGACCAACCGCCTGGCACCGTCCGACTCATTCCTTCGAACGCCGGAAAGGAACGGTCGGTGACCAACGTCATCGTGACGACGACGATCAATCCGCCGACCAAAGCGGTGCAGATGTTCGACCGGATGCCCGGGTGGCACCTCGTGGTGATCGGTGACCGCAAGACCCCGGAGGACTACCGCCTCGACAACGGAACCTACGTCGGGGCCGAGGAGCAGGAGAAGATCGACAAGGAGCTCTCCGATCTCATCGGCTGGAACTGCATCCAGCGCCGGAACTTCGGGTTCCTCGTCGCCCAGGAGATGGGCGCGGACACCGTGGCGGTCGTCGATGACGACAACGTCCCGCTCGAGGGCTGGGGGACCGAGGTGATGGTGGGCAGGGCCGTCGAGGCGAACGTCTTCACCACCTCGCTGCCCGCTTTCGACCCCATCGGCGCCACGAACCATCCCCAGCTGTGGCATCGCGGCTACCCGCTGCAACTCCTCCCCCAGCGCGACTACTCGCAACGATCGCGGGAGGTCGTGACCCCAGACGTCCAGGCCGACTTTTGGAACGGCGATCCCGACATTGACGCGATCTGCCGGATGCAGTTCGCTCCCGAGTGCTCCTTTCACGAGGAGGTGTTCCCACTCACCTCCAACGCCATCAGTCCGTTCGACTCCCAGAACACCTTCATCACCTCTTCGTGGCTCCAGCACTACTTCTTGTTTCCAGGGGTGGGCCGGATGGACGACATCTGGGCCGGGTACTACCTACAGGGCCAAGGCGCCAAGGTGGTGTTCGGCAAGGCCTCGGTGATCCAGGAACGGAACCCCCACGACCCCGTGACCGACATGAAGCTGGAGTACGCGGGCTACGAGAACAACTTGAGCATCGTGAGCAAGGTGGCAGAGGACCCTGATTCGCTGTTCCGGTTCCTGCCCGAGCGGACAATCGCTGCCTTCGACCGCTACCGCGCCCACTTCTGACCCTGATCCCGGCCTCGCTGAGAAGCCGCCCGGCGGTCTGGCGCCGGGGTCAGGGCCCAGACGGCTCGCCGATGGGACTGCCCGGTGGGCGGGCGGCGAGCAGCGGCTCCGCCTCCCCCCTCCTGCCCGCTCGGCGCCACTCCACGATCAGGGTGGCCAGCAACATGAGGACCAGGGGATCGGAATAGAGCCGGAAACGGTTGTTCTCACCGACCTCGATGAGGTTGCTGACGAGGAACACGTAGATGATCGTGAACCAGAGGAAGCCGGCGACCACGACCGACTCCACGCCGGCGCGGCGCCGGAACACCGCCTTCAGCAAGAAGACGGCCCCGCCCACGAACGCCGCGGCGTAGGCGACCACGACGGTCCACGCCGTGCGCGCCGGGCCTAGACGGTATTGGCTGTCACTGTCAGGAATGGCGACCTCGCCAGCGCCCCCGGCGACCATCCCCAAGATGGCCTTGTTGTAGAACCGTTCGATTGGTGCCACCCGAGCACGGTTCTCGGCCAGCGTGAAGAAGTCGCTGGTCGGTCGGAAGAACAGCTCGATCGCCGTCTTGACTCCTTGCAGGTAGGCCTCCGGGCGTGTCCGGATGACGTGGATCGAATCTCGTTGGTAGCTCTGCGAGATCCGCACCTGGGACAGGCTGTTCATGTTCGTTCGAAACAGTTCGTTGGTGGGGGGGTTCTCGTAGATCCCCTTTTGTTCGTCGTCCAGTACCGGCACGCCGGTCGGTCGCTGTGCAGGGACGAGGCCGTGGTAGCTCGCCGCCGGGCTGAGCGGCTCCACGAGAGAGATCGGTGACAGCTCACCTGCCGCGACCAGCGTCTCGCGGAGCGTGGGAGGAAGCTGAAAGACCGTGATCCTCGCCAAGCTCACGCCGAGGCTGCTGCTCAGAGCAAAGGTACCGAAGGCGGCGAGCCGTTGGACGTGGAGCCCGGCCACGATCAGCACCGGGACGCTGACCGCGGCCAGAACCCGGCGCCGATCGCCCGATGCCAAGAGAAGGACGAGGATGACGGGGATGAGGAACCACGCCAGGTGAAAGAAACTACGAGTGAGCACGACCGCACCGAGGGTGCCCGCAAACAGCGCTGCTTGCCATGGACGGCGCTCGGACGCGTACCGCTGTAGTGCCACCACGGCGAAGACGAGAAGCAGTACGACCAGGTAGTCGTAGTGAAGCCAGCTCTCGTACAGGAACACCCCCGGGCTGCACGAGAACAGCACGGTGAGAGCGACAGCCCACCGCGTGGGCACGGCCGCCCTTCGAAGAACGATGTACAGGCAGAGGGCAACCCCGAGGCCGGCGGCGAGGTAGAGGGCGTGAAACAGCGGCGTCTCCAGCCGACTGGGAGCCCGAAGGCCCAACCCGATGAAGAGGTTGAACAGCGGAGGCTGGGCATGGAGGTTGAGGAGGCTGTCGAGCAGGTTGTCGCGCAGCTGCCCGCGGTCGAGCAGCTGCGCGGCGTCGTTGAGTGGACGGTTGTCGAAGCGAAGGCGAGCGATGTTCGCCAGTGCCAGACGCGACGCTGCGAACGCGGCGATGACCACCAGCGCGCCCCGATGCCGACGAGCACGTTCTGGCCAAGACGGACGTCGTGACCGCTCGTCTGCGCTGTCCGGCTCGGTGTCAGACCATTCGACGGCGGGGACCGCAGCAGATCCGCGGGTCCGCCCGAAACCGACTGCCACGGCGTCTAGCCGGTCGTGGTCACTTCGCGCTGATCTCGTCGTGGATCCAGCGGTACGTGCGCTCGATGCCCTCCTTCAGTGATACGGAGGGCTCCCAGTCGAGGTACTTCCGGATGAGGGTGTTGTCGCTGTTGCGGCCTCGAACTCCACGCGGTGCGTCGAGGAGGTAGTTCCGCTTCATCCTCAGCCCCGCGATCTCCTCCACGATGTCGACCAGCTGGTTGATGGAGACCAGCTCGGAACTGCCGAGGTTGATCGGCTCGGTGATGTCACTCGCCATGATCTTGGAGGTGCCTTCGATGCAATCGGAGATGTACATGAAGCTCCGGGTCTGCTCGCCATCCCCCCACACGTCGATCTCGTGGTTCCCAGAGAGCTTGGCTTGGATGACCTTGCGGCAGATGGCCGCCGGAGCCTTCTCCCGCCCGCCGTCATACGTGCCGTGTTCCCCGTAGACGTTGTGGTAGCGGGCCACACGGGTCGTGACGCCGAAGTCTTCCAAGAAGTGGCGGCACATCCGCTCGCTGAACAGCTTCTCCCAACCGTACCCGTCCTCGGGCATAGCCGGATAGGCGTCCTCCTCCCTCAGGGCTGTTACGTCGCTCGACACCTGCTTCTCGGCGGCGTACACACAGGCAGAGGAGGAGAAGAAGTAGCGGTCGACC
The DNA here is from genome assembly GCA_016781135.1 of Actinomycetota bacterium. Lineage (GTDB taxonomy): Bacteria > Actinomycetota > Acidimicrobiia > Acidimicrobiales > CADCSY01 > JADDRA01. The sequence continues at coordinate 52,031 of JADDQY010000105.1, forward strand.
CCGGCCTCCCGACCGGCGAGCAAGAGGTTGGTATTGATCAACACCGAAAGCATGCACAGGGCCTTGTTGTTCTCGATGAACCCCATGCCCCCCATGTCGGCGGCAAGGTTGTAGACCTCGCTGGCGCCGTTGACGGCCTCGTGGCACGCCTCGATCTGCTGCAGATCGAGCGATCGGTTGTCGACATCGGAATGCACCTGGTACCACTCGGTCGGCGGTTTCCGGTCGACCGCCCTGACCCGCCGACCCTCGTCGACGAGGTGCGCGACGAGGTGGCCGCCGATGAAGCCTCCTCCACCGGCCACGACCGTCACGTCGTCGTACATGCCTGCCTCCTCGTTGCTCGGTTGAGACGTGGACCCTAGCCGCCGGCGTGGCGGATGCTGCATGCTGCGACCAACCTTTGGGTGTGCGAGCGGACGTGGTGGCGTCACCCGGTCCAGGCCCCGTTGCAGCTGTTAGCCTCATCCGAGTGCCTACCTCGCTTGGCGCTCTCGCGCGAGCCCAGTTCGATCGGAAGCCGGTGCGCTACTCGCTGGTGTCGGTGGTGGCCGTGGCCGTATCTCAGCTGGTCCTGATCACCTGCAACGGCTTGCTCCACTGGTCGGCCGTGCCTGCCAACGTGGCCGCCGTGGCCATCGGATCCATTCCCTCCTACACGCTGAACCGCAGGTGGGTGTGGGGCAAGCGGGGCGCCAACCATCTGTTGCGGGAGGTCGTTCCCTTCTGGGCCTTGGCGTTCTTGGGTCTCGCCTTTTCCACCTTGCTCGTGCACCTGGCGGTGCAGTGGAAAGACAGTACCCTCGTCGCCAGTGCCGCCAACCTGACCGCCTTCGGCATCTTGTGGGTGGTCAAGTACCTGCTTCTCGACTCCTTGCTGTTCCGAGTGCCCGACTCCGAGGCGTCCGAGGCGCTGGCCTCCTGAACCTGGATCAGCACCTCGCTCACCCTGTCCATCGATCCCGGTGGCAGCGACGAGCACAGCTGAGAGCAGTGCGAGCGCCGGCGGTGAGGGCCCGCGGTGGTCAAAGTGGGAGTTGATCCCAGGGCAGTTCCTGCCCGTCATTCCAAGGCCTCGCCCTCCCAGCGGCCGCCCAACGACACGACACCGTGGCGCTCGGCGGGGGTGCCGGGTGCCACCTCGAACCGGAACGCCCGATGGCGGACGTCGTAGGAATGGGCCCCGGTGAGGTCGGTCAGCGATGCGCCGATGTCGTAGGTACCGGGAACGAGCAGGAGCCGGTCGACACGCAGGTCGACATGTCCTCGGCCCTCGATCTTGTCGGGTACCAGACCAGCGTCGCGAGTGCTGGGCTCGGTGACATGAATGCCTTCGACGCTGTACACCGCCATGGTGAACACCGGCCGTTCCAGTGGCTCCGGTGTTTGGTAGTGGAGGCGGAACACCGCGGGGTCGCCGGTGCGAAGCACGGCGGCGGCGCCGCGGTCGTCGAGCACCTCGATCCGCTCGATCCGCCCTTCACCGGTGCCCCACCGGGCTCCGAGCCCACCCTCGTCCAGCCGGTCGCGGTGAACCTGGCCAAGGTAGTGATCGATCACCTCTCCCACCGGTCCGGCTCGTTCCAGGCGACCGTCCTCCAGCAGAACAGCCTCATCGCAGAGGTTTCGGACGGCCCCCAGGTCATGGGAGACGATCACCACCGTGCGACCGTCAGCCTGCAGGTCGGCGAACTTCTCCTTGCACTTGCGCTGGAACCTCTCGTCACCCACGGCCAGCACCTCGTCGACCAGCAGGACGGCTGGATCGACGTTGATCGCGACCGAGAACCCCAGGCGAACGTACATCCCCGACGAGTAGTCCTTCACCGGCGTGTCGAGGAACGGCTCCACCTCGGCGAAGCTGACGATCTCGTCGAACTTTCGCTTGAGCTCCTTCCTGCCCAACCCGAGGATCGAGCCGTTCAGGAAGATGTTCTCCCGACCGGACAGCTCAGGGTGGAATCCCGCCCCCAGCTCCAGAAGGGCTGACAGCCGCCCCTGGACGGAGATGCGCCCGCGGTCAGGCCGCAAGATCTTGGCCATGGTCTTGAGCAGCGTGCTCTTGCCCGACCCGTTCTTCCCGATGAGACCGAGCGTCGTGCCCTCGTGGACGTCGAGGGTGACGTCCCGCAGGGCCCACAGCTCCTCGAAGCGCGCCCGTCGCCCGCGCACGAGCGATGCCTTGAGGGACTGGTTCCGCTCGTGGTAGAGGCGGAACCGCTTGGAGAGGTTTTCCACCGAGACGGCCACGGGCGCCGTCATCGCGCTCCTCGTTCCCTGCCCGATGCCCCTTTCCTGGCTTCGATGATGTCAAGGAGGGACCGAGGCGAGCGGCTCACAGCTCCTCGGCGAGGCGGGGCTCGAGGCGGGAGAAGACCAGCAGGCCGACCGCCATGCACGCCAGTCCCCATCCGAGCACGTAGAGGAGGTCGCCCAGGGGAGGAAAGCGGAGGTCGTAGAGCACGTCCCGGAAGGCTTCTACCATTGGCACCATCGGGTTCAGCCGGTACAGGGACCGCACGGGGACCTCGAGCCCGAACAGGCTGGCTTGCTCGGGCACCTGGGAGAGCGAGTACACGATCGGTGTTGCGTAGAACAGCGCTTGGAGCAGGATTCCGATGAGGTGCTTGACGTCGCGGAAATAGACGTTGACGGCGCCGAGGATCAGCCCGATCCCGAGGACGAACCCCGTCTGCACCAAGATGAGCAGGAGCACCAACGGGAGCCAAGGGAGCACGAAGTTGCCGAAGACCAAGAGGAGGACCGAGAGCACGCTGAACTCGATGAGCAGGGGCACCATCCAAGAGGCCACGTTGGCAACGACGAGGACCTCACGAGGGAAGTAGACCTTCTTGATGAGGTTGCCGTTCGCCACGAGGCTCTCAGTGGCCCCGTTCAGACCGTTGGCCAGGTAGTTCCACGGCAGCAGACCGCACAACAGGAACAGTGGAAAGTTCTGCAGGCCACTCGGCTCGCCCAGCGGGGTCGCGGCCGCGAAGAAGATCTTGAAGACCATGGTGAAGATGAGAGCAGTAGCGAGGGGATTGAGCAGCGACCACGACCACCCGAGCACCGACCGCTTGTACTTTCCCTTGAGCTCGCGCAAGGTGAGGTTCACGGCGAGGTCACGGACGTGCGCGTGCGTCGCCCGTGTTGCCATAGCGAAGGGCAAGCCTACTCGGCTGAGCCCTCCGATCGATTGGCCACGTCCTTCCGTTCCCCTTGGGCGCGGCGTCTCAGCGTCGGCGGGAGAGCGCGAGCGAAGCCAGTCAGGGCGGCGAGGCGCAGGCGGACCACGTGCCAACGCGGGCGGACCCCCCGCAGCAGGGGCGCCAGGCCGTCGCGTCGAGCGTAGGAGGCGGTGACGAGCAGGAAACGGGCGGCCATCGCCATCACCGACCTCGCCGGTGCATAGGAGGCCAACACGAGCAGGCGGTTGCGCTCGCTGAAGTACTGGTGGAGGCGTGACCCCGCGACCACCGTGGCCGAGTGGACGTGGCGAGCAACGGCCTGCGGGACGGCGACGTGATGCCACCCGGCCCGCCGCGCTCGCAACGAGAGCTCGACGTCTTCGTAGTAGAGGAACAAGGTCTCATCGAACCGCCCCACCTGGCGCAGGTGCTCGGCGCGGAGCAGGACGGCAGCACCGCTCCAAGCATCCACCTCGACCGACTCGTCCCAACGGCCGTGGTCCTGTTGCAGCCATCCACGGTCGGCGGCGTAGCCGTCGTCGAGCACGGTGACGCCGACGCTGTTGATCACCTCGACGGGCTTGCCCCCGACTGCCAGCGGGTGCCACCGAGGATGGCGGTCCACGTGAAGCACGGTCTGCGCGTCCCCGCAGCGCAGCCGGATCTCGCGCTGGCCGATGGCGGACAGCAACAAACTGCATCCTGCGCTGCTCCCATCGTCGAGCGCCGGTACCCGGAGGAGGGCGTTGCCCGCACTCCACTGGCGAGGTCCTGTCTGCTCGGCACCTGGCTCGGGCCCCCAGAAGCCGTGGACGAACTGCACTCGGTGGCTGACGTCTTCACCCGCTACTCGGGCGCCCGACACCAGGACGCCGAGCGGCCGGTGGTCCCCCCGCCCGAAGGTGGAGGTAGGGCTGTGCAGCTCGATCTCGACGAAGGGAACATCGAAGAGGATCTTCGGGCACGCGCCAGCCAGGCGAGGATCAGCGTCGTGAGCTTGGGCCAGACGCCAGAGCCAGTCGGGCTCCACCACGGCGTCGGGATTGAGCAGGGCGACGAGGTCGATCCCCGCCAGGTCGCCCATGCCGAGGTTGCAGCCCCCGCCGAAGCCGAGGTTGGCACCGGCCTCGATCACCCGTACGTCGGCTCTCGTGCTCCGCAGCGCAGAGGCGACGCCGTCGGTGGAGGCGTTGTCGACGAGCACCACATCCAGCCGCTCTGGGGGCCATTCGAGAGCACGAAGGCTCTCGACCGCCTGCACGGCCCGGGCCCCACCGTTGTAGTTCACGACCACGGCGCGGACACGGGGATGGGCCGGCACGGCTCCACGTTGGCACGACGGTACGTGAGCACGCATCCTGAGCGCCGGTCGTGGCCGGTGACGACGGCGAGCCATGGGCACGTTGCCGGCGGCAGCGAGGTGCCGGACGGCGATCACCGTCTCAGGCGCTTGTCTCCTTGATGAAGAGCCAGCCATCGAAGGACGTCAAGGTGACTCCGTCGGGTGCCTCGACCAGGTTCTCCAATCGCAACCGGTCGTCACCCCGAAGCAGGGCCTCGATCTCGGTGCAGTACTGCTGCACCAGCTGGTGGAACTCCACCAGGTCAGGGGTCTCCGTCAGATCGGGGCACATCATCAAGATCCTGCCGCCGGTCGGCAGTCCCTCGATCAGCGGCGGGATCGCCGCCTCCGGCCGGCTCTCGCGCATCCGCTCCAAGCTGTCGCGCCAGTCGGTGACCTGCACGTCGTCGACGGGGCCATGGGCGCCCGCGTACCGCAAGCCGGATGGGAGGTAGTAGGCCAGGAGGGGGATCTGGCTGAAGTCGGGCGAGATCACGAGATCGCCGGGTTGGAGGCTCGCAGCCGCCTGTTGCGCCACCTCCTTGGCGTTGCTCTTCTGATACGGCGGCACCTTGACGCCGAGTGGAGCAGCGAAGAAGGCGGTCAGGACGATGGCCGGCACCGCCAGGTTTCCGCCGTGGGCCAAGCCGAAGGCGAGCACCAACATCAGCGGCGGGACCACCACGCCGAGGTAGCGGTAGCCCCAGACGGCGCTGAACCAGCCCCCGGCGAGGACGACGACCGGCATGATGAGCATTGCCCCCACCGCCACCGCGTTGCGGCTCAACGGTCGCTTCATGACGCCCACCAGAGCGGCAAAGCTCCCCACGCCGAGCGCCACCACTGCCTCTCGGCCACCGAAGGCGACCGCCACCGAGTCACGCAAACCGACGAGCGTCGGACGGCGAGACCAGGGGTTGGGGTCATGAGCCACCTGGTAGAGCAGGGTTGGAACCCATGGCAGGTACAGCACTCCGACGGCGCCGAAGGCCAAGGCGGCGTCGACCAAGGTCCTCCGACGATCGGGCCGCACGACGGCGCACGGAAGGACGGCGGCAGCAGCTCCGGCCGCCAGGAAGAGCCCCCAGCTGTGGGTGTACACCAGCAAGGTGAGCACGACGGCGAAGGCCGGAAGGTAACGCCGGTTACCGAACACGAAGCCGTGGAGGAACGTGGCGGTGGTCAGGAGGGCAAGGAGGGTGACGAGACTGTACATACGGGTCTCGTTGGCGTAGTAGGCGACGAAGGGGTTCAGGGCGGCCAGCGCGGCGCACATCCAACCAGTCCGTCGTCCGAAGAGGCTCCACCCGGCCCACAGTGCGGCGGGAACGACCGCCAGCGCGAACAGGAGCGACAGCGTGTGGGTGGCCGCCTCGGAGCTCCCGAAGAGCGATGTCCACAGGTGGAGTAGGACGTAGTACAACGGCGGCGACCCGTCGAGGCGCAAGCTGGCGGGAATCTCCGCCAGGGGTTGCGTCGAGACGCCCACCGCGATCCCTTCGTCGATCCAGAACCAGACGTGGCGCCCCCGTCCCCACAGGAAGGCCAGCACGACCAGGAGACCACCGAGGATGGCGAGGTCGGTTCGCAGGCGGCCGCGTACCCGAAGGAGCCCGGGGATCTGGACCAACGATTCCTTCACTCTGTGGTCGCGCCCGTTGACCACCGCGTCGCGCGGCAACGGGTCTCGTCGCGCCTGCTCGGTCACCTCGGTCATGCCCGCAGGTCACCCCGCTCCATCGATGCCATCACCAACAAGTCTCTCCGTGTACAGAAGCGTCGGGGATCCCCCGAACATCCGGTCACGATCTCCTCCACCAATGCTCTGGGAGACGAGGACGCGGACATTCGTCGTCCACGGGCCTCACGTGCAGGCGCACGCCAGCGCCCTCAGTGCGGTCAGGTTAGCCTGTCGGCGACCGGAGGGCCTCGGCCGGGACCATCAGGCATGACGACCTCACGGCCGTCGTGGTTCGGGCCTCGCCTGCTGCCACGGTGAGACGTCGAAGTGATCCGCCGCCGGTGAGACTGCTCGCCCGTCGCCGGCCACCACCGACCCATGGCTTCGAGTGGGGTCTC
>JADDQY010000095.1 GCA_016781135.1 Actinomycetota bacterium
CTGTATGGGTGTCACACCGACGGTCATCTGCCGATCCCCGAGAAGAACCATATGGATGTGATTCTCCACCATAAGCCACCCAATCGCGAGCACTCACCCCCGTGAAAGACACCAGCACCCAGAGGACGTCGGGAGCGCCGCTTGTCGCTTGCCGCCCTTTCCCGGCTCAGGTGACCCGTTCCATCACTAGCCACAGATGACGCCGTCCGCGTGGACGCAGTTCCACCCGGGACCCCGAGACAGTGGCAGCCTCGAGGAGACTCGCCACCGGTACGCGCGTTCCGCGCCACTCAGCCGCCAAGGTGGGCCGGCCCCGAGCGGCGCGTCCGACGTGGCCGGCGAAGTCGATGACCGCCGCCTGCCACCCTGGCCGGCGGACCTGAAGACCCGCCTCTCCGCCGATTCGTAGAACCCTGGATGTCTCCCGCACGTAGGAGAGGACAGCATCCTGGCGCGGCACGTGCTGGAGAGTGATGTACGAGAAGACGTGGTCAATGGTGGCGTCAGTGATCGGTGAGAGGTCCGACCCCGAGCCCAGGACCCATTCAACGTTGCTCCGATCGGCAAGGTTCTCGCGGGCTCGTGCGAGCATCTCCGGCGAGACATCGACGGCGAGCACGCTGCCGTACCGTTCGGAGAACCGCCGGGTCATCCGACCGACGCCACACCCGATTTCGAGCATCGTCTTCTCAGTAGAAGCCTCGATGCCACAGAAAGCGAGCAAGGCGTCCGCTTCTTCTGCGCCCTGGCGAAAGAAGCCCTCACGATCGGGCGCCGAACCAGTGGCGATGTAGCGGTGCACGTCTTGACTTCTGGCTAACCGGTCCCAGTAGGCACGCCAGCCGGGTGGTGACGGTCCCGACACCCAACGAACGATAACGGGGCGGGCGACGAGACGCCGTCAGGGCACGAGCACCCGGCGGCCAGGCGTACACCCGGTTCCGCCAAATCATGCCGCGGCGGCGAGGAACGACGACCTGATCGCAAAGAACCCCGTGCCGCATCTCTCGGGGCGGCGCCGAACACCACCCGGAGCAGCGCTTCGCCACCATGTCCGAGCTGCTGCCGTTGCCCAGGCCGTGCCCGAGCGGTACAGGGCCATGGTCGTGGCTGCCGGCCTAGCAGGGTGCGGAAGAAGAGGGTCCTGACGCTGTAGGGGGTTCTGGCCCGGTGCGGACCGGCCTTCGCGGGTCCTGGTCGGACTCGGTGTTGGCGCTGAGCGGGGCTGGTTCGGCTCCGCCGGGGATGGTCTATGTGGTCTGGGCGTCGAGGGCGGT
>JADDQY010000108.1 GCA_016781135.1 Actinomycetota bacterium
CCACCAGTCAGCCGCGTCACCAACCTCCCGAGAGAACACATCTAGGCGAGCGACGGAATCGATTGCTGGTCGGCTGCGTCGGTGTCGGCCCGGCGGGCCGCCTCGGCGACCAGCCAGCCCACCCCGAGCGTGAGCACAGCCCACAAGGTGAGATTGGCGCCCAACGACGCCACCCGGAACCGCCACACCAGCGTGGCCGGCACAACCACGGGGTCCGGCGCGGGCGGCAGCAGCGAGTAGGCCACGAGCATCGGGACCGCCACCGCGACCGCGATGGTCGCGACGCGGCGGTGGTCAGCCCACCCCGCCGCTCGGAGCCGCCGGCTCACGATCGTCGCTGCCAGCCCAACCGCCACGGCGATGACGATCAGCAGTGCGTACAGCGACTGGCGCTCCCCGAGCGTCGCCGGATCGCCGACCGCTGGAGGGTTCGGCGGATACTTGAACCACGGCGCCACCGTGAACGCCCCCGCCAGCACGACCCCTGCCAGCAGGACCCGGCGTGCCGCGTCGGGCCGGCCGCGTCGCAACCCGTGCGCGGTGAGAGCCAGCAGCGCGCCAAACGCGGCGCCCGTGAGGCCATACGCGCCGAAGAGCCCGATCCAGCGCTGGTCACCGCGGGATACCTCGGCGGCCTCCGCCTCCTCAAGAGGCTCGGAGGCGGGCCGTGAAGGATCGGCCGCCGCCTTGGCCTGCTCGATCGCGATGGCGTCCTCGATCAGCGGTTCACCAGCCACCGAGGCAAACGTCGCTGCGAGCAAGCCGGCGAACAAGCCGACGACGGCCGCCGTCAGCGCAAGCGATCGCAGGCGCGACCCATCGACACGACCCAACAGCTTCGCAGTCACGGCGTGCCGCGCCTAGTGGCAGGGAACGCCGACGAGGTGCCGGCCGTCGTGGAACAGCTCGTGCAACGTGCCGGCGCGTCCGATCGTCTCCGAAACAACGCCACCCTCGAACGTGACGAGCCACAACACGCCGACGGCAAGAGCAAGAAGCAGGAACCCCCATCGGGGAGCCGGCTCGGAAACGGACCCGGGAACCGTGACAACAGCCATCTGACCTCCATCCTCGTGGAGTGGGCGAACCGCCCACGTTGTGCCGACGGCCGGTCTTCTGGCTCCCGGATCAGCACTCCCCTCGGCCTTCCCAGACCCGAAGGCCCAGTGGCAACGTCGAGGTTCGCTCCCCGGTTACAGCGGCGGGACCGCGCCGGATTCGCACCGGCTTCCCAAAAACCGTCAGCTATGTCACCCGCACGGTACCCCGGTGGTCGGGGTGGGCGCCACAAGATCGCAGCAGCCGACCAGCCACGAGCGACCTCATACATGCGCCTCCAAGACGCCGGCGGCGGCATCATGCGCCTGAATCCGCTCGCTGAGAAATGCCGGGGATACGAGGCCGCGACGGCCAGGGGCCGGTGTACCGAGTCGGCGTCCGGGTCACTGACGGCTGAGCGATTCTGGCGCGCCCGAACGCTCTCGGCGAGCGACCCTTCCCGTCATTCTGCTCGCCGGAGGATGCGTTACGGAGGTCGCCCGGTCTGATGGCGACCCGCTTGTAAAGCGATTCGGGTGCGAGTTGTGGTCGCAGCGTGGCGCCGTGGGTGCCACCGGATGCGGCTCCTCGTCCCGACTCATGGACCGTGGGCGGGCGTCGGCGCGACTCCGGAGGCGGCGTGCTCGTGGATGCCGACGGTTCGCCGCAGGCCACGGGTGCCGGTGATGGCGAACACGGCTGCGAACAGCGTGGCGCCGACGAGGACGATGGTGGGGCCGGACTGCACGTCGAGGTGGTAGCTGAGGTTCATCCCAACGAAGCCGGTGACGGCGCCGATGATGGTGGATAGGAGCAGCATGCGGCTGAAGGAGTTGGTGAGCATGCGGGCCACGGTGGCGGGGATGACCAGGGTGGCGGCGATGAGGGTCACGCCGAGTACCTGCATGGTGGCCAGGATGGACATCGCGAGGACGAGCATCAGGAGGGCGTCGACGCGGGCGGTGCGGACGCCTGATGCCTCGGCGACTTCAGGATCGAAGGTGGTGAACAGCAGGCTCCGGTAGCCGAAGAACACAACAACGGTCACCAGAGCTGTGATGGCGATGATGGCCCAGACGTCTTCTTGGGCGACGCCGAGGATGCTGCCGAAGAGGGCGGCATCGAAGCTACGGCCCCGCCGGCCGAAGAGGGCGAACAGGGCGAGGCCGAGGGCGAAGGAGGCGGTGGTGATGACGCCGATGGCGGCGTCGGCGCCGATGACCCGGCGGCGGGTGACGCCGTTGATCATGAGGGCGGAGGCGACGCCCCAGACGCCGGCGCCGAGGGCGAAGTTCACCCCGAGCAGGGCGCTCGCCGCGAACCCACCGAAGATGGCGTGGGAGAGGCCGTGGCCGATGTAGCTCATGCCCTTTAGGACGACGTACACCCCGACGAGGCCGCAGAGGGCGCCGGCGAAGGTGGCGACGATGAGACCGTTGCGGAAGAACTCGAACTCGAAAGGGCGCAGCAGGTCGTCCATCACGCGCTTGGCATCCGCAAGCTGACGACGTTGTCGGCTGGGTCGTAGCGGTCGACGACGATGGGCATGCCGGCGTGCTCGAGGATCTCCATGCGCGCGCCGTAGGTGCGTTCCAGCACGTCTGCGGTGAGGACCTGGCGAGGGCTGCCTTGGCCTAGGACCTCGGTGTTGAGGCAAACGAGGTGGGGGAGGTGGGCGGCCATGCCGTTGAGGTCGTGGGTGGTGAGCACGATGGCGAGCCCGCCATGGTGGAGGTCGTCGAGGAGGTGGAGGATCTCGTGGCGGGTGGCCACGTCGACGCCGGCGGTGGGCTCGTCCATGAGCAGGAGTTGGGGCTGGCCGAGCAGGGCGCGGGCGATGAACACCCGCTGCTGCTGGCCGCCGGAGAGGTCGCGAATGTGGCGGCGGGCGAGATGTTCGATGCCGAGCCGGGCGAGGATCTTGCACACCTCGGCGTGCTCGACCCGGCTGCGCCAGGGCAAGACCCGGCCGTGGGTGCGGGCCATGAGCACGCACTCGGCAACGGTGACCGGAAAGCTCCAGTTGACCGCCTCCACTTGGGGCACATAGCCGACCCGCAGACCACGCTGGCGGGTCACGGTGCCGGCGACGGGACGCACCGTGCCCAGCAGGACCCGCAGGAGGGTGGTCTTGCCCGATCCCGACGGCCCGACGATCCCGCTGAACTGGTCGGGCGTGAAGGCGAGGTCGACGTTGATCAGCACGGGTTGGGCGCCGTAGGCGCAGGTGACCCGGTTCAGGCACACCAGCTCCGGGACTGACGCCGATCTCATTGCGGGTACTTCGCGGTGTCGGGGGCGACGTTGCGCAACTCGACCCCCTTGAGGGCGGAGGCTTCGCCGCCGAGGGCTTCGGTCATGGTGATGTAGTCAAAGCGCATCAAACCCAGCCAGGAGTGCTCGACGTCGCCGGGCTCGCCGGGCAGATCGTCATCGCGCAGCTCGTCGACGTACTTCACGCCCGCTTCCCGCCCGATCTGTTCGAGCACCGGGCTGGGGAACACCTCCGAGCCGAAGATGGCGGGCACGCCCTCGGCCTTGACCTGGTCGATGAGGTCGGCCACCTCGGCCGGGGTGGGGTCCTCGAAGTCGGACACCTGGATGGCGCCGATCACCTTCCAGTCGTAGGTCTTGGCGAAGTAGGCGTAGGCGTCGTGGTAGGTGAGCAGCTCGCGGTTGGGGATGGTGGCGAACGACTCGCGCATGGCGGCGTCGAGCTCGTCGATGAGATCGGAGAACTTGTCGTAGTTGGCGGCGTAGTAGTCGGCGTTGTCGGCGTCGCGTTTAGACATGTCGTCCTTGACGATCTCGGCGTAGCGGCGGGCCAGGGTGGGGTCGGTCCACAGATGCGGGTTCGGCTTGCCCTCCGACTTGGGGAACGAGAAGTCGTAGATGTACTCATCCTCGGGGAGCGTCAGCGTGCCGAGCTCCACGATCTCGGCCCCGTCTTTGAGGTTCTCCTCGGCCAGCTCCCTGGTCGGCTCCTCCAGCACCAGCCCGTTGATGTAGACGACATCGGCGTCGGAGAGCAGCTCGGCCACGCTCGGCTTGGGCTCGAAGGTGTGGGAGTTGGTGCCCTCCGGCACGATGCCCTCCACGTCGGCCCGGTCCCCCACGATGTTGGCCACGATGCTGGTGATCGGCGCCACCGTGGTGGCGATCCTCAACCGGTCACCGCCAGCGGCTAATGCGCCGGTGTCGTCGTCACCGCCGCACGCTGCGCCCGCCAGGGCGACCATCCAGACGAGGCCAACAAGTGCCGCCTTCTTCCACATGGCCACAGTTCGAATCCTACCGGCGATCTGGATGCTTCTGCGATCTGGTCGCAGAGCGCTCCCGACCGGTAGCCTGTCGAGGATGGCAGCGTCGGACCGACTAGAAGGCGTCCTCGCCCTCCTCCGGGCCAACGGGGGTCGAGTCACCAGCCCCCGACGGGCGATCCTGCAGGCGCTGATGGACCACGACGGCCACCCGACGGCCGAAGAACTCACCGCCGACGTCCAGGTCCACCAGCCCGACGTGCATGAATCCACCGTCTACCGCTTCCTGGACGAGCTCGAGCGTCTCGGGGTGGTCGACCATGTCCACCTCGGACACGGACCGGCCGTCTACCACTTCGCCGACGACACCCATCACCACCTCGTGTGCCAACAGTGCGGCCTGGTCATCGAGGTTCCCGACCACACCCTGGACATGCTGCACCGCCGCCTGCGCACGGAGTTCTCCTTCGAGGTGGAACCTCGGCACTTCGCGGTCATGGGGCGGTGCGGGACCTGCGCCGGGCGCGTGGCACCCGCTCCATAACGA
>JADDQY010000004.1 GCA_016781135.1 Actinomycetota bacterium
TGAACGCCTCGAGTGGCCGGAGGGGTACGGGTGGCGGCGAGAAAAGTTCGGAGTGGGCAGCCTCCTGCTCACCGGCTCGCCCTGCACCTCGGCGAGGTGGAGGGTGAGACCGGCATGGCCTGCTGAGTGGGTCGAGGACCTCAGATGGCCAGGGGTCGAAGACCGTGGCCATCTCTCGGATCACGTCGCTTTCCGCCCTCGTCGTCGACGTGCTTGTGCAGCAGGCGAGGGGTTCGTCTTGTTGGGACTTCCCACCGCATCTGCTCTCAGGTTCGTCAAGTCGACCTCCTGAGGCTGCTGCGGTGGTCCTGGCGAGGGGGGGTTCACTCCCAGGGCGGGAAGCTGAGCCGTGATACACCACGCGTGGGCTCGAACGCAGGGCGCTCGCCCGTTGGCAGGAGTGAGAGTCGTCGGCACGGAGTCAGCGGACCCTCCTCCCATGCCACCGAGGTCTGCGGGAACGATGAGCCCGAGCAGTCCACTGGCCGAAGGTCAGGCATCTCGGCCTCGGGGAACGCGGGGGCCGGTCGTGCTCGACAGGGCGAGGAGCCCGCGAGGTCGCAACCTCTTTGGCGAAGGCGAGCAGGGGAGGGGAGGTCACCGGTATCCCTTTGTCCCCACGCCCTGGTAGACGAGCGCCACCGACCGCGTGCGCAGCATCCTGACCGGGTGCGTGCGATCAGCAAGGAAGCGGGCGTAGTCACGAGCTGAGGGGCGGATGCCCCACACTCGCAAGTCGACGTCGTGCTCGTCGAAGAGCTTTCGCAGTCGATCGGGGCTCACGAACAGGTCGGGGTCGTGGATGCGGGGCGGGGGCCCGCCAGGGAGCCGCTCGGCGATGCCCACCAGCGCCAGCCTGGCCACTCGGGTGGCGTTGATGGTGTCGATGACGACGGTGCCTCCCGGCCGAAGGACGCGCGCCACCTCTGCCACCACGGTCTCGAGATCATGGACATGTTCGAGCAACTCGCCGGCGAGCACAACACCCGCAGCACCGTCGGCCACCGGGAGTCGGGCGGCATCCCCTCGCACCACCAGCAGGCCGTGGCGGGCGGCCACGGTGAGCGCAGAGGCGCTGAGGTCGACTCCGATGTGGCGGTAGGACGAGGCATGCGGGGCCATGAGCCCGCCGCCGCATCCCAGATCGACCAGGACCTCCCCGTCGGCGAGTGGTCGGGGAACGAGTCGCCCACGGGCGGCGGCCAGCCAGTGCAAGGCGGCGAAGGCCGCCTCCGGCCGCCACCAGGCGTCGACGAGGTCGTCGTACTGCCTGATGTCGTTGCGGCGTCGGACGGGACCAGCCTTCACCGCTCCCCCTGCTGCATCGACGACGTGGCTAGAAGATCAGGCCGGTGCCGCCATGCGATTGGAGCAGCCCGTAGAGGATGGCCGCCGACAGCCCGAAGGCGAGGTGGCGCACCAACGTCGTCGCCACGTCGAGGGCGCCGTAGTTCTTGTACGCCAGGCCCTGCCCACCGGCGACGCCGGTGGCAGGATCGGTCGAGGGGATGACGGCCACGACCGGCCCGGCGATGGCGAGGTGGATGAGCGCGCCGACCAGCCTCCACAGGCAGAGGTTGCCGTCGACCCGATGAGGTCGAAGAACAAGGCGTAGAGCAATGCGGCGAACACGGCAACGCCCTCATGGAACACGAACCCGGCCAGCTTTGCAGCACGTGGCGCTCCTTGGGCCGTTCACCTGTTCCCCGCGGTTGACGACGTGCTGGCGTCTTCCAGTCCCGGGTTATGAGTCAGGGCAAGGAGAGGTGGCCTCCGTGCGGCTACCCGTCGCCTGAACCGGGCTGACCGATCCGGTCGAAGATCGCTCCGGTTGCCTCGGCTTGGACGAGCTTGTCGATCACGTCCACGGCGAGATCGCGCGTGGACCAGCTCGACGGTTGGTAGAGCCCGAGCGCCGTGTTGAGCAGGACGTCACCGGTGTAGACGACAGCGAACACCGCGGCGACCGCCTTCTGGCCGTGCAGTCCGGCACGTCCGGCGACGCCGAAGGCGCTGCCCCACATGGCGCCGAGGGCAAAGTGCGTCACCCAGTTGAGCCGCCGTCGCTCCTGTTCGTTCCCGGGTTCGGTCCGAAGGATCTTGGCGGCGAAGTTCGCTGGGGCGAAGCTCTCTTCCCGGCCGGTGATCGGCATCTCGACGAACTTCTGGAACGCGGTCATCACCGCAGTGCCAGCCAGACCAGCGACGACACCCCGGCCGAGAGTTGCTGGCAACGCAGCGTGTTCGCTCATCGCCTCCGGGTACCCCGGGCCCGGACGGGGGAACCAGCGCGACCTGTGGTCGGCTAGCCGCGACCATGACTCTTGACTGCACCTTGTCGGTGGGCCGCCTGGGTCTCGAACCCAGCACCTTGGGATTAAAAGTCCCCTGCTCTACCCGCTGAGCTAACGGCCCCCGCATCCGAAGCCGCACCTGTCCGGTCGGCCCGGGCCCATGGTAAGCGGCGCCGGTCAGACGGCGATGAGCACGAGTGGCACCGTCAACAGCACTGCGGTGAACGCCGCCAGCCGGGGGGGAGACCGCAGCGCCCCGCGGGCGAGGCCGAGGCAAAGGCGGCGCAGCGTGGGGTAGGCGAAGCTGAGCAGGATCAGCGTCCATGCCGTGACCGCAAGCGTGACCGCCAGCACGACCCGCACTGCGTCCTGGTTGCCGAGGAGGATGGCCGCCACCAGCGTGTCGACCAGGGTGGTGATGTTCGCTCCGGCGATGTAGGGCAGCGTGTTGGCCCGGCGCAGGTAACCCTTGGCCACCAACGGCACGAGCAGGGTGAGCGACACCGACACCGAAAGGGTCAACACGGTGACGCCGAGGCCGAGCACGAACATCGGCCAGCGGCGCGTGTACCAGGCATCGGCGCGGTCCTCGAGCCGGTTGCTCCCGATGGTGGGCAGTACCTTGTCGAACAGGGAGAACCCGGCGAGCAGGACCCCTACGCCGGCCGGGAAGAGGAGCCATCCCGGTAAGACGCCGGCCAGGAGGTCGACCGCCCAGCCGAAGAGCCGATCGGTCAGGGATGCGACCGCCGGCGAGGTGCCGACATCGAGGCCGTCGAGCAGGCCGCCGTCGAGTAGCAGGTAGCCCCCTACCGCACCGGGGAGGTAGACCACGGCGGTCATGAGCAGGGAGAGGATGCCGATGGAGATCGGCGCCCGGCGGCCGCTGGTGCCGGTGCGGCGCACGGCGTAGACGACTCCCACCACCAGCACCACGAAGGCGGCGCCCAGGCGAGAGCCGGTGAGCATGGTAAACGACTGGGTGCGGTCGATGGCGCCGCCATCCAGCAGGGCGAGCGCCGACGCCGCCACTGGCGAGCCGGACAGGACGATGCACGCGCCCAGCCACCCTACGCCCAGGGTGCTCCAGGCGTTGTCGGTGAACGCCGACCCCTCCAGCGCCGGGATCAACGCAGTGGCGCCCGCCTTCATAAGGCCGAGGGCGGTGACGAATAGGCCGATCCCCGCCACCAGGTACACGAGCCGCAGGAGAACGGGCGGCGACGGTGGCGCCACCACCACGATGTCTTCGGGTGGCAGCTCCCGTCCGGGGACGTGGGTCACCACCGCTCGGTCGTCCACGATCTCCTCTTCCATTGTCCACGCAGACTACCGTCTTGGTAGACAAACGCCAGCACCGGTCAGCGGCGTTCCCACGCTCCCGGCTGATCGAGCTCCCGGTCTACCTGTGGCGGAAGTGAGCCGCTGGCGACGTCGGCCAGCGAGACCTGCTCGAGGATCCGGCGGAGCGCAGCCCTGGCGGCGAGCCAGACGTCGCGCAGCGGTTGCGCCGGCGGGCGGTAGACGAGCAGCTCGGGCGGTTCACCGTGCACATCGGCGAGCGGACCCTCTACCGCCCTGATGACGTCGGCCACCGAGATGTCGGCCGGGGGTCGGGCCAGCCAGTACCCGCCGTCGGCACCTCGTCGGCTCTCCACCAGCTTCGCCAGCTTCAACTCGCTCAGGATGTTCAGCAGGAACCGCACGGGGATGTCCTGGGCCTGGCTGATGTGCTCGGCCTTCCTCGGCGAGGTCGCCTCCGCGCCCACCAGCTCGACCATGGCTCGTACCGCGTAATCGACCTTGGCCGTCACCCGCACCGGTTGATTCTCGCGCCCGCCGGCTGGCCGGCGAGCGACACCGCCGGTGGCTGGCACGGCACCGGTAGGGTGAGCGGCCATGGAGGCGCCTCCGAGCGACGTGTCCGACGACACCGATCCTGCCGCCGAGCCGATCGACTGGCAGGGAGAGCTCGAGCGGGTCGAGGTGGAGCTCGACGAGGTGGAGCAGGCGCTGGTTCGACTCGACGACGGCACCTACGGGGTCTGCGAGGTGTGCGCAGCCCGGATCGGCGACGACGTGCTGGCGTCGGCACCGACGACGAGCCGCTGTCACGCCCACCGCTGAGGTCTGTCACCCTGCGCAAGCCCGTCACCATCCCGCTCGTCGCCGGCGCGGCGACGGCCGCCATCGCCACCGCCGGGCTCTTGTCGGACGCGCACCGACGCACCCACCTCCGGCGCAGCGCCCGGGTCTGGCGCCTCACCGGGCGGCGCGGGCTGTCGTGGGCGGTGCTCAAGGTGCGGGGACGGGCGGTCAGCGACGAGGAGCGGGCCCGCCTCGAGGAACGCTTCGCCATCCGCACCGCCGAAGACGTGGCCCGTGAGGTCGGCAACATGAAGGGCGCGATCATGAAGGCGGGGCAGATGGTCTCGTTCATCGCCGAGGGCCTGCCACCCGAGGCCAAGGCCGCCCTGGCCACCCTCCAGGCCGATGTCCAGCCCATGGCCCCGAGCCTGGCCGAAGGCGTGGTCACCGCCGAGCTCGGCCAGCCGATCTCGAAGCTGTTCCTCGACTGGGACCCGGTGCCGGTGGCGGCGGCGTCCATCGGCCAGGTCCACCGGGCGGTCATGCCCGACGGCCGGCTGGTAGCCGTCAAGGTCCAGTACCCCGGCGTCGATCGGGCGATCAGGAGCGACCTCGACAACGCCGAGCTGCTCTACGGCCTGTTCTCCTTGATGGCGCTGAAGAGCCTCGACACCAAGGCGCTGGTCGACGAGCTGCGGGCCCGCATGGGTGACGAGCTCGACTACCGCATCGAGGCCCGCTATCAGGCCGAGTTCGCCGACCGCTACCGAGGGCACCCGTTCATACAGGTGCCCGACGTGGTCCCGGAGCGATCGGCCCGCCGGGTGCTCACCAGTGACTGGGTCGAAGGTGAGCGCTGGGACGGCTTCCTTGCCGCCGCCGACGAGGCGGCGCGCCAGCGGGCCGGAGAGGTGCTGTTCCGTTTCGCCCAGGGGTCGGTGCACCGGTACCGGGTGTTCAACGGCGACCCCCACCCCGGTAACTACCGCTTCCACCCGGGCGGCTCGGTGACGTTCCTCGACTTCGGTCTGGTCAAGCGCTGGAAGCCCGACGAGCTCGAGCAGCTCACCCCGGTGCTCGACCCGCTGCTGGCCCACGACGTCGAGGGCACGGTGCGCACGTTGGTGCACGCCGGGTTCCTCGCCCCTGATCACGGGCTCGACCCCGAGCTGGTGTGGCAGTACGTGAGCAACCCCTATGCCCCCTATCTCCAGGAGGAGTTCACCTTCACCCGGGAGTGGACGAGCAAGGCGCTGGGGCGGGCGCTCGACGTGTCCGGGCCGTGTGCCGAGGTGATCAAGCGCCTCGACATGCCCCCGTCGTTCGTGATCCTCGATCGGGTGGTGTGGGGCATGGCCGCCCTCCTCGGACGGCTGGAGGCCACCGGACGGTGGCGGGGCATGCTCGACGAGTACCGCACCGGCGGCCCGCCGGTGACCGAGCTGGGCGAGGCCGAGGCCAGGTGGCGGTCGGTTGGTCGAGCCGGCGTCAGAGCTGGCAGGGGACGGTGACCATCACCTCGTCGGGATCGAGGAGGAGCCGGCGGGGACCCACGGCCAGGCGGCCCCCGTCCACGTCGACCTCGACACCTCCGAGGTTGGGGAGCGGAGCCGGGTCGACGCCGAGGTGGCGCTCGAGGCTACGGATGAACCCGCCATGGGTCACCGCCAGCACCGTTTGTCCCTGGTAGGCCTCAGCCAGCTCGGTCATCGTCGCCAGCACCCGCTCGAGCAGGCGAGCAGCGGTCTCGCCGCCGGGTGGGTCGGGCATCGGTCCCGACAGGGCGCCCGGCCAGTGCCGGTCGATCTCCGCCCTGGTCAGGCCGGTCCAGCGGCCGACGTTGCGCTCTCGAAGGGAGGGCATGACCGCGGGCTCGCTCACGCCGACGCCGGCGGCGAGGATGGCGGCGGTGTCAACCGCTCGGCGGAGATCCGACGACACGATCAGGTCAACCCAGCCCACCGCGGCCACCGCCTGGTGCGCCTGCTCTCGCCCGAGGGCCGACAGCGGGGGATCGGCCCACCCCTGCCAGCGCCCGACCGCGTTCCACTCCGACTGTGCGTGGCGGACGAGCATGATGGAGGTCACCGCTGGCAGGCTACCGACGGAGCCACGGGAGCCAGCGCTACCCTTCGCGGCTTCCCAGGAGGCTGGCCTTGACCCCCGACCAAATCTGCTCCGGCGACCGATCTTGACCATGGCCGTCCTTCGGTTGTTCGCATCGGCGCGCGAAGCGGCAGGGACCGGCTGCGACGAGATCGACGCCGCCACCGTGGGCGCGGTGCTCGACGAGGCGTGCCGCCGCTACGGGGACGGGTTCGCCTCGGTGCTCCAGGGCTGCCGGGTCTGGCGCAACGGTGAGCCCACCACCGCTGTCGACACGGTCGGTCACCACGACGAGGTGGCGGTGCTGCCGCCGGTTTCTGGTGGCTGACGCCGCCGCCGCTGGGTTCCGGAGGAGCGGGAGCGGGCGCCCCAGACCCAGCTTCGCCGTCGTCCATGACACCGACGGGCCCCGGGTGCGCTGGGGCGTCGTGTGGTTCGTGCTTACGGTTGTGGCCGCGGCGCTGGCCCGCCCCCTCCTGGCCGCGGTGATGGCGCTGGCCGCAGCTCTGGCTGCCGATCAGGTGCTGCGGCTACGGGATGCCGACGTGGTGGCGGTCGCTGGGGGCAAGTCCGGAGGCCTGTTGTCCGACCCCCGCCGCCTCCCGGCCATGCTCGCCGCCGCCACCCTTCCCCTCGCCGCCGCCGCTGGTGGGGACACCTTGGCGGCGGCGCTCCCGTCGGTCGTCGCGGTGGTGCTCGTCCAACGGCTGTGCACGTCCTCGGCTCAGCCGCCGCACGCCGCTGCCCTGGCCGACGCCTCGATCGCGGTCCTGGTGGCGGTGGGGTTGGGCCTCGCCGCCGCCGGCCCGGTGCTGGCGCATGGCTTCGGCGCCCAGGCCGTGGTGGTGGTGCTCGTGCTCGTCTGTGCCTACGACGCCGGCGACTACCTGGTGGGCAGCGGCTCGTCGACGTACTGGGAAGGGCCGGCGGCAGGGGTGGTGGCCGTCGCCGTGGCCAGCTTCGCCATCTCGGTGATGCCGCTGGAGCCCGTCAACGCCTCGGCCACCTACGCCATCGGCGTGCTCACCGCCCTCCTGGCACCGCTCGGCCCGCCAGCCGCATCGTTGCTGGTCGGAAGCGGGCGCCGCCCCGCCCGCCACCTTCGGCGCCTCGACTCGCTCTTGCTGCTCGGCCCGATCCTGCCCTACGCCCTGGCCGTCATCCTGTAGCGGAGGCGGCGAATTACCTCTTGGTCTCCCAGAAGATCCGGTCGATGTCGGCGATGGCGTCGACCAGCAGCTGGCCCTGGGCAGGATCGACGGAGCGCTTCGAGTCGCCGGCGAGCTTGGTGGCGGTCCAGAACTTGTCGTGCAGGTCGGGGTAGGCCTCGAGGTGGTTGGGCTTGAAGTAATCGGTCCACAGGACCCACAGGTGGTGCTTGACCAGGTCGGCCCGCTGCTCTTTGATCTGGATTGCGCGGTCCCTGAACACAGGGTCGTCGGAGTCCTGGTACTTCTGCTGGCAGGCCTTGACCGAGTCGGCCTCGATCCGGGCCTGAGCTGGGTCGTAGACGCCGCAGGGAAGGTCGCAGTGCGCCCACGCAGGGGTCGGCGGGCTCAACCGGTCGAGGGCGGCGAGGAGGCGGGAGATCATGTGGGGCTCCTTGGTGGTCGACAGACGCAGCGGTGGTTCGTGGCGGGGACGCCACCGAACGAGATGACGCGATGAGGAGACTAGTCTCGGCCCTGGCCGGGCTGACCGGGCTCGTCGGCTTGATCGTCGTGGCCGCAACGTGCCGTCGTGTGGTGCGGGTGGAAGTCCACGGCCACAGCATGGCGCCGGGCCTGCACCCCGGCGATCGGGTGGTGGCGGTACGGGGGCTGCGGGCTCGTTCGGGTGACGTGGTGGCCGCCGCCGACCCCCGCCACCCCTGGCGGCTGCTCGTCAAGCGGGCGGTCGCGGTGGGAGGTGACGGCAGGGTCGAGCTCGCCGGTGACAACACCGACGCCAGCACCGACAGCCGGACCTTCGGCACCGTCGGGGCCCCGCTCGTCGTCGGACGGGTGGTATGGCGCTACTGGCCGCGCCACCGTCGTGGCACCCTCGGCGGGTCGTCCCGGCCCGTCGTCCGGTAGGCTCCGCTGATGGATCTGGTCGGCCTCGATGACGTCTTGGCCCCGGATTGGATCGGTGACCCGGCGACGCTGCCGATGCAGGAGCTCCGGGCCCGTCGGTCCGAGGCGCAAGCCGTCGAGGTGACGTTGTCGTACCAACGGCGGGTGGCCCAGGGTCGGCTCGACATCGTCGCCGCCGAACGCCGCCGGCGGGAGGAAGGAGGTGACCCGCTCGACCACGAGCAGATGGTCGCCCAGCTGAGCGGGATCCTCGCGCCCCACACCCGGGCTCCCGGCATCGGTCGCTTGTCGCAGCTGCTCGCTCCCGACGCCGCCGGGACCGAAACGACCGAGCTCGACGCCATCGCCGGTCCCGGCGTGCTCGCCTCGCTCCAGGACCTCGCCGACGACGAGCTCGACGAGCTGGTGGTCGCCCTGGCTGACTTCGAGGTCAGGTGCTCGGCGCTGCGGCGGGAGCTGCACGACCGGATCGACCTGCTCCAGGCTGAAGTCGTCCGCCGTTATCGAACGGGCGAGGCCACCGTGGAGAACCTGCTGCAGTGAGCGCGGCGGTGCCCGCAGCGGGCCGGCGGGCCGTGCTCGTCGTCGACGACGACGACCGGGTCAGGGCGGTCGTGCGCGCCGTGCTCGAGGCCGACGACTTCGAGGTCGCCGAGGCGGCCGACGGCCCGAGCGCGCTGGCGTTGCTCGCCGCCGACGACGGGCACGGCGAGGCTGGTGGTCGCCCCAACGTGTTGGTGCTCGACGTGATGATGCCGGGCATGGACGGCATCGAGGTCTGCCGCCAGGTCGACCACACCACGACCAAGGTGCTGATGCTCACCGCCCGCGAAGACCTCGCCACCCGGGATGCCAGCGCTGCCGCCGGCGCCGACGCCTTCTTGGCCAAGCCGTTCTCCGCCGTCGAGTTGCTCGATGCTATCGAGCGGCTGTCCGCCGATGAGCCTGCCGTCTGACCCCGGAGCTGGCCACTCGCCGGGGAGCGCCGGGCCGAGTGGTTCCGACCAGGAGCGCCTCGACGCCCAGCTCCAGCTCTTCGCCCGGGAGATCGGGGCCATGTACCGCAGCCAGAAGGCGCGAGCCGAGCAGCTCGAGGCAGCGCTCGGGGCCCTGAAGACGGCCTACCTCGAGACCATCCGCAGCTTCGCCTTCGTGGTGGAGGCCAAGGACGCCTACACCGGTTTGCATCTCGAGCGCTGCCGGAGCTACGGGGTCGCCCTGATGGAGGAGCTCGGCGTGGCCGACGACCACCCCGACGCCGAGTACGGGTTCTTGCTCCACGACGCCGGCAAGATCGGGGTGCCCGAGCGGATCCTCACCAAGCCCGGTCCCCTCGACGCCGCCGAGTGGCGGGTCATGCGCGCCCACCCGGTCATCGGCTACCAGATGCTGGAGAACATCCCGTTCATGACCACCGCCGCCGAGATCGTGCGGTGCCACCACGAGATGTTCGACGGGTCGGGCTACCCGGAGGGCCTGCGGGGCGAGGAGATCCCTCTTCCGGCTCGGGCCTTCAGCATCGTGGACGCCTTCGACGCCATGACCACCGATCGCCCTTACCGGGCAGCGATGCCGACCGAGCGGGCCGCCGCCGAGCTGTCGCGCATGGCCGGGACCCAGTTCGACCCCGAGGTGGTCGCCGTGTTCCTGCCGCTCATCGAGCGTCTGCCCATGGCCCCCAGCCACCCCTAGGAGTGCCTGGCGGCCAGCGGTTCGGTGGAGATCATGCGCCGGTGATCCGGCGAGGTCGAGCGGCCTCCGCCGTTCGAGTGGCCGCGAGCCCGCAGAGGGGGAATAGCCTTCGTCGCCGCATGCACAGGCTTGCGGTGCTTTCGTTCCACACCTCGCCACTCGTCCAGCCGGGCATCGGCGACAGCGGTGGGATGAACGTCTACGTGCGCGAGCTGGTGTCGGCGCTGGCCCAAGCAGGCGTGGCCTGCGACGTGTTCACCCGGGCCTGGTCCCGAGCCCTGGCACCCGAAGTGGTGGTCGAGCCCGGTTTCCGGGTGATCCACGTCGAGGCCGGTCCGGCCGCCGAGGTCCCCAAGGAGGAGCTGGCCGGCCTGGTACCGGCGTTCACCGACGCGGTGGCCGACCACGTCGCCGCCACTGGCGACGTCGACGCCATCCACGCCAACTACTGGCTCTCGGGCGTGGCCGGCCACGTCGCCAAGCACCGCCTGGGCCTGCCGCTGGTGTCGACGTTCCACACCCTCGCCCGAGCCAAGGCCGAGGCCGACGGCGAGCCGGCGGCGCGGGAACGAGCCCGGGCCGAGGCCGAGGTGATCGCCTGCAGCGACGCCATCCTGGCCAACGGCGTCGAGGAGGCGGAGCAGCTGCGGCGCCACTACCACGCCGACCCCGAGCGCATCGAGGTGGTTCCTCCGGGCGTCGACCACGCTTTCTTCGCCCCCGGCCATCGAGACGGCGCCCGAGCGGCGCTCGGGTGGGCGACGCCAGGGCGGATCTCCGCCGTCGGGGGCCGTCGTGCCGCCCAGCACCCGGTGTTGTTGTTCGTGGGCAGGATACAGCCGCTCAAGGGCTTGGATGTCGCTGTGGCCACCCTGGCCGAGCTCGACCACCCCGGTGCCGAGCTGGTGGTGGTCGGTGGGCCGAGTGGGCCCGATGGTCCCACCGAGCTGGCGCGGGTCAACGAGCTGGTCGAGTCGCTCAACCTGACCGGTCGGGTGCGCTTCGTCGAGCCCCAGCCCCATCACCTCCTGCCCACCTGGTACCGGGCCGCCGACGTGGTGTTGGTCCCCAGCCGGTCCGAATCGTTCGGGCTGGTGGCGCTCGAGGCGGCGGCGTGTGGGCGCCCGGTGGTGGCCGCCGCCGTGGGGGGCCTGCGCACGATCTTGGCCCACGGCCGCACCGGTTTTCTCGTCGACGACCGACGTCCCCAGGCCTACGCCGCCTACGTGGCCGAGATCCTCGCTGACCGTGGCCTCGGGGAGCGCCTGGGCCACGAGGCCGCGCAACGAGCGGCCGGCTACACCTGGTCGACCGCCGCCGCCCGCCTCCGCCGGCTCTACACCGATCTCTCGGCCCGGCGGCTCGTGCGCTGCTGACCCAGGTACTTCGAGGCATCTCATTGCTTTTACTGCGCGAGTGAGGGTAAGGTGAGGGGACGAGCCCGAGGAGCGAGGCGACCGACCTCGTTCGGGGAAGTACGAGCACCGGTCCCACGTTCCTCGGGCCCCATCACCAGGGGAGCGCGTCCCTCCCGAGCGCTGATCTTCTCGTTCACCGTGATCGGGATCATGGCCAACACGCTGATCGCCCCGGCGATCCCCGACATCCTCCTCGACCTCCAGGTGTCAGCGGGTAGCGCCGGGCTGATCGTGGCCGCGGCCACCCTGCCCGGCGTGGTGGTGGCTCCCGTCATCGGGTTGCTCGCCGACCGCTACGGCCGGCGCGAGGTCCTGGTCCCGTGCCTGGTGGTGTTCGGGCTCTTCGGGGGGCTGGCGAGCTTTAGCCCGTCGTTCTCGACTCTGCTGGCGTGCCGGTTGGTGCAAGGGGTCGGGTCGGCGGGTCTGATCAACCTGGCCGTGGTCATCATCGCCGATCACTGGGACGGCCCGGACCGAGCCCGGGTCATCGGTCAGAACTCGGCCGTGCTCACCATCTCCCTGGCCGTGCTCCCCCCGCTCGGGGGGGCGTTGACCGACTTCGCCGGGTGGCGGGCCACCTTTGTGCCCTACTGGATCGGGTTGGTGGCGGCCGCTGGCGCCGGCGTGGCGCTTCGCAGGTCGCCCCGCCGCGAGGTGCGCATCGCTGAGCAGGTGCGAGAGGCGCTCGGCTACCTCGGTTCGGCCACGGTCCTTGTCGCCATGGGCAGCGGGGTCGTCCTGTTCGTGTTGATCTTCGGCCTCATCCTGACGGCCCTGCCCCTGTACCTCGCCGGCGAGTTCGGGCTGGGCGCCACCAGTCGGGGGTTGGTGCTGGGCCTACCGGCGTTGACCGCCACCGCCGGAGCGCTGGCCCTCGGGCGCCTGACCGCCCGTTTCGGGTCCCGCCGCCTGGTGCTGACCGGCTCGGCGGTGCTGGCGGTGGCCTTCACGGTGATCGCCCAGGCGCCGGTCCTCACCGTGGTCGTGGCCGGGACCCTCCTCTACGGCTTCGGCGAGGGAGCCGCCATCCCATCCCTGCAGAGCATCGTCGCCGGTGCCGCCCCCTCGTCCAGCCGGGGCTCGGTGGTGGCGATGTGGGTCGGCGGAGTTCGGGCCGGACAGACGGCGGGCCCGCTGCTGGCCGGAGCTGTGGTCGGAGGCCCGGGTGCTCCGGTCGCGTTCCTCCTCGGCGCAGGGCTGGCCGCCGCCCTCTTGGCGTTCCAGATCGGGAGCGGCCACCCCGGGGCGGTCGAGGAGAACGGTCAGGTGATCGCCCCAACCGCCCAAGGGCGGTCAGGCTCCGCCGCCTGAGCCTGCTCAGGTCGGCTCCCGGTAGTGGCACTGGCCATTGCGGTCCTGTTACGGTCGCCGCCGTTCAGAGGTGGCTGCCGGGGGGCGGAATCCGTCTGCAGGGCCGTGCAGCCGACGACGGACGGCGGTCAGAAGAGAGAGAGTGACGGGCAACCACCGCATGATCAGGACCAGGTTCGCCTTCGTGCTCGTGGTGATGGCCCTTCTCGGCGTGCATCTTTCTCCGGCTGATGCCGCCAGCGATCCACGTGCCGCTCGGGAGCAGGCCCGGAACCGCAAAGCACAGCTGGCCAAGGAGCTCGACGGCCTGGCCGCATCCGAAGAGGAGCTGTTGGGTGCGGTGGCCGCCCTCGACGACCAGGTCGATGCCCAGTCCGTCGAGGTCGACGCCGCCCGTCAGGCCGTCGCCGCCGCCGAGGGCGAGATGGCCGAGGCCGAGCGGGCCATGGCCGAGACCCGCACCCGCATCGACGGACTGACCGACGCCGTGGTGGAGCGGGCGGTGGCGTCGTTCATCCGTCCGGCGGGGGACTCGCTGCAGGAGGTCGTGCAGTCGAGCGACATCGCCGAGGCGGCCCGCAAGCGGGCTCTGCTCGACCAGGTCACGGCCAACGACGAGGACGTCATCGACGAGCTCAACTCCGCCCGCCAGGACTTCGAGAAGCGGCGGGTCGAAGCCGAAGCGGCCAGGGGCAAGGCCGACGAGCGACGGGCCCAGACCGAAGCTCGCCTCGCCGAGTTGCAGGACACCCTGGCCGAACAGGCCCGCCTCGCCGCCGACGTGCAGACCCGCCAGCGGGAGGTCACCTCGGAGATCGAGGAGCAGTCCCGCAGCGAGGCCGAGCTCAGCCGCATCATCCAACAGGCCGAGGAACGGCAGCGTTCCTTGTCGCGGGTCGCCTCCGCTGATCTCACCCCGGGAGCAGGTGGCTGCATCTGGCCCACGTCCGGGCGTGTCACCTCCGGCTTCGGCACCCGCTGGGGGCGTCTCCATGCCGGCATCGACATCGGGGCTCCGACGGGCACGCCGATCCGGGCCGCCAAGGACGGAAACGTCATCTTCTCTGGCGTCCAGAGCGGCTACGGCAACGTCGTCATCTTGTCCCACGGGGGGGCTCTGACGACGCTCTACGGCCACCAGAGCCGCATCGCCGCCAGCAACGGGCAACGGGTCAGCCAGGGCGACACCATCGGCTACGTCGGCAGCACCGGGCGCTCGACCGGTCCCCACCTCCACTTCGAGACCCGCTACGGCGGCTCCCCCCGCAACCCGACCGGCTGCCTCCCCTAGTTTTCCGTCGGATCCGATGGTGGAGGATCGGTGGGACTGGGCCGTCCCGATCGTCCAGAGACGGGGGCAGCGGCCCCGGTAGCGTCGCCGTCATGGTGACGAGGCTGGCGGTGGTGGGCGGCGGCCGGATGGGAGAGGCGCTCGTCGGTGGCCTGCTGGCTGCCGGTTGGGCACCGGCCGACGAGCTGTGCGTGGTCGAGAGGGTGGGAGCCCGACGGGCGGCGCTGGTCGAGCGGTTCCCCGACGTCGCCGTGCAGGATGCGGTGCCGCCGGCCGAGGGCGTGGTGGTGGCGGTCAAGCCGGGCGACGTCGCCGATGCCTGCGCCGACGTGGCCGACGCCGGCGTCGGGCGGGTGTTGTCGATCGCCGCCGGTGTCCCGATCGCCACGCTGGAGGCCGCCCTCGGCGAGGTGGCCGTGGTCCGGGCCATGCCCAACACCGCCGCCCTGGTCGGGGCGGGCGCGGCGGCCATCGCCCCCGGCCGGTACGCGGGAGATGCGGACCTGGCCTGGGCGGAGGAGATTCTCTCTGCTGTGGGCGAGGTCGTGCACGTGCCCGAGCCATTGCTCGACGCGGTGACGGGCCTGTCGGGATCGGGGCCGGCCTACGTGTTCCTGGTGGCCGAGGCGCTCGTGGACGCCGGGGTGCTCGCCGGGTTGCCCCATGACATCAGCCGCCGCCTGGCCCTGCAGACGCTGCTCGGCGCCGCCCGCCTGCTCACCGAGACCGGGGAGTCGCCCCAGGTGCTGCGCGCTGCCGTCACCTCGCCCGGGGGCACCACCGCCGCCGGGCTACGTGTCCTCGAGGCCGCCGGTGCCCGCAGCGCGGTGATCGAAGCGGTGGCGGCTGCCACTGCCCGCTCCCGTGAGCTGGGAGGAGGTCCCAGCGCCGCCCCTTCCCCCACTGGCACCACTGGCCTACAGTGAGGTCGAGCGGAGGAGGGTGATTTCGATGGCCCAGTCGAGCGGTCGCGCCCGGTACCTGACCGTTGCCGAGGTCGCCGCCATCATGCGCGTGTCGACCATGACCGTCTACCGCCTGATCAAGGCAGGTGAGCTGCCGGCGCTGCGGGTGGGGCGGTCCTATCGGCTGCCGGAGGACGACGTGGATCGCTACCTGGCCCGCGGGTTCACCGAGGCAGGGTGAGCAGCCGGTAGCGTCGCCGGGTGCCTGAGCGCTTCGAGAC
Organism: Actinomycetota bacterium; assembly: GCA_016781135.1. GTDB lineage: Bacteria > Actinomycetota > Acidimicrobiia > Acidimicrobiales > CADCSY01 > JADDRA01. The sequence continues at coordinate 15,462 of JADDQY010000004.1, forward strand.
GGTCTCGTTCCTCTCCGACTACGGCACGGGCGACGAGTTCGTCGGCGTGGTGAAGTCGGTCATCCGCAGCATCGCCCCTCACGCCGTCGTCGTCGACCTCACCCACGGGATCGCCCCGTACGACGTCCGGGGGGCCAGCCTCGCGCTGGCCCGAGCCGTGCAGTACCTCGCCCCCGGGGTGGTGCTGGCCGTGGTCGACCCCGGGGTCGGCACCGAGCGGCGAGCGGTGGCCGTCGAGGTGGCCGAGGAAGGGAGCGTCTTCGTCGGTCCCGACAACGGCCTCCTGGCCCCGGCGGTCGCCATGGCGGGTGGGGCCGACCGAGTCGTCGCCCTCACCGAGGAGCGCTACCACCTGCCCGCACCCGGTCCGACCTTCGCCGGCCGGGACATCTTCGCTCCGGCCGTCGCTCACCTGTGCAACGGCTCGGCGCTGGGCGACCTGGGTGACCCGATAGATCCCAACACTCTGCTCCCCGGGCTGCTGCCCCTCACCCGCCAGGAGAACGGGTCCTTGGTGGCCGAGGTGCTATGGGTCGATCGCTACGGCAACGTGCAGCTCAACGTCGACCCGGACGAACTGCTGGTCCTCGGCGATCCCGTGTCGCTGTCGTTCAACGACCGGGTGCAGCGGGCCGGTCGGGCCGTGACCTACAGCGCCATCCCCCCCGGCGCGGTGGGGCTGGTCATCGACGCCTACGGCTTGGTCTCCCTGGCCGCCAACCGCCACTCTGCCGCCGCGTACCTCGGGTTGGGGGTGGGCGACAGCGTGACGCTGCGGGAGGCCGACGACGGCGCCGGGGGCAGCGCTGGCGTCACCTCCCGGGTGGCCTTCGAGCCGACCAGGCGACGACCGTGAGGCCGGCGACTACCCTTGCTCTGGCGGCGTTGCTGGTGCTCATCCTGGTGGCGGCCGTGATGCAGTTCGTCGTCCTCACTCGCTGACCGGTTGCGCCGCGAGCTCGTGCACGAACGAGGTGATGGTGATGTGGTCGAGGGCGGCACCTTGGTCATCGGCAACCCCCGGGCAGGCAAGGGAACCGTGCGGCGGCGCTGGGAGGACCTGCTCGAGCGGCTCGAGCGATCGGGGCTGCAGCCGACCGGCGAGCTGACGGACAGACCCGGTCACGCCGCCGAGCTTGCCGACAAGGCCCGGAGCGATCGACGGGCGATGGTGGTGGCCGTGGGGGGCGACGGGACCGTGCACGAGGTGGTGAACGGTTTGCTGACCCAAGGGACCGAGGAGCGGGTTCCGGTGCTCGGAGTGATCCCCGCCGGATCGGGCTGTGACTACGCCCGCAGCTTCTCGCTCCCGAGCGATCTCGATGCTGCCGCAGCCTGTCTCAGTTCGCCAAGGGCGCCCCGAGTCGTCGACGTGGGCGAGGTTCGCTGTCAGGGGATCGATGGCGAGCGGAGGCGCCTGTTCGCCAACGTCGCCGAAGTCGGCATCGGCGCCGACGTGGCCTATCGGGCGTCGCGGCTCCCACGGGAGTGCGGCCCAGCCCGCTACGTGGGAGGGTTCGCCCTCACCCTTCCCCGTCACCGCCCGACCGACGCTCGCGTCGTCGCGACGACGGATCACTACCGAGGGCGCTTGACCAACCTCGTGGTGGCCATCGGTCAGTACTTCGGGGCCGGCATGCACATCGCGCCCGCAGCCGACCTGAGCGATGGCGAGTTCGACGTGCAGGTGCAGTTCGGCTCCAAGCTCGACTACGCCCTGTCGATGCCGAAGCTCTTCCGGGGCACCCATTTGCCCCATCCCCGAGTGCTCGAGTGGCGAGCAGGAACGGTGGAGGTCAGCTGCGACCCAGCGGCGCGGCTGGAGGCCGACGGGGAGCTCCTCGGCACGACACCTGCGAGCTTCCGGATCCTCCCCGGAGCGCTGCGGGTCAAGATCTGAGGACGGACGGGCAAGCGCCACTGCCGGGGTTAGCGTTTGGGTCACGCCCCTGTAGCTCAGCTGGATAGAGCGGCTGCCTTCTAAGCAGCGGGTCGCAGGTTCGAGTCCTGCCGGGGGCGCCGGAAAAAGTGCTGGTCAGGGGTGGTTTTCCGTCCCGGCGCTTCTCCTGATGACCCCTCAAAGCCCCTTTCGTGCCACAATCGTGCCATTACGGTGTGGCACGCCGTGGCACGAAGCGACACTGGGAGGCACTGAGATGGCACCAAGGCGGCGGGCACGACGGACGGCGGGAAGCATCCGGCGCCTGCCCTCGGGCCGCTACCAAGCCCGCATCCGCTTGGACGACGGCGGCTTACTCCCGGCCCCTGAGACGTTCACCACCAAGGCGAAGGCCGACGCCTGGCTGGCATCGGTCATTGCCGACCAGGCGCAGGGGAAGTGGATCGACCCCAGAGCCGGCGAGGTTCCCCTTCGCCGCTTCGCCAAGCAGTGGCTGCGGGGCAAGGCCTCGCTGGCGCCCAAGACCAGCGAGCTCTACGAGTACCTGCTGGACCGTCTCATCCTCCCGACCCTCGGCGACGTCGAGCTCGTCGACCTCACCCCGGCGCGCGTCCGGGCCTGGCGCGCCGGGTTGCTGCGATCGGGGCGACCAGGGCCCTCGACCATCGCCAAGGCCTACCGCCTGCTGTCGTCGATGATGTCGACGGCGGTGGTCGACAACCTCGTGGCGCGCAATCCCTGCGTGGAGAAGGGCGCTGGGGTGGAGCGGGCGTCGGAGATGTCGATCGCTACGCCGGAGCAGGTGGCGGCGATCGCCGACGCCGTCGAACCGCACTACCGAGCCCTGGTGCTCACCGCCGCCTACGCCGGTTGTCGTTGGGGTGAGCTGGTGGGCTTGCGGCGCAAGAACCTCGACCTGGAGCGAGGCACGCTCACCGTGGTGGAACAAGTGGTCGAGCTGCGCGGCGGCCAGCTGCTTGCCCGGGAGCCGAAATCGACGTCTGGACGTCGCGTCGTCCATCTCCCCGCCGGCCTCATCGACGAGCTCGAGGCCCATGCCGCTCAGTTCGTCGCGCCTGGTCCCGAGGCGCTCGTCTTCACGAGCGGCACCGGTGGACCGCTTCGCCAGAGCAACTTCCGCAACCGGCACTGGCTCCCCGCCCTCCAGCTCGCCGGGATCGACAAGCTGCGGTTCCACGATCTTCGCCACGTCGCCGGCACGCTCGCCACCGTGTCGGGCGCCACCATTCGCGAGGTGCAGGCACGCCTTGGCCACGCCTCGCCAGCGGCGGCCTACCGCTACCAGCACGTCCTCGACACCCGAGACGCCCAGATCGCCGAGCGACTCGACGAAATCTTCCAGGCGAACGCCAAGAGCCGGCCTCGACAGTCGTAACGGCGAGCGGATCCCTGCCACCATTCTGGCCGGCGTAACCTGCGCGTCCTCGTCACTGACGCCCCCAACCCGACTTCGACCGGCTCACCGAAGCCGACGGCCCTGCTTGCCGATGAGCTCTTCCGCTGGGTCGAAGCGGGGCCGCCGGCCACCAATCCACGAACGGTGGCTGGCGTCGAGGTATTCGAGGACCGACTGCCGTCCGGGTTCGTCGCGACGTACTTCGTCGGCGAGCGCGAGCCGTATGTCGCCGTCCTCCGTGCGCGTCGGCTCTCGCCCTTTCCGGGCGGATGCCCGACTCGGGCAACGAACAAGCGGCGACAATATGGGGAGGACGAGTCGGGCGCTCTCCGCCGTCCATTCTCCAGCGGTGCTCACCGGCGTCAAGGGCCTCCGCTTC
>JADDQY010000056.1 GCA_016781135.1 Actinomycetota bacterium
ATCGGACTCCTTTCCGAGATGGTGTCACCACCTCAGCGCAGGTGTCCGCCCAAGCGGGGGATGCTCACGACCATCTGCCAGCCGTAGCTGTGGTGTTGTCGTGGAGGGACAGCTCGAAGGGGCCGATCTCGTCGAGCGTCCGCTCGAGCGAAGAGCGCCGGCGGGACGCCCGGAGCACCACGAGCCGCTACACCGTCTGTTGCTCTTGGCCAAGGACCGGCCATATCCGCACGCACATCGATGCTGCGCGCCGGTTCCCACCCGTTGTCCACGAGGGCGGACGCCATGAAGAACGACGACACTCCCTTGGCAGTCGCTGGATGCGGCGCGACCCGTACCTGCGAAGGAGCGAGCGAGGAGCAGCCGGCGGGCGTGGCCCGGGGTGGAGGTGGTGAGACGAGCGAGAGGAGGGGCGAGCCGCGAGCTCCTACCGCGATCCGTTTGCTCCGTCACCGCCAGCATTCTCGCCCGGTTGTCGGTGAGACGACGGGGGTAGGCGTCGGCGACGCCGATCGAGAGGGGAGTTCCGATGACGGACCAGGCAACCGGTGGCAGCGCGGCTGGGCTGAGCGGGGGAAGCGCAGGGGGTGGTCGGGCGGGTGCCTCGGACACCCGTCGGGTGGCCGACGTGATGTCCATGGACCTGGTGAGCGTTGCGGGTGACGCCACACTTGCCGAGGCTGCTCGCTTGATGCGCGAGCGCGACACAGGCACGGTGCTGGTGACCGACGGCGACGAGATCGCCGGCATCGTCACCGACCGCGACATCACCATCCGGGCGGTTGCAGACGGTCTCGACGTCACCAGCACGGCGGTCTCCGAGGTGGCCTCCCAGTCGGTCACGACCGTCTCGCCCACCGACACCCTCGACACCGTGGCGGAGACCATGCGGGCCCAGGCGCTTCGCCGGGTGGTCGTCGTCGCCGATGGTCGGCCTGTGGGGATCGTCTCGGTGGGCGACCTGGCACAGACCGACGAAGCAGCGGACGACGCCGGCATCGCCCTCAGCGACATCAGCGCCGCTCCACCGCAGGAGTAGGGGGATGAGGGCGACGGGCAGGGTCAGCGTGCTGACGCTGATCGAGCTCGTGTGAGCCGGTGGTGTCCGCTCGGGACCTGGTCGGCGCGGCGCTGAAAGCGTCCTGGCGATCAGCCCGGATGGAGCGACGAGGTCGCGGTGGGACGCCGCGTCGCCAGTGCGACCTCCAGCTCCACCTCGCCGCTGCAGCGGCGCTGGTCGCAGGTGCGCCGCTGTGCCGGGA